>JANZZC010000029.1 GCA_026419575.1 Thermomicrobium sp. | reverse complement strand
CCACCGGTCCTCGCCAGCGGGCGAGCGGTCCAGCTCCTCGTGCGCTGCGAACCGGGTCCGGACGGCACCGGACCGGTCGTCCATGCGGTCCGGGTCACCGCTGTCGCGACGCAGGGAACCGACGTCCGCTGGTTGGCGACGGGCGACCTCATCGACGGCTGGATCGTCCCGCGCGCTGGCTGGGGCGCTGACGAATCGCTCCGTTTCGACGCGAACGGCCGCGAGATCTGGCCACCGAGCTATGCGCCGATCCAGAAGGTGATCGTGCACCACACGGTCACCAAGAACGATCCTCCCGATCCGGCTGCGACGATCCGCGCGATCTACGCGTACCACGCGGTCACGCTCGGTTGGGGCGACATCGGCTACAACTTCATCGTCGATTGGCAAGGCCGCGTCTACGAAGGGCGCTACGGTGGACCGAACGTGGTCGGCGCTCACACCGCGGGCTACAACACAGGAACGCTCGGCATCGCGGTCCTCGGCGACTTCACGGCCACCGCACCGCCACGGCCGGTGCTGGAGGCGCTGACGCGGCTCATCCGCACACGCGCCGGGAACCTCGACCCCGCCGGGATCGGCCGCTTCCGGGATCTCCTGGACGTCCCGAACATCGGCGGCCACCGCGACTACAACGTCACCGAGTGCCCGGGCGACCAGCTCTACGACCAGATTCCGGTGCTACGGGGGCTGCTGAAGGGCACTGGACCGATCGTCTTCCGCTCCAAGCCGCGCCGGATCGAACCGAAGGCCGAACTCGTCTCGGTGACCTTCACCCCCTCAAGCGAACTCTACGCGGGAACGCTGGTTCGGGTGGACGCGGTCGTCCGGAACACCGGACCGGTCGAGCTCCCGACCCAGGGACCGCCCCCGGGCTTCATCTACGAGGAAGGGCAGACGTTCGATACCGTCGGCTATGCCAAGCAAGAGGGTGCGTTCCGGGTGGGCGTCGATTTCGAGGGGAACACCGGCATCCCAAACCCGTTCCGCTGGGGACTGCCCGGCCCGCTCGCCCCGGGCGAGCAAGCGACGGTCACTGGGTACATCCGGTTGCGTTCGGTTCGGCGGTGGAAGCTCACGGCGAGCCTGGTCCGCGAGTTCGTCCGCTACGAGCAACAAGGCGTCTTCCCGCAGGAACTCCAGACGCTCCCGCCGCCCACCGCGCCGGTGCCGCCGAGCTCTGACCCCGACATGGTCTACTTCGACGAGACGGGGCACAACGTCCCGCGCCTGTTCTACCGCTTCTGGGAAGCGAACGGCGGACTCGAGCGCTTCGGCTACCCGCTCACCGAGCCGTTCGTCGAGGTCTCGGCGACCGACGGGCAGCAGTACCTCGTCCAGTACTTCGAGCGCGCCCGCTTCGAGCACCATCCGGAGAACGCCGGCACCCCGTTCGAGGTCCTCCTCGGGCTGCTCGGCGTCGAGCGCACGCGCGGACGCGAGAACGAGCCACCGTTCCGGCCGGTCGAGCGACCGGACGAACCGAGCCTCGACTACTTCGTCGAGACCCGCCACACGCTGGGGCCGCCGTTCCGGACGTACTGGTGGAGCCGCGGCGGTGCCGCGGTCTTCGGCTACCCGATCAGCGAGCCGTTCGAGGAAGCGAGCAAGACGGACGGCAAGCGTTACCTCGTGCAGTACTTCGAGCGGAACCGCATGGAGTACCACCCCGAACTCGCCGGGACGCGCTTCGAGATCCTGCTCGGGCACCTGGGTCGCGAGACGCTCATCGACCGAGGCTGGCTCCCCGGAGCATGAGGGAGCCCGACCGAGGACGCCGCATCGACGCTCCCGGCGGCCCCGCGCTCCCGACGACACCGGCCACACCTTCCTGGACGCGCACCGTGGGAGACGACGCTCGCGGCCGGCAAATGGTGCGCGCTGCCCGCCCGCAGGTCCACTGCAAAGGTGTGCCTGCAGCGCCACCGCGAATCCGGCGACGCCGCGGTCGGAGTCCTGGGCCAGCCTCGCCGGCTGCCATGGAGCAGCGCTCGGTTCCGCCGGAGGATCCGCTCATCAGCGTTCCGGAGCCTCGGAACGTCGTCTCCCTCGCGCCCGCGCCGCGAGCGGCTTCGCGCCCGGGCGAACTCCGCTCGTCAACCGGCTCCGAACCCCAAGCCGAGTCGCCGGAGCGAACAGAACCGCCCGTGCCCGATGACGAGATGGTCGACGACCTCGATCCCGAGCAACTGCCCGGCCCGGACGGCCTGCTGCGTCAGCTCGACGTCGGCCCGGGACGGGGTCGGATCCCCCGAGGGATGGTTGTGCAGCAGCACGATCGCCGGGGCGTTGGCCCGCACCGCGTCGCGGAACAGCTCGGCGATCCGTACCTGCGCGCCGTTGACGTGCCCTTGAACGACGGTCACCGTGCGCAGGACGCGGTTCCGCGTATCGAGCAGGAGGACCCGCAACTGCTCCTGCTCGAGCATCGCCATCTCGGCCCCGGCGACCGCGTAGACGTCCTCCGGCGTGCGGATCACCGGACGCTCCTCGGGTTGCGCTGAGGCCAGCCGCCGGCCGAGCTCCAAGGCGGCCTTCAACTTCGCTGCCTTGGCCTCACCGAGCCCGTGAAACCGTTGGAGAGTCGGGAGATCGGCTCGCGCCAGGCCGACCAGTCCCTCGAAGGCGACGAGCAACCGCTGCGCGAGCTCCAGGACCGACTCGCCGCGCGTCCCCGTATTGAGGATCACCGCGAGCAATTCGGCGTTGGTCAAGACTTCGGGGCCGAACTGCCGCAGGCGCTCCCGCGGGCGCTCGCTCGCCGGCAACTCCTTGATCGAGAGGTGATACTCCTCGGGCGCCGGACCCATACCGTGTCCCTGCTCGCGGCGCGACTCCGTTGCCGCCGAGTGTGCCGAGCGAGCGACCGGCCGTCAATGCCCCGACCGCTGCCGCTGGGACCGGTCTCCGGTACGCTCGCCCCCACGAGGGCGCGAAGGGCGAGCGGGTATACTTGTTTTCGGCGCCGCGGCGTTCGCTGCGGCGCCACACTCCAGGGAGCGGATCCCGTAGACCGAGGAGACGACCGTGATCTTCAGTCGCTTTTTCCGCCGGCGCGCACCGGCGACCCCCCAGCTGGAAGCCGGGCTGAAGCGGAGCCGCCAGGGAATCTTCCGGCAGATCGTCCAACTGTTCGATCGCAACCAGATCGACGAGGAGCTCTTCGAGGACCTCGAGGCGCTGCTCATCCAAGCGGACCTCGGTGTCGCGACGACCGAGGCGTTGCTCGCGCGGCTGCGCGAGCGCGTCCGTCGCGGCGAACTCCGTGACCCCGCCGAGGCCCGCGAGGCCTTGCGCGACGAGATGGTCGCCTTGCTGGACGCCGCCATGCGGAACCGGCGCGTCAAGATCTACCAACGGGGTGTTCCCTTCGTCTCGCTGGTCGTCGGCGTCAACGGCACCGGCAAGACCACCACGATCGCCAAGCTGGCGCGGTATCACCTCGATCAGGGACGATCGGTGCTGCTCGTCGCAGCCGACACCTTCCGGGCGGCCGCGATCGATCAGCTCAAGACGTGGGGCGAGCGACTCGGCGTGCCGGTGATCGCGCACGCGCCGGGAGCGGACCCGGGAGCGGTCGTCTTCGACGGGATGCAGGCCGCCCACAATCGTGGCATCGACGTGCTCCTGATCGATACCGCCGGTCGCCTGCACACGAAGTCGAACCTGATGGCCGAGCTGGCGAAGATCCGGCGGGTGATCCAGCGCCACGTCCCGGACGCTCCCCACGAGGTCCTGCTGGTGATCGACGCGACCACCGGTCAGAACGGGCTCAACCAGGCACGCGTGTTCACCGAGGCAGCGGGCGTCACCGATATCGCGCTCACCAAGCTGGACGGTACGGCCAAGGGCGGGATCGCGTTCGCGATCTCCCGCGAACTCGGCATCCCGATCGCCTACGTCGGTACCGGCGAGAAACCGACCGACTTCGCCGAGTTCGACCCCGAATCCTACGTCGACGCCCTGTTCTTCGGCGACGAGGAGGGATGAGCCGTGTTCGAAGCGTTGACCGATCGCCTCACCGCCGTCTTCGAACGGATCGGGCGCAAGGGACGCCTCACCGAGCAGGACGTCGACGAGGCGCTGCGGGAGGTCCGTCGCGCCTTGCTCGAGGCGGACGTCCACTACACGGTCGTGCGGGACTTCATCGCGGCCGTCCGAGAACGGGCGATCGGCGAGCAGGTGCTGCGGTCGCTGACGCCGGCCCAGCAGGTGGTTGCGATCGTGCACCAGGAACTCGTCCGGGTGCTCGGCAACGAGCGCGTCCCCCTGCAGTGGGCGCCGCAGCCACCGACCGTGATCATGCTGGTGGGACTGCAGGGATCGGGCAAGACGACGCAGGTCGCCAAGCTCGGCTATCACCTGCGCAAGGAAGGCCGTCGCCCGCTGCTCGTGGCCGCCGACATCTACCGGCCGGCTGCCGTCGAGCAGCTGCGGACGCTCGGCCGTCAGCACGACCTGCCGGTCTACGACGAGGGGACCAAGGCGGATCCGGTCGAGATCGTCAAGCACGCGGTGAAGCTCGCCCGCGACCAGGCGTACAACCCGGTGATCGTCGACACGGCCGGGCGGCTCCAGATCGACGAGCCGATGATGCAGGAGCTGGAGCGGATCAAGGAAGCGGTCCGCCCGACCGAGATCCTGCTCGTCGCCGACGCGATGACGGGGCAAGAGGCGGTCAACGTCGCGCAGGAGTTCCACCGGCGACTGACGCTCACGGGACTGATCCTCACCAAGATGGACGGCGATGCCCGCGGCGGTGCCGCGCTCTCCATCCGGGCCGTCGTCGGCGTACCGATCAAGTTCATCGGCACCGGTGAACGCGTCGAGGCGCTGGAACCGTTCTATCCCGACCGTCTGGCCACCCGCATCCTCGGCATGGGCGACGTGCTCTCGCTGATCGAGAAGGCGCAGCAGCAGATCAGCGAGGAAGAGGGGAAGAAGCTCCAGGAGAAGCTGCTGCGCGGCACCTTCGACCTGGAGGACTTCCTCCGCCAGTTGCAGCAAGTCAAGAAGATGGGGCCGCTGACGCAGCTGCTCGAGATGATCCCGGGGATGAGCCAGCTGCTCCGCCAGCAGCAGGTGCAGATCAGCGACGACGAGTACAAGCGTGTCGAGGCGATCATCCTGTCGATGACGCCGGAGGAACGGCGCAACCCGGACATCATCAATTACAGTCGGCGGCGTCGCATCGCCCATGGCAGCGGCACGACGATGGCCGAAGTGGCGCAACTCCTGTCGCAGTTCAAGCAGATGCAGCGGATGATGGCGGAACTCGGTCAACTGGCGGCAGGCCGCGGGCGCGGCGGTCTGCGCGGCTTGTTCGGCGGAGCGGGCCCCTTCGCGGGTCTCCCCGGCTTGGACGGGATGCCTGCTGGCGGTACCCTACCGGCCCGACCGGCGGTCGGCCCCGCACCGCCCCGTCACCAGAACAAGAAGAAAAAGAAGAAGCGTCGCTGAAGGCGAAGACGGATCGACACCGTGCGACGACTCCACAGGCTGTTCGCTCGTCTCGTCCGACAGCTGACCCATCTCCCGATCTTCTACAAGGTGCTCGTCGCCAACTCGTTCATCGTCGTCGGTGGCGCGATCGTCGGTACCACGCTGACGCTCCTGAGTACCGGGAACACCGATCATCTTCCCGAGCTCGTCGCGCTCTTCGCCATCAGCGGCACGCTCCTTTCCGTCCTCATCAATTGGGTCGTCCTGCGAGCAGCCTTCCGCCCGATCGAGGTGCTCGAGCAGACGGCGGACGAGGTCCGGCGCGGCAACTTCCACGTGCGTGCCCCGACCGTCTCCTTCAGCGACCCGGATCTCGACAACTTGACGGCGACCTTCAACGCGATGCTCGACACACTCGTCGGTTATCAGGAGCGGCTGCGCGAGCTCTCCCAGCGAGCGCTGACCGCGCAGGAGGAAGAGCGTCGCCGGATCGCCCGCGAACTGCACGACGACCCAGCCCAGAGCCTCACGGCGCTCCTCGTGCTCCTCAAGATGCTGCACGACCGGCAGCAACCGACCGACGGGACGGTACTGCGCGAACTGATCGGTCTCACCAGCTCGACGCTGGAAGCGATCCGCGCGATCGCCCAGGAGCTGCGACCACCGGTCCTCGACGACCTCGGGCTGGCAGCGGCACTCGAAGGGCTGGCCGCGCAGTACCGGCAGCGGTTCGGCCTCTCGGTCCAGGTACAGATCCGCGGGCAGCGCCAGCGGCTCGCGCCGGAAGTGGAACTCGCGCTCTATCGGATCGCCCAGGAAGCGCTGACGAACGTCGCCAAGCACGCCGGAACCGATCGCGCCACGCTGGAACTGGACATCGAAGCCGACCGAGCGGTGCTCAGGGTCCGGGACGGCGGGAAGGGCTTCGACCTCGGCGAAGCGCTCGGCTCCGGGCTCGGGCTCTTCAGCATGCGCGAACGCGCGCAACTCGTCCATGGCACACTCGATATCAGGACGGCTCCCGGTGCCGGGACGGAAGTGATCGCTGCCGTTCCGGTCCGATCGACCGACCGACCGATCCCGCGAACCGAGGGTTGACGATGCCGACCGGAACGATTCGAGTCCTGCTCGCCGACGATCACCCGGTGGTCCGGGTAGGGCTGCGCGCATTGCTCGAGGGGGAACCGGACATCCAGGTCGTCGGCGAAGCCAGCACCGCCGACGAGGCGGTCGAGCTGGCGCGGCAGCTGCAGCCCGACGTGGCAGTACTGGACATCAGCATGCCGGGCAACGGTCTCGAGGCGCTGCGGCGCATCGCGCAACTGGGGCTGCCGACGCGCATCCTGATCCTGACCGTTCACGCCGAGGAACGGTATCTCCTGCCGGTCCTGCAAGCCGGCGGCTCCGGCTACGTCCGCAAATCCAGCCTGCATACCGACCTGGTGGAAGCGATCCGCACCGTCGCCCGTGGGGAGGTCTTCATCGACCAAGCGGCAGCACGGACACTGCTCCAGGGATACCTCGACCGCGCGCAGGCCGGGGAAGTGCAGGATCCGGCGCAGCTCCTCTCCGAACGGGAGCGGGAGGTGCTACGGCTGACGGCGGCCGGATACACAGCGCAGGAGATCGCCGACCAGCTGTTCCTCTCGCCGAAGACGGTCGAGACCTACCGTCATCGGGTGATGCAGAAGCTCGGCTTTTCACGCCGCTCGGAGCTCGTCCGCTTCGCGCTGCGGATCGGCCTCCTCGATCCGCAGACCGAGTGAGTCGACGCGGCACAGCGGAGCCTGCTGCCGCGCCGGCACCGTTCCGACGAACCAGCGACCTCCCGTTCCGCCCCCGAAGCGGCTCCTCTTCCGGCCGACGCGCCCGGCTCGTCGCAGAAGGTACTCGCGTTCGTACGCACCTCCTCTTGCACGACACCCCGCGGAGTGCTAGACTGTTGCCAGGCTGTACGTACAGCATCGCCAGCCGAAGCGGCGAGTCGCACATTTGACCGGAAGACACAGCTGGACAGGGCCGGTCGGGGCGACTACACTAGAGCTTGAGCTGCGCACGAGCAGTGCACGCAACATCTAGTGGTCCATCGATCCGCTGTCGCGAGGAAGGGATTGTGGGGGCGAGCATGAGCGAGCGAGGGAACGGCAGCGAGGAGCGACGCGGCTTGCGGATTCCACGCTTCTACACGCGCCCGGGGGAGGATCCCTACGAGACCGTCCGCTGGGCACGCCGGGCGTCCCGCATCACCAATCCGGACGGCACGGTCATCTTCGAGATGACCGACGCGGAGGTGCCGGAACACTGGTCGCAGGTGGCGACCGACATCGTCGTGTCCAAGTACTTCCGCAAGGCCGGTGTGCCGCAGTACGACGAACAGGGTCGGCCGATCCTGGACGAGCAGGGCAACCCGGTGCTCGGCCCCGAGCGGAGCGTCCGGCAAGTGGTGCGGCGCCTGGTGGGTTGCTGGCGCGACTGGGGCGAGCGGTACGGCTACTTCGCGACGCCCGAGGACGCGCAGGCCTTCGAGGACGAACTGGCCTACATGCTGCTGCACCAGATCGGCGCCCCGAACTCGCCGCAGTGGTTCAACACCGGGCTCTACTGGGCGTACGGGATCAGCGGACCGCCGCAGGGTCACTGGTACGTCGACCCGGAGACGGAGGAACTCCGGCAATCGCCCGACGCGTACTCGCATCCCTCGGCGCACGCCTGCTTCATCCAGTCGGTCGAGGACGACCTCGTCAATCCCGGTGGGATCTTCGACCTGGTGCTGCGCGAAGCGCGCGTCTTCAAGTACGGTGCCGGTTCGGGCACCAACTTCTCCAAGATCCGGGCCGAGGGCGAACCGCTCTCCGGCGGCGGCACTTCCTCCGGGCTGATGAGCTTCCTCAAGGTCTTCGACCGGGCGGCGGGGGCCATTAAGAGCGGCGGCACCACCCGACGCGCCGCCAAGATGGTCGTCGTGGACATCGACCACCCCGACGTGGAGAAGTTCATCCGGTGGAAGGCCGAGGAGGAAAAGAAGGTCGCCGCGCTCGTCGCAGCCGGCTACTCGGCCGACTTCAACGGCGAGGCCTACGCGACGGTCTCCGGTCAGAACTCGAACAACTCGGTCCGGGTCCCGGACGAGTTCATCCAGGCGGTGCTGGAGGACCGCGAATGGCACCTCCGCTGGCGCACCGACGGCCGTATCGCCAAGACGGTGCGGGCGCGCGACCTCTGGCACATGATCGCCGAGGCAGCGTGGCAGTGCGCCGATCCAGGGATCCAGTACGACACGACCATCAACGATTGGCACACCTGCCCGGCCTCCGGTCGGATCAATGCATCTAACCCGTGTGTGACCGGTGACACGCTCATCGCGACGACCCAGGGCTATCGTCGCATCGCCGATCTCGTCGGTCAGACGGTCGAGATCATCGCGGGGGACGGACGCCCCTCGCTCGTGACGCGGGTGTTTCCCACAGGAATCAAGCCGGTCTACCGACTGCACACCCGTGCTGGCTACACGCTGGATCTCACCCCCGATCATCGCGTCTGGACGGTGAACCGGGGGGATGTTCCCGCCATCGAGCTTCGACCGGGGGATCGGATCCAACTCCGCGGAGCTGGGTTCGGTACCCGGAGCCTCGATCCGACTCTGGCGGAACTCATTGGACTGGCGGTGGGCGATGGGTGTCCGACCGGAAGTCAGGGTCACCTCTTCATCACCATCGGCAAGGAAGAGACAGCGCTCGCGGCGAAGCTGGCGACCAGCCTCGACGACTTCACTGCAACGGCAGAGGATGGTCGGGCTCGGCGGACGAAGCGGGTGATCGAGACCCCCACCATGCTTCGCGTCGGCACTTCAGCGCTGCCGGTGCGCACCTTGGTCTCGCGGTACGCGGTGCTCGACCAGGGCGCGGCCGGTAAGCGCTTCGCTGACGAGGTCTTCACGCTCGACCGCGCCTCGCAAGCAGCACTTCTTCGAGGCTTGTTCACTGCTGACGGCACCGTCGCCAACTACGGCGACGAGAACTACGACATCTCCCTCGAAAGCACCTCGCTGACGTTGTTGCAGCAGGTTCAACTCATGCTTCTCTCGTTCGGCATCAAGGCCAAGCTCGACCGGAATCGTTCGCTCGGTGGCTTCGACCGCGTGCCTGGCGGCACGTACGAGCGACAGCCGTTGCACTCGCTTCGGATCAGCCGCTCCTCGCGCGTCCGCTTCGCCCAAGAGATCGGTTTCATGCCGGAGAGTCCGAAGGCAGCGAAGCTGGCAGTCCTCAACGACGGCGTGGGCGTGTACGAGGACCGGCTCGAGGACGAAGTGGTCGGGCTCGAATACCTGGGCGAGCAGCCAGTCTTCGACTTGACCGAGCCGCGCACCCAGCATTTCGTGGCCAATGGGATCGTGGTGCACAATTGCTCCGAATACATGTTCCTGGACGACACCGCCTGCAATCTGGCCTCGCTCAACTTGCTCAAGTTCTACGACCCGAAGTCCGGTCGCTTCGACGTGGCCGCATTCCGTCACGCCGTGCGCCTGTGGACGATCGTGCTGGAGATCACCGTCCTCATGGCGCAGTACCCGAGCCGGGAGATCGCCTGGAACAGCTATCGCTTCCGCACGCTCGGGTTGGGCTACGCCAACCTCGGTTCGCTCCTCATGACGATGGGACTCCCCTACGATTCCGACCGAGCTCGTGCCGTCGCGGCAGCGATCACCGCGATCATGACCGCCGAGGCCTACGCGACCTCGGCCGAGATGGCGGCCGCGCTCGGCCCGTTCCCGGCGTTCCCGGAGAACCGGGAACACATGCTCCGGGTGATCCGCAACCACCGGCGGGCGGCGTACGACGCCCATCCGGAAGAGTACGAGGGGCTCCACATCGCGCCGCAGGGGTTGGATCCGACCCAGTGCCCGCCGGAGCTCCTGCGCGCTGCGCGCGAGGCGTGGGACCGGGCGCTCGAACTGGGCGAGCGGTACGGCTACCGCAACGCGCAAGCGACCCTCCTGGCACCCACCGGCACGATCGGTCTCCTCATGGACTGCGACACGACCGGCATCGAGCCGGACTTCGCGCTCGTCAAGTTCAAGAAGCTGGCGGGCGGTGGGTACTTCAAGATCGTGAACCGTTCGGTCGCACCGGCACTCGAGCGGCTCGGCTATTCCCCCGAGCAGATCGAGGACATCTTGCGCTACGTCCTCGGCACACTCTCGCTCGAGGGTGCGCCGCACGTCAACCGCGAGTCGCTGCGCGCCCGTGGCTTCACCGAGGACGATCTCGCGCGGATCGAGGCCGCGCTCCCCGGTGTGTTCGAACTCCGCCATGCTTTCTCGCCGTACATCGTCGGCGAAGCGACCCTCCGCCGACTCGGCTTCACCCCCGAGCAGTGGAGCCAGCCGGGCTTCGACCTGCTCGCGGCGCTCGGTTTCACCGCGCAGCAGATCGACGAAGCGAACGACGTGATCTGCGGTCGGCAGACGGTCGAGAGAGCGCCGCACCTCAAGCCGGAGCACCTGCCCGTCTTCGATTGCGCCAACAAGTGCGGCAAGCACGGGACGCGCTTCATCCACTACATGGGCCATATCCGGATGATGGCGGCTGTTCAGCCCTTCCTCTCCGGCGCGATCTCCAAGACGATCAACATGCCGCACGAGGTGACGGTCGAGGACGTCGCCGACGCCTACTTCGAGGGCTGGCGACTCGGCCTCAAGGCACTGGCGATCTACCGCGACGGCTCCAAGCTCTCGCAGCCGCTCTCGACCCGTTTGGGCAGTGACAAGGAGAAGGAGCAGAAAACCGAGGCTGTGGTCACGACCAGCGAGCCGCAGGAGAAGCAGGTGGTGGTCGTCGAGCGACCGCGTCGGCGCCCGCTCCCGGCCAAGCGCCGCGGGATCACCTACGAGGGCCGAGTCGGCGGGCAGAAGATCTACCTGCGCACCGGCGAGTACGAGGACGGGACGCTCGGCGAGATCTTCGTCGACGTGGCCAAGGAGGGAGCCGCCTTCCGGAGCCTGATGAACTGCTTCGCCATCGCCATCTCCAAGGGGCTGCAGTACGGCGTGCCGTTGGAAGAGTTCGTCGACACCTTTACCTTCCAGCGCTTCGAGCCCCAGGGAATGGTCGAAGGGCACCCGAACATCAAGATGGCGACGTCGATCATCGACTACATCTTCCGCGTCCTCGGCTACGAGTACCTCGGGCGCACCGACCTCGTCCACGTGCCGCCGGCGGAGCCGCCCGCAGCGAGCACCCCGACCGAGCAGCCGGCAGCGAACAGCGAGGAACTCCAGGCCGCACCCGAGCAGGGGGCGGCTGAGACGCAGCCGGCCACGTCGGCCGCTGAACGACCGAAGCCGCGGGTCAATGGTCAGGCCGAGCTCGCGGCAGCCCTGGTCACCGTCGCCGCTGCCGCCAACGGCGCCGCGCGTGCCTCGGTTCTCCGCGACGCTCTGGACGAGCAGCTCTCGCAGCTGATGGGCGATGCTCCCTTCTGCGACGTCTGCGGACATCTCACGGTGCGGAACGGCTCCTGCTACAAGTGCCTGAACTGCGGGAACAGTCTCGGCTGCAGCTGACGGCGCCTCACCGGCACGACCTAGGAAGGGGCTACCGTTCCGGTAGCCCCTTCGGCGTACGTTCCGGGGCGCAGCGTTTCCGACCGATTACCCATGGACCGCAACGCAGTCTTGCCGTAATGCTGGACGAGTGTCCGCTCCGGGAGTCGAACGCCGTGTCCGACACGAACGTGGTCGACGTCACGAGGGATCAGCCGATGGGAGACGCCGAGCGCCCGGAACGACCGACGACCGGCGCCGCGAGTCCGCCGCGCACTCACGCGCGCTGGCTCGCCGTGACCATCGCCCTCGGCTCGGCGCTGGTCGTGCTCGCGGCGCTCGCGCTGCTGCCGCTCGGCAGTGACCTCGTCCTCCTCGGCGGAGCGAGTCTCCTCGCCGCGCTCGCGCTGCTTCGGGTGCTGACACCGCCAGCAGCAGTGTGGAAATGCGTGGCCGTTCCACTGGCTGCCGGAATCGTCCTGGCACCGGCGGCCAACCTCCTCGCCGACGCACCGCTCGCGGAGCCGGAACCGCCCCGGCTCCTGCTCGTCGTCACGCTCCTGCTCACGGCGACCGCACTCCTCGCACCGTTCCTCGGACACCGCCCGCAGCTCGTGTGCCTGTCCGGCGCGAGCGGATCGATCGCCGGCGTCAGCGGCCTCGCGCTGGCGATCGGTTGGGGCTTCGATCTCGCCGATCTCCGACCGCCCGTGCTCGGCGCCGCCGGGTTCGCCGCGATCGCCCTTCTCGGGCTGACGAACCTGCTGGTCGTCCTCGAAGCGATCCGGTTGGATCGTGCCCACCGCCGTTCGCCGCTGCGCTGGGCCCCCTGGGCCGCCCTGGGGACAGGACTGCTCCTCACCGCACTGTCGGCCGGCGTGCTGGCGCAGTGGCAAGCGAACGTCCTCCGCGCGCAGACCCGGACCGAGGCGATCGCCGCCGCCAGCCACGCGGGGACGATCCTCAACAACCGTCTTGCGCGGCTGGCCCCGGAGCGCGTACCTGTCGTCGGGGTGAACGACGAGACCGTTCCCGGTCTCCTCTGGTACGGCCAGCGAACCGCGACTGGCTGGCAGACGCTGTTCGTCGCCCAGGCCTGGGAGGAGCGAACGCCGGAACTCCAGGACAGCGTTTCGACGCTCCGGCTCGGTCCGCATCTCGCTTCGCCAGCGTTGCTCCGGGTCGCTGGTCCCGACCAGCGTCCCCTGCTGGCGGTCGGCTGGCAGCGCGACAACTCGATCGCGCTCGCGCTCCTCGATCCACCTGCGTTCTTCGCACCGACGATCCAGGCCGCGGTCCTCCGTGGGACAGCGATCAGGCTGTTCCTCAACGGCGAGGAGATCGCCGCCGCTGGAACACCCGAGCCTCGCGCACCCCGGGTCCTCGTCCCTGCACCGGTCGAGCGAGCCGGCTTCGGTCTGCTCCGCGTCGAGGTCCAGCTCGGCCCAGGTCGAGCCCAGCCGCTTATGGCACCGTTCCCGCAGATCGTCCTCGTCCTCGGCCTCGTCGCTTCGTGGCTCCTGGCATTCGCGCTCCTCGTCAGTTGGCGCGAAGTCCAGGGGAACGAGCGTCTGCGCACCTTGAGCCGGCAGCTCCTCGAGGAGATCGACGAACGCAAGACGATCGAACGGTTGCTCGCCGAGCGCGAAGCCTGGCTGCAAGCCACGCTCCGCCAGTTGCCAGCGATCGTTTGGACCGTCGATCGCGACCTCGTCTTCACGTCGAGCGAAGGGAGCGGTCTCGCGCACCTCGGACTCAAGCCCGGGCAAGTGGTGGGACGGAGTCTCTACGAGTACTTCGGGACCGACGACCCCGATTACCTGCCGATCCGACTCCATCGGCTTGCGCTCGCCGGTGACCCGCAGGAGTACGAGTTCCACACGAACGGACGGCACTACCGTGTTCGCCTCGAGCCCCTGCGCACCAAGTCCGGCGACATCGAGGGCGTCATCGGCATCGCCTTCGACGTCACCGAGCAGGTACGCGCCCAGCAGGAACTCGAGCGGTTGGCGACGAGCGACGGACTGACCGGCCTGGCGAACCGGCTGGCGGTCGTCGCCCGGCTCGAGGAACTGATCCGAACCGGCCGCCCCTTCGCTGCGCTCCTCATCGACCTCGACGGCTTCAAAGCGGTGAACGACTCGCTCGGTCACCTGGCTGGAGATGCGCTCCTCCGCGAGGTCGCCGAGCGACTCCGCCGGAGCGTCCGCAGCGAGGACACGGCCGGTCGCTTGGGTGGCGACGAGTTTCTCGTCGTCGCCCCGCTCCGGGACCGCGAGGCTGCTCGCGAGCTCGCCGCCCGCCTGCTCGTCGCGCTCGCCCAGCCGTTCCGGATCGAGGGGCGAACGGTGTCGCTGGGCGCGAGCATCGGCATCGTGCTCTGCTCCGAAGAGCGGCCGTGCTCCCCCACCGAGGTGCTCCGCAACGCGGACCTAGCGCTGTACGAAGCCAAGCGTCGCGGCAAGGGACGCGTCGTCCTCTATCACGAGCAGCTGGCCGAAGAGGCGACGCAGGAACTTTCGCTGGCACAGGAACTTCGTCAGGCGATCGAACACCGCCGCATCGGCTTCGTCGGACTTCCGATCGTGCACCTGCCCAGTGGGAAGCTGGCCGGCTTCGAGGTGACACCGTGTTGGGTCGATGTCGCCGGGACGCAACGGAGCGGACGCGACCTGGCGACCATCGCCGAGAACGCTGGGGCCGATCTCTGGCTGGCACGGGAGAGCCTCCTCGAGGCCTGCCGGTGGCTGGAACTCCTGCCCGAATCGACGTTCGTCGTCGTCGGCTTTCCGAGCCGTGCGCTCCTCGATCCGGAAACCTGGTCGGACCTCGAGCGAGCGCCGAGCGGATTGTCGACGTACTGCACCCGCCTCTGGCTCGATCTCCCCATGGCGACATTGGCGCGACCAGGGATCGAGCGGGAATGGCAACCGATCGTCGCCCGGCGAGTCGGCGTCCTCGTCCGCGATCCATCGCTTGCCCCTGCCAGCATCGAGCCGCTCTTGCGCCTCCCGAAAGCAGGACTCCGGGTTCCGGAAGCCTTCGTCCGCGCCTTCTTGACCCAGCCGCACTCCGCTGCCGTCGCCCGCGCGATCGTCCAGGTCGCGCGCGACCTCGGCCTGGTGAGTTTCGCAGAGGGCATCGACGAACTCGCGCATCTGGTTGCCTTGGCTCGTTCGGGGTGCCAGTTCGGGCAAGGTCCGTTGTTCGGTCCACCGCGCCACCGGGAGGACGCGGCCGAACTCGCGCACACCGTCCTGCATTGGGGAGCGCTGGCCGCCAGCGACGGCGAGGGAGCTCCGGCGTGGCACAATGAAACGCGGGTACCGACCGACCGTCCTCGGGATTGTGCGACTTCCTAGGAGTCGCGGACCAGGAGCGCCGAGACGCGGAGCGTACGCGATGCGGGCGGCACGACCGTCACCAGGAGACCGGATCGTCGATTTCCAAGCACCGTGTCTGGATGGATCCACGTTCTCGACCCGGCGCGCGTACCTGCGGACGAGCCTGCTCGTCGTCTTCACGCACGAGTGGCCATGTACCGAGTGCCGCGCCTACCTCGCCTCGATCGGTCACCGGAGCGCGAACCTCCTCGCCGAACGCTGCCGAGCAGTCGCCGTGGTCCCGCTCGGTTCCGCGATCGTCGTGCCCCGGCTCGAGGGAGACGAGTCGAGCGTCACGCTCGCGCTGGCCGAAGCGAACGAGCTCCATGCCCGCTACGGCTTCGTCGACGAGCGAGGTCGGCCGCACGCTGCCGTCGTCCTGGCCGACGAGATCGGGACGATCTGGCAGGTCTGGTCGGACGACGGCCAGCACCGGCTACCGGATCCGGACGACGTCCTGGCGTGGGTCAGGTTCCTCTCGTACCAATGTCCCGAGTGCTGGGAACGACCATGGTGGGACAGCGCCAGGCAGCTGGCAGGTCGATGAGCGCCGCACGCTACCCGAGCAGCGGGTCGGGAACGCTCGCCTGCAGGACTTCCTCCCGAGGAGGAACCGGTCTCGCAGCCGCGAGCGGTGACCTGGCCTGCCGGCGAGCACCTGCCGTCTCGACGCGATTCGGCATGTGTCCGTAAACTCACCGTGATCCGACAAACGACGGACTTTTCCGGGAGGCAGGCGATATGGAGCCGCTCACGTTCTTCATCGTCCTCCGCCGTTGCGGCGAATCGTGCGAGCTCTGGGCAGGCACGACACTGTGGGTTTCCGGTTTCGGCTCGACATTCTTGACGTTCATCGTCAGCACGATCGTCGCCGCCCGACGACTGGCGGACCTCGGACGCAGCCTTCGTTTGCGCACGGTGAGCGTCGCCGCGTTGGATGCAGCGCAGGGCGAGCGACCGATCGAGCTTCATGGCCGTGCCTGGACACCGGAGCAGCGCAGCGCACCGCTCACGCAACGAGCAGCCGCTGCCTACGAGCTGCACGTCACCGGTAGGTGGAGAAAGACGGACTCGACCAAACAGAAGCACACGAGCACCAGCTCGACAGTGAAAGTCGACGAAGACGTCTTCCTCGACGACGGGTCGGGGAAGGTGCGGATCGACCTTTCCGAAGCCTTGCGGTACTGGCCGTCACAGTCGAAGGAATGGAGCGCAGTCGAGGCACCGGAGTGGGCACGTGCACTCGTTTCCCCACTAGAGGGAGGGACACTCACCGCGATCGAGGTGACCGAAGAGCTGTTACCCCTGGGCAGCGAATTCTACGTCATCGGTCTTCGGCGGGGCGACAGAGTCGTCGCCAGCGTCGCGAGCACGACCGGTGAGAGGACGACCCGGCGCGGTCTTCTCGGTGAATTCGTCACCAGTCTCCTCGTGCTGTTCTTGTCCGGGGCGCTGACCCTCCGGCTGGGGCCGAGCACGCTCGAGAACATCGCACGAAGTTTCGCGGGATCGATCGAGCGCGACGGCTGGCTCGATAGGCTCGGCAGCCTAGGCTGGGGCCTCCTCGTTTTCGTCTTCGCCTTCTTCATCGCGGTATTCGTCGCTTTCCTCGCGCACGCTCTCATCCGTGCCGTCGGGAAGGCGCTCGCGTTCCGGTAACAGGGACCTGGCACGTCGTGCTCGCTGCCCGATCCCTCAAACCGGCAAAGAAAGTTCGTAGCGTGCGGCGATCTCCTGCAGCTTGGCGAGCACCTCCGGGTGCACCGGGATACCATTGGCACGCCGGTCGAGTTCGGTCTCGTATTCGAGGTCGCCGGGGACGAGAACGCGCTCGGCCCCCTCGGCCGGTCGCGCGCGCCGGAGCTCCCCGAGCATGTCGTCCATGTCGGCCAGGAATTCCTCGAGCGGACGGAACACGTCGACGCGGATCGCCATGAAGGCGTGTCCAGTACCCGACGGCCCGAGCGTCTGCGACCGAGAGCCACCGACGTACTTGGCCCACACGCCACCAGCCAGCTGCCCGCACAGTACTTCGACCAGGAGGGCGAGCGCGTATCCCTTGTGGCTCCGGAGCTCCGGGAAGGCACCGAGCGGCGTGAGATACCGTGCGGCGAAGGGATCCGTCGTCGGCTTCCCCTCGACGTCGAGCGCCCAGCCCAGCGGAATCGGTTGACGGTTGCGGCGGGCGATCTCGATCTTGCCCCAAGCCACCGTGCTCGTCGCACCGTCGAAGACGAGCGGCCGCTCCTTGCCGGCCGGTACGGCGAAGGCGATCGGCGCGGTGCTCAGGAACGCGTCGCGGGCGAAGGGAGGCACGACGAGCGGCGTCGCGTTCGTCATGGAGACGCCGATCATCCCGGGCTCCTCCAGCGCCATCGTCGCGTAGTACCCAGCGATGCCGTAGTGGTTGCTCCGCCGCACCGTGGCGAGGCAGAAACCGGCTTCCTTCGCCTTCTCGATGCACCGCCGCATCGCCCGGTAGGCACTGGAGAAGCCCATGCCGTTGTCGGCATCGAAAGCGACCGTCGCCGGCGTCTCGGCGACCGCCCGGAAGTTCGGCCGCAGGTTGATCGCACCTGCCTCCAAGCGATGGACATAATAGTCGAGTCGAGCGATACCATGGGAGTCGAAGCCGCGCACGTCGGCAGCGAGCAAGATCTCGGCGCTGATAGCCGCGTCTTCCTCGGAAAGGCCGGCTCGGGTGAAGACGGCCGTGACGAACCGCTGGAGCTCCTCGACCGGAACACGAACCGTCACCGCTTCCCTCCTCGCACCACTCGCGCTACCCTGTGCGCATGATAGCAGCTGGAGGGACAGATCGACGCCGGGCCGTCGCGTTGGACCGACGCACGCTCCGAGCTGCACCGACGCCAGGACGGACACCCTGCGAGGAAGGATGCTGACAGCGTTCTGACTGCATGTTATGCTGAAAGTGCTCCGCCTTCGCATTCCTCGTTCGACCGGGGGACGGGTGACGGAAGAGGGTTGGCGTTTCGGGTGCGGAAGGGAAAGGACGGTACCCGATGATCGCGTCAGTCGTCGTTCCGCTCGATGGGTCGGAACTCGCCGAGGCGGCACTGCCGTACGGCAAGGCGCTGGCCGAGAGGTTCGGTGCCTCGCTGTACCTTGTGCGCGTCGTCGACATTGAGGCACCGGCCGACGTGGCGGCGGGAGCACGGGACTATCTGGCCAAGGTGGCCGAGCGGCTCGGGGTACCAGCCGAAATCACCGTTCGTTACGGTGATCCCGCCGCGGAGATCATCGACCTCGTTCTGGAGCTCCCCGATCCGGCGATCGCGATGACGACGCACGGGCGCAGCGGGCTGGGGCGCTGGCTCTACGGGAGCGTCGCTGACCGCGTCGTGCGCGGCGCCGGCGTTCCTGTGCTCCTGATCCGCTCGTCGATGCCGCAGCGCGAGCCCGGTGTCGTCCGGTCGATCCTGCTGCCGGTCGATGGTTCGACACTGGCCGAGGCAGCTGTTCCGTACGCGAAGGAGCTGGCCCGGCGCTTCGACGCGACCATCCATCTCGTCCGGGTCGCCGAGACGCCCGAAATCTACAGTCTGCTGAGCGTTCCGGCGGGAGTCCCTGCGTCGGCCGAGGTACTCGATCAGCTCGCTCAGCAGATGATCGAGACGGCGACGACCTACGTGAACGAGCTCGCCGAGCGACTCCGCGGCGAGGGGCTCCGGGTGGAAGCGCACGTGCTCGAAGGGATCGCACCGGAGCAACTGCTCGCCTTCGAGCGGGAGCGGCAGCCGGATCTCGTCGTGATGGCGACGCACGGACGGAGCGGGTTGAGCCGCGTCGTCTTCGGGAGCGTCGCCGAGCGCCTGCTGCGCGAGGGAACGGTGCCGTTGCTGCTCATCCGCCCACCGGAAGCCGTCCAGGCGAGCTGAGCCCGGTCGCGAGCGTCCGCGAACGTACGGAGGGGCGCCTCCGCGGAGGCGCCCCTCGCAGTTGGCCTGGGCGATCGCGTCATGCGCGCACGCCGGCCGCCAGCAAAGACTTGGCCTCGGCGACGATCCGCTCGACGCTCGGGATGACCGCGCGCTCGAGCGGTTCGGAGAACGGAATGGGTACGTCGGGGACGGCCAAGCGGCGGATGGGCGCCTTGAGGGCGTCGAACGCTCCCGCTTGGACCTGGAACGCGATCTCGCCGGTCATCCCGTAGCTCTGGTAGTCCTCGTCGACGATCAGGACGCGACCGGTCTTGCGCGCCGAGGCGACGATCGTCTCCCGGTCGAGCGGTACCAGCGTGCGGAGGTCGATCACTTCGGCGGAAACGCCGTCGCGCGCCAGCTCCTCCGCAGCGCGCATGCACCGGTGCACCATGAGGCCAGCCGCGATCATGGTGAGGTCGCTCCCCTCGCGGCGCACGGCAGCTTTCCCGAACTCGACGGTGTAGCGGTCCTCCGGCACCGCTTCCTCCTGCCCCTCGAACGGCAGGAACGGGAGACCGGTCAAGAGCTTGTGGCCGAAGATCACGACCGGATTGGGATCGCGCAGCGCGGCGATGGTCAGTCCCTTCGCGTCGTAGGCCGTCGCCGGCACCACCACCTTGAATCCCGGCACGTGCGCGAACAGCCCGTAGAGCACCTGCGAGTGCTGCGCGGCATCGCCGTAGCCGCCACCGATCGCGGTCAAGATGGTCACCGGCATCGCGAACTGGCCACCGGACATGTAATGGTTCTTCGCGATGTGGTTGTACATCTGGTCGAAGCCGGCACCGAGGAAGTCGACGAACATCAGCGACACGACCGGATGCATGCCGACCGAAGCCGCGCCGGCTGCCATGCCGAAGAAGGTCTGCTCAGTGATCGGGGTATCGATCACCCGGTCACGTCCGTACTTCTCGTAGAGCCCCATGGTGAAGCCGAAGACGGCACCCCAGTAGGTCACGTCCTCGCCGAGCACCACGATGTCCGGTCGCTCGGACATCTCCTGGTCGATCGCTTCGGCGATCGCGAAGGCGATGCCTTTCATCGTCCGCGTCATCGGAACACCCCCACGAGCGCTTCTGCCGGATCCGGCAACGGGCTCTGTTCGGCGAAGGCGACCGCGCGTGCGACCTCCTCTTCCGCTTCACGGCGCAGCCGCTCCAGCGTCGCGTCGTCCGCCCAGCCGAGCCGCTTGAGACGCTCCCCGAGCCGTGGGATGGGGTCGAGCTGTCGCCACCGCTCGACCTCCTCGCGCGTGCGGTATTCTTCGGCGTCCCCCTCGAAATGACCGCGGTAGCGGTAGCAGACGGCTTCGATGACGCTCGGCCCGTAGCCGGCACGCGCGCGCTCGATCGCCTCCTTGGCTGCACGCCAGACGTCGACGAGATCCATCCCGTCGACGAGGTAGGAGGGAACGTTGAAACCGAGCGCTCTCTGGAACTGGTGCGGCTGTGCCAGCGCTTGCCACTTGGGAGTGGAATCGGCGTACATGTTGTCTTCGATCACGATCACCAGCGGTAGGCGCCAGAGGACGGCCGCGTTCAGCGTCTCGGCGAACGTCCCGTGATTGGCCGCTCCCTCGCCCGCGAAGGCGACCGCGACGTGCGGTTCGCCACGGTGGCGGAAGGCGAAGGCCGCGCCGGCGGCCTGGGGAAACGACGCGCCGACGATGCCGCTGCAGGAGAAGCGGCGCTCGGCGTCGAAGAGATGCATGTGCCCGCCTTTCCCGCGGCAGAGGCCGGTGACCTTCCCGAAGATCTCAGCGGCAAGCTTGTCGGCGGGCACGCCCTTGGCGAGCGCATGGTGGGGCGGCCGGTGCGTACTGACGACGGCGTCAGGATCCCGGAGATGCATCCCGACCCCGACCGCCACCGCCTCCTGTCCGACCGCCAGATGCATCTCGCCCCGGATGGGACCAGCCGCCATGTTGAACTGGGGGGTCTTCCCGATGTAGTAGCGGTCGGCGATCGTCTCCTCGAAGGAACGGATGAGACACATCTGACGGTACGCCGCGAGCAACGTCTCCGGCGTGAGACCGGACTTCTCGACGGTGTACCGCAAGTCAGCGAGACTCGGTTCCGGTTTCCACATGCCGCACCTCCCTCACTGCACCGCGGTCCTCTCGACTGGGGGACTCCACATTCCAGCGTAGAACTCTTCAGCTCAGCTGTCAAGAGGGCGAGCATACCCGGCCGGACCTGGAAGATCGGCCGCGAGTCGCCGGCGGAGCGACTGCTCCCGACGAGACGCGTGGGATAGCCGCCGACCGGCGACCCGGCGATGATCCCCGGACGCGTGCCGGTGTTCCCTCCGACGAGAACCGGGCGAACTCAGGATGGCGCGAGCGATTCGGCGAGCCGCCGCGTCGCGTGCAGCATGCCGATGTAGGCGAAGGTGCACGCCGGGCCGATCGTCGAGCCTGGCCCTGGATAGGTCCGACCCATCACCGAGGCCGTCGTGTTCCCGGCGGCGTAGAGGCCGGGAATCGGCTGGCCGTCTTCCCGCAGCACCCGCGCCCATTCGTCGGTCAGGAGGCCTCCCTTGGTGCCAAGGTCTCCCGGATAGATCGCCGTCGCGTAGAAAGGCGGCCGGTCGATCGGTCCGAGATTCGGGTTCGGCCGTACGCGCGGATCGCCGTAGAAGCGGTCGTAGGCGCTGTCGCCGCGCCGGAAGTCCTCGTCCTTGCCGGCGACGGCCATCCGGTTGAACCGCTCCACGGTACGCTCCAGCCCATCGGGGTCGATCCCGCAGCGAAGTGCGAGCTCGCGCAACGTCTGCGCCCGGACGAGGAACTGCGGACCGGTCATCGAGCGCGGCGTCACCAGCGGCGGGACGAAACCGAACGGGTAGAAGCGACGATGCTTGGCGTCGATCACGAGCCACGCCGGGATTGCCGGAACCTGCCGATGCCGCTCGTACTGGGCATGTCCGCAATCGACGTAGGAAGCCGACTCGTTCATGAAGCGCTGACCGCTCGAGTCGACGATGATGCCGAACGGGAAAGAGCGTTCCCACAGGACGAAGAGCGGCCGCCCGTTGGGCATGATCGCCGTCGGTCCCCACCAGGCATCGTCCATGAGCGCGACCGCCGCACCGATCTTCTGCGCGGCGAGGATCGCGTCGCCAGTGTCGCTCGGCGCCGCACTGGTCCACTCGGTCGTGATCGGGTGCGGGTGATAACGCTCGCGCATCGCTCGGTTGTGGGCGAAGCCTCCTGCCGCCAGGAGCACACCGCCGCGAGCTCGGACGCGAACCTGCCGCCCACGATGCTGGACGACGGCACCGACAACGGCTCCGTCCTCGGTCAAGAGGTCGAGGAGCGGGGTCTCCAGCCAGATCGGGATGCTCCGCTGCAGGCAGAGGTACAGGAGCTGCCCGATGAGCGACCCACCGAGCGTCAGGGGTACCTGCCCGCGCAGTCGAGCGGAGAGCAGCCGCAAGACCACGCGGGCGGTGGTCGCAGCGCCGCTCGGCGTCCGAAGGACGAGCGCGAACTTGCTCGCCTCGTTGGTATGGAGCGGCACACTCGGGAGGTTGGGATAGTGATGCAGGCGAGCGAGCCAGGGGCCGAGCTGCCGGCCGTCGAACAGCGCCCCTTCGATCGAGCGCCCGAACGTCGATCCGCCTGGCTTCTCCGGATAGTAATCGGGATAGCCGAGCGAGGGTCGCCAGCGGAAACCGAGACGCTCGAGAAACTCGACCATCTGCGGGCCGTACTCCAGGAAGGCGCGTCGTCGTTCCGGCGACGAGGCCGGGCCGACGTCGCCGATGACTTCGTTCATGTAGCGGAGCGCATCGTCGAAGGAGTCGCGCAGACCGGCCCGGTGGCTCACGGGGTTGTTCGGGATCCAGAGTCCGCCTCCCGACCAGGCGGTGGTTCCACCGACATACGGTGTCTTCTCGACGACGAGCGGCTCGAAGCCGTGTTCCTTGACGACCAGCGCCCCGACGAGCGCCGCACCGCCGCTGCCGACGACAAGCACGTCGGTCTGATAGTCGAAATCCGGCATCGCTGCCTCCCTGCCTCGGCGAAACGATCGACCGTGCCCTGACGACTGTGCGACGATGCGGCAGCGATGTCAAGATGCGACGGTGGATCGTGCGTGCCAGGAGCGCGACGACAGCGCGTCGGTGCTCAGCCGACCACTCTTGCCGGGACGGTCTTCTGCCGTATACTACTCTCGGCGTATCTTGGCGAAGCTGCGCCGCAACCCGAACAGTAGGGAGGGAACGAGCACAATGTACGAGTACACCGCCATTCCGCACACGACCCGCGTCGTCTTCTGCACCGCGGCGGTGGGCTTGGGTTCCGGTTCGGGTTCCGGTCGCGGCTCCAGTAGTCCCTCCGGTTCCGGTCGCAGCGGATCTGGTCGTCTCGGACGCGCTGTGACCTCTCGCTGGATCGCCGTCGTCAGACGTGAACCGGAGGGGAACGATGGAACGCCAGATTCGACTCGCGCTCGATCTTGACGGTGTCTTGACCGAACATCCAGCGCCGTTGGCGCAAGCGGCCAACCGCGCGCTGGGCATGCAACTTCCCGATCACGCCTTCGTCGATTCGCATGGTTGCAACGTGCCGGAAGCGGTCCGGCTCTGGGTCTACGGGCCCGGCGGACCGGCGACGCTGCTCGACCCGGCACCGAATGCGCCGCACCTTCTGCGCGAACTCCTGCGCGTGCTCGGGAGCGACCGGGTGGCGATCATCACCGCGCGGCCCGAGCGCTCCCGCTCGACCACCGAGGAGTGGCTGCAGCGGCACGGTTTCCCCGGCTGCCGCATCGTCTTCACCGACGACAAGGTGGTCGCAGCGCGTGAACTGGGCGTGACGCACGCGATCGAGGACAGCATCCGTCACGCGCGGCGCTACGCCGAAGCGGGGATCACCTGCTTCCTCTTGACGACGGAGCCGGCACCGTCCGGCGAGTCGCCGTTCGTCGTGCGCGTTCCGGATCTCACCGCAGCGGTGCAGTCGATCCTGCGGCTGGCCGGTGCGCCGTTGCCCGCGCCCGTGGTCGACGGCGCGTCGCTCCGTCGACGGCGCATCGTCGTCAGCGACGTGATCGACCGGCGAGCGCTGGAGCGGCTGGCAGCCGAGGCGGACATCGTCGAAGTCGACGGTCGGGACAAGGCGGCGCTCTACGAGGCGCTCCGCGACGCCGACGCCTTGATTGTGCGCAGCGAGACCCAGGTGACGCGGGAGCTCCTCGCGCATGCCCCTCGTCTCCGCGTCATCGCTCGTGCCGGCACAGGCGTCGACAACATCGACCTCCAGGCAGCGACCGAGGCCGGTATTCTCGTCCTCAACGCTCCGGGTGCCAACGCGGTCTCGGCAGGGGAACACACGATCGCCCTCATGCTCGCCATCTCGCGCTGCTTGATCGAGGCGAACGCGACGACCCATGCCGGCCGTTGGGAACGCAAGCGCTTCCGCCCCTTCGACCTCAAGGGAAAGACCGTCGGCATCGTCGGGCTCGGCCGCGTCGGCTCGGTCGTCGCCCAGCGTCTGCGAGCCTTCGAGGTCCGCTTGCTCGGCTACGACCCCTATATCACCCGGGAACGCTTCGCGCAGCTCGGTGTCGAGCCGGTCGACTACGAGACGCTCCTCGAGCACAGCGACATCGTGACCTTCCACGTGCCGGCGACGCCGGAAACCCGCCACATGCTCGACGCCCGCGCGATCGCGCGGATGAAGCCGGGAGCGATCGTCATCAACTGCGCGCGCGGGGAGATCGTGGACGTGCAGGCGCTGGCGGACGCGCTGCGGCGCGGGCACATCGCGGCAGCGGGCGTCGACGTCTTCCCGGAGGAACCGGCCGACGAGAGCCCGCTCTTCGGCCTCCCCAACGTCGTGCTCACCCCGCACATCGGGGGATCGAGTCGTGAGGCGCTCGAAGCGGTCGGTGAGATCATCGCGACCACGACCTTGGCGGCGCTGCGCGGCGAAGTGGTCCCGAACGCGGTCAACCTCCCGGCCGCCTCGCTGCACGCGCCGGAGCTCCTGCGGCTGACCCAGGTAGCCGAGGCGGCTGGACACCTCATCGGGGTGCTGCAACCGGCGCGCCCCTCCAGTTTCCTCGTCACGGTGCACGGGCAAGTCGCGTCCGATATCGCCGAGCACGTCACGGCCGTCGCCTTGGCAGCGGCCCTCCGCCGCTGGACGGATCGTCGCGTGACCCCGGTCAACGCGCGCTTGGTCGCCCAGGAGTTGCACCTGTTCGTCGAACTCCGCTTCGATACCGGCGCTTCGACGGTTCCCGAGTTCAACTTCGAGGTCGATGGCGATCCGCCGCACCACGTCATGGTGCGATGGGACCATCGGTACGCCGGCATCATGGAAGTCGATCGCTTCTCGCTCGAACGGCCCCTGGCCGGGCACATGCTGATCACGCACCACCGCGACCGTCCGGGGATCATCGGGCGGATCGGTACGATCCTCGGCCGGTATCAGGTCAACATCGCGGGGATGCAGGTGGGACGACGGCAGCGCGGTGGCGAGGCGATCATGGTGCTCAACGTCGACGACCCGATTCCGGAAGCAGCGCTGAACGAGATCCTGCAAGTACCCGACGTCTGGACGGCCTACGTCGTCTCGCTGCCGGAACCGGTGGAGCCACCGGTCGTCTTGACCCCGGCGTCGGTCGAAGACTGACCGGGCCCGACGAGGGTGCGGTACAGTTCGAGCGTCCGCTGCGCGATGGCGCGCCAGCTGAAGAGCTGTTCGACCCGCGCCCGGCCGGCGCGTCCCAGACGGCGACGCAGCTCCGGGTCGTCGACGATCCGCTGGATCGCCGCGGCGAGTTCGCGGCTGAAGCCTTCCGGGTCGAGCGGTTCGCCCCGCTCCGGGTCGACGTCTACGCGGACGAGGAAGCCGGTCTCCCCGTCCACGACGACTTCCGGAATCCCGCCCACCGCCGAGGCGACCACCGGGCACTCGCAGGCCATCGCCTCCAGGTTGATGAGGCCGAACGGCTCGTATACGGAGGGGCAGCAGAAGACGGTGGCGTGCGAGTAGAACTGGATCACCTCCGAGCGGGGCAGCATCTCCGGAATCCAGAAGATACCGCTCCGGGTACGGCGGAGTTCGGCGACGCGCGACTCGACGGCCCGGGCGAGCTCCGGTGTGTCGGGTTGCCCAGCCAGCAAAACGACCTGGACCTCCGGATGCAAGTAGGGTACGGCGTCGAGCAGGTAGACGATCCCCTTCTGGCGCGTGATCCGACCGACGAAGAGGACGTAGGGGCGCCCCAGATAGATTCCGGCACGTTCCACAGCTGTGGTGTCGTCGGTCTTGCGGTAGAGCTCGGTGTCGATCCCGTTGTGGATGACGTGCACACGCTCCGGGGGAACTCGGAAGAGGCGGAGCACGTCCTGGCGCGTGGCGCCGGACACCGCGATCACCGCATCGGCCGCTTCGATCGCCGTCCGTTCCATCCACGAACTCAACCGGTACGCGGTGCCGAGCTGTTCCGCCTTCCAGGGACGGAGCGGCTCCAAGGAGTGGATCGTCAAGACGTAGGGCCGCTCCCAGAGCAGACGCCCCCACAACGCTGCCAGATCGGTGTACCAGGTATGGGCATGGATGACGTCGGCATCGATCGGATCGCGCACCATCAGCAGGTCGCGCGACAGCGCATCGAGCGCCGGCCAGTGCCGGCGGTCGCCCCCTTGGCGTAGCTCGTCCCAGCCGCGGTACCCGCGCACCCGGAGGTTCGGTCGCTCGCTCTCCTGGTCCCCGAAACAACGTACTTCGACAGCGATGTGGCGCGAGAGTTCCCGGGTCAGGTATTCGACGTGGACACCGGCGCCACCGTAGACATGCGGCGGATATTCGTTCGTGAGGACAAGCACCTTGCGGACATCACCCATCGCCACCCTCCGCGAGCGATCGTATCACGCGGGAGCGGTCATGCTCGTCGCCCGCGCGAGGCGAGAACGGGAGCGAAACGCGAGCAGCCGCAGACCGTTGAGCACGACGACGATCGTGCTCCCCTCGTGACCGACGACCGCCAGCGGGAGCGGAATGCCATGGAGGAGGATGCTCCCGACGAGGACGACGATGACGCCGAGGGAGATCGCCAGGTTCTGCACGATGATCCGCCGGGCAGCGCGCGACAGCTCGATCGCGTACGGGAGCTTGGTGAGATCGTCGCTCATCAGCACGACATCGGCGGTCTCGAGCGCGACGTCGGTACCGGCCGCTCCCATGGCGATCCCAACGTCGGCAGCGGCGAGCGCCGGGGCGTCGTTCACGCCGTCGCCGACCATAGCGACCCGGTGCCCTGCCGCCTGGAGCTCCCGCACGATGCGCACTTTGTCTTCCGGCAGGAGCCCGGCACGCCACTCGTCGATCCCCACCTCTTGGGCGATCGCGCGGGCCGCGCGCTCGTTGTCACCGGTCAGCATCACGAGTCGCCGGACTCCGAGCGCGCGCAGCTGCTCGACGACCGATGCCGCGATCGGCCGTACGACGTCGGCGATGCCGAAGACCGCGAGGACGCGTCCGTCCACCGCAGCATAGACGGCCGTGCGGGCGCGCTCGCGGAGCTCGTCGGCGACCGCTCGGAGCGAATCCGGGATGGAGATGCCATGCTCGGCGAGCAGGAGTTCGTTGCCGACCAGAACCTCGGCCCCGGCGAGTTCGGCGCGGACGCCTCGGCCGGGAAGGGAGGTCAGCGACTCGACACGGTCGGCCAGCTCGCGATCGAACGACCCGAGCGCTTCGGCGTGGGCGACGACGGCGAGTCCCAACGGGTGCTCGGAGCGGTATTCGACCGGCGCGACCAGTCGGAGCACCGCCTCCGCATCCACCCCCTCGGCCGGCACCAGTTCGGTCAGGCGCGGTTTGCCCACCGTCAGCGTCCCGGTCTTGTCGAAGACGATGGCGTCGACCACGCCGATCGTCTCGAGCTGGAGTGCGCCCTTGAAGAGGACGCCGTGGCGCGCGGCATTGGCGAGCGCCGAGAGGATGGAGGCGGGCGTCGAGATGACGAGCGCACAGGGAGACGCGGCGACGAGCAACGTCATCGCTCGGTAGAAGCTCGCGGCAGCCGGCGCCCCGAGGAGAACCGGGACGGCGAACGCGAGGGCGGAGACGACGATCACCCCGAGCGCGTACTTGCCCTGGAACGCTTCGGCGAACCGCTGCGCCCGCGACTTCTGCTCGCGCGCCTCCTCCACGATCTTGATGATCCGAGCAAGCGTGCTCTCGTGCACCGGTCGGTCGACGCGGACGCGGAGGAGCCCCGTCGTGTTGAGCGTGCCGCTGAACACCTGGTCACCCGGCCGTTTGTGCACGGGAAGCGACTCGCCGGTGATGGCCGACTGATCGACGCTCGAATCGCCCGCGACCACCGTCCCGTCGATCGGGATCCGCTCGCCCGGACGGACGATCACCTCGTCGCCGGGGACGAGTTCCTCGACCGGGACGATCGCCTCGGCGCCGCCGCGCACGACGAGCGCCGTGTCCGGCCGCAGCGACATCAGGGAACGGATCGCGCGGTGCGTGCGTCCCAGCGCGTAGTGCTCCAAGGCGTTGCCGAGCGAGAAGAGGAACAACAGGATCCCGCCTTCGGACCAGGCATCGATGACGGCGGCTCCGAGAGCGGCCAGGATCATCAGGAGGTCGATGTCGACGGTGGCTCGCAGGAGCGCGTGGACAGCACGATACATCGCGTACGCGCCCCCGGCGACATAGGCGGCGAGATAGAGCGCGAGGGAGAGCCACGGGCCGAGACCAGCGCGGTCGGCCGACCAGGCGGAGAGGAGGAAGAGGCCGGTCGCCGCCGTGGTCAAGAGGAGCCCGTGCTGCTGCCACCAGAGAAAACGCTCCTCCTCGGCACGGGCGCGCGCCTCGCCTCGCACCGGCACGCGGAGTTCGCGGAACCCGTCGGTGGAAGCGGAGACCGCATCGCCCACGACGAGTAGCCCGGCTGGCGCGGAGCAGGATGCACACGGCGTCCCGTTGCGGGTGCGGTGCGCCGCGAGGGCCTGGGCGACCCGTCGGGCATCCACCTCCAGCGCGGGCGTTCCGCCTTCGGGCCGGTACCGCACGACGAGCTCGTCGCGGGACGGATCGAACGCCACGCCGACCACACCGGGACGTGCGGCGAACCGCTCGAGGAGGTCGAGGCACTCCGATCGTCCTTCATCGCGTCTCGTCATCGGTTCGAACTCTGCTTCGGAAATTGAGAATGAGTCCTATTTGCAACGGCGGAAGTCTACCCGGTTCGGGAGCGAGCGTCAAGCCCGTCGAGGGCAGGAAACGCGTGTACCGAAGGGACGCCGGTGCGACCGCCGCAGCGAGCCGTCGAGCCGGCGCGACGTCGCCGGGGCAGCACGACAGCGGAGGCCGTCAAGGGCGGAGACGTTCGCTGCGCTTCCCGGTCAGGAGCTCGATCGTCATTTCGTAGAGCACGATCCGATCGAGCAGCGGGTATCCCGGTTCGAAGAGGCCCAAATCGCTGTACTTCTCCATGAGGCGATCGAAGAACCAGCTCTTCGTCGCCTCATCGTCGACGATGCGCAGGCGGCCGAAGGCGACGACACTCGTGTAGACGAGCGCGGAGTTGCAGGCGTAGGGTTTCCCGGGATGCAGCGGGCCGATCACGGCCGCGTCGACGCAGACGCGCGGATCCGCACGCACGTTGGAGAGGAAATGGCCGCCCTGAGCTCCGGTGTGGAAATACAGCCGCTTGCCGCTCGGAGAGACGAACACGAGCGGGATGACGTCGGGCCAGCCCTCGTGGTCTCTCGTCGCGACATGGACGACCTTCTGCGCCTGGAGCCAGCGCCGCGCCTCCTCGTCCGGCATGCGGCGCTCGACGCGCCGGACTCGCCCTCGGAGCGACTCGGATCCCGCGAGCCGGTCGTGCATCCTCCGTTCCCCTTCCCTCCTCGTCGCGGGCGTCGGTACGTAGTAGAGCGACATTCCGCAATCGCGGCGATGCGGCACCGGTGCCTCGCGGGCACGACCGCTGCCGGCGATCGGGCGTGGTGTGGACAGATCGAGTGGAGGCGGTGGAAAAGTCGCCCCGTCGTCCACAGCCGAGCGACCGATATTGTGGGTAGCCAGGCGATGCCTTCCGGAAGGACGGTGGACGATCGCACTGGTGTGCCGAGCGAGCGCTATCGTCACCCACAGCGATGGGCAGGAGCTCGTGGGTCATCCACGGTGAGGAGCCTGTTTTCCCGCGCTGTACCGCGTTCTCCGGCGATTTCCACACGATCCACACCCCCGACTACGATGACGGTGTCTCTCCATCGAGATGTGGACACGACTCTCCACAGGGACGACTCCGGCGTGGGACAATCTGGGCGAGGGAACGTCGACGTGCGGGAGGAGTCAGGCGTGAACGCGGAGCGGTTCGATGTCGCGGTCATCGGGTTGGGGATCATGGGTGCTGCCGCGGTGAGCGCGGTGGCACGACGCGGTTATCGGGTCGTCGGACTCGAGCAGTACCCGCCGTTCCACGCCCGGGGTTCCTCGCACGGGAAAACGCGGATCATCCGGGAGGCCTACTTCGAGTCTTCCGAGTACGTGCCGCTGGTGCAACGATCCTATCAGCTCTGGGAGGAACTCGCCGAGCGGACGGGCCGTCGCCTGTTGCTGGTGACGGGGGGCGTGAGCATCGGCAGGCCGGACAGTCCGTTCATCACCGGAGCGCGCGAGAGCGCGGTGCGCCACGGTCTCGCGCACGAGCTCCTCGATGCGCGGGAGGCCGAGGCGCGGTTTCCGGCGCTGTCGCTCCCAGAGGAGTTCGTTGCGCTCTACGAGGGCCGCGCGGGCATCCTGTTCGCGGAGGACTGCTGGCGAGCGTTCTGCGAGGACGCAGTGCTGCACGGGGCTCGCCTGCGCTTCGGGTGCCGCGTGGAGCGCTTCGCTGCGGACGGATCGGGGGTTACGATCGAGACGGCCGACGGAGTCATCGCGGCGGAGCGGGCGGTCGTCACGGCCGGTCCCTGGGTGCCGGAGCTCCTGAGCGAACTCGGTCTGCCCCTGACCGTCCGGCGGGTGCTGGTGATCCACGTCGAGCCGCGCGAACGAGAACGCTTCTTGCCGGAGCGGCTCCCGATCTGCTTGCTCGACGTTCCCGAAGGGGAGTACTATGGGTTTCCTTGGCTGCCCGACCAGGGTGTCAAGTTCGGCCGGCACGACGACGGTGAGACTTGCACGGCGGAGACCGCGCGCCGGACGGTGGGCGAGGCGGAGATCGAGTGGATGCGGTCGGTGCTCGGCCGCTATCTCCCGCTCGCGCCGGATCGGCTCATGATGGCGGTCACCTGTCTCTACACGATGACCCCGGACGCGCACTTCATCGTCGATCGCCATCCGGTGTGGGCACAGGTGGCGATCGGCTGCGGTTTTTCCGGCCACGGCTTCAAGTTCGCTCCGGTCATCGGCGAAGCGCTCGCCGATCTGGCGCTCGCCGGCGAATCGCACCTCCCGATCGGGTTCCTGGGACTCGCGCGATTCGGCGCGGCGCGTCAATAGAAGGGCGTTCGGGTCCGGTGATACGGCGGGGCATCGGAAGGCAACGTTTGCCCCAGTTGCCAGAGCGCCCAGTCGACTTGCCAGGCAGCGGCTGACCGGCCGCTCGCCTGCAGGCGACGAGCGAGTTCGTCCACCGCGCAGACGGTGGCGGCGCGGATCTCGACTTCCTCGGGGGAACCAGCCGGGAGTTCCTCGCGGGCATCGACGCGCTGGGCCAACCGGTCAGCGTAGTGGAGCGCGCCGTGGAAGCGGAGGACTTGCGGGAGCTTGTAGTCGGCGAAGGCCGTGAGCGCGGGGAGATCGTCGAAGGCGCCGAGGTCGCGGCCACCGAAGGCGCCGGCGAGGTCCGTGCAGAGGAGCTGCGCGCGCTTGTAGAACGGCACCAGCAGTCCGTCGTAGGAAGCGACGTCGCGGAACGAGGGAAAGACGGCGCTGACCAGTCGGACGAGCGCCGCTGCGCTCCGCTCGGCACGGCGGATGAGGTTGGCGAAACTGCCGTCGCACGCCTCGAGGAGGCCGCGGGCGACTTCGCGGACGTGGGCGATCCGCCGCTCGAGCAGGGGGATCGTACCTTCGCCGGCGAAGAGGGCAGCGATCTCGGCATCGCTGAGGCTGACCAGGTACCGGGGGTCGTAGACTGGTCGTCCCTCGTCGAGCGCCCGCCGGAGGGCCGCCGCGAGTGCCCAGTAGCCGTCGTACACCTGCCCACCGTAGCGGATCCGCCAGCGCGGTTCGCCCCAGAAGCAGAAGTTGAGCGCATCGAGGAGCAGGACATAGTTCGCAGTATGGTCGGGGTCGCCTCGCCAATGCAGCGGGTGATCCCAGTCGGGGAGATCCGGCAGCGGCGAGGGCAAGAGGTCGGCGAGTCGGTCGAGTCCGAGAGGGTCGAGCTGGACCCAGTGAGCTCGGGCGAGAACGGTGCGCGCGGCGGCACGGATTCCGAGCGGATCAGGAAAGTCCGTCACCATGGAACACGCTCCGTCGGCGAGTGAGCGGACACCGAAAATGGGAGGTTTCGGCTACACGGCGGCCGAACCCGCTCGAGTATACTCGCGCTACGAAGCCGCGTCGGCGATACAGGGGGGAGACGATGAGCACGATTCCGCTCGCGGAGGCAGTGGAGAGGGTACGGCGTGCGGTCGCCGCCGGTCAGCTCGCTGAAGCCAAGCGGATGCTGCGTGCGATCCGGAGCGTCGCGCCGGAGGCAGTGGCGACGCACCGGATCTGGGGTGAGGTCCTCCTGGAGGAGGACCCGTCCGCGGCCGAGCGGGTGCTCGCGCGAGCGATCACGGTCGATCCGGAGGACGCTGATTCCTGGCGTGCCATGGCCGAGGCGTTTTGGCGGCGCGGCGAGCGAGAAGCGGCGCGTGCCTGCTTGCAGGTCGCGTGGGAATGCGCACCCTGGCGGCGGGAGTTGGCCGAGCGGTTGACCGAGTGGTACCGCGGCGAGGAAGAGGGAGGCCAACTGTTCCCCTCGTCGCCGGCGTTGTCGGCCTGGTATCTGGCGCAGGGCTGGTGGACACGGTGCGCAGAGGAATGCCGCGCTGCGCTGGAGCGGGTGGGTCCGCGGTGGGATCTCCGACAGCGGTACTGTCTCGCGTTGTGGTGGCTGGGTGCCCGTGAGGAGGCAGGTGAGGAGGCTGAGCGGCTGCTCGCGGAGCGACCGGAGTTGGTTGGGGCGCTCGCGGTGGCGGCGCTGGCCGCACGGGAGCGCGGTGACGACGTAGCGGCTCGCCGGTACCGCGAGCTGCTTTGGGCGCTCGATCCCAGCGGTGAGGTGGTGGAGCGCTGCGTGTCGCCGGAGCAGTGGGAAGCGCGAGGCTGGCTGGGTGTACCGGAGCCAGTGCTGGTGGAAGAAGCGTGGCTGGTCGCCGGGCTCGAGGAGACCGAGCTCCTCTGGGAGTTGCCGACCGACGAGGAGTTGGAGGCGGCGCGTCCGACCGCCAGCGACGAGGGGGAGGCGGCGGTCGCGTCGGCGGAAGTCGAGGGAGCGGCGGAGTTCCGAGAGTTCGCGCTGGAAGAGGTGGGCGAGGGGGTCTGGGCAGTGGGTACGGTTCCGGCTGAGGCGGAGTTGGGTGCGCTGGAGGACGGAGAGACGCGACGCGAGGCGCTCGAGCCGGGCTGGACGGGCCTGCTCGAGGAGGCCGGGACTGCCGTGGAGTTCGCCGAACTCGAGGAACTGGCGGAAGCCGCGTCGGCGGTGGCGGAGGAAGAAACGGAGCCGGTCGTCCGCGAGGTGGTGGCCGCGGCGTGGTCGTTCGAGGAGATGGAGGGGGCCCGGCGACCGGACGAGGGAAGTGTCGAGGAGCCGACGCCGAGCACGACGGAAGCGACGGTGGGAGGGGAGCGGGAGGCGGTGCCGGCCAGCGGTGCGGCGCGCGCGGCGAGTGAGGAACTCGATCGGTGGGGCGATTCGGTGGAGGAGTTCCACCGGCTCGTGGCGGAAGGGGAGAGCGCGCGGGCAGCGCGCCTGGCGCAACGGATCGTGCACGAGAACCCGGATGCAGCGGTGACACTCGTACCGGAACTGGAGCGGATGGTGTCGGAGGGGAAGGCGGGGGCGCGACAAGCGGCGATGGCGCTGGGGGCGCTCTACCGGCGGCGTGGGGAGACGGCGCGAGCGGCGCGGCTGTACGAGTTGGCACTGCGGCTGCGGGCCGAGTAGGCTGATGGACCGGCGAGCGGTAGGGAGAGCGGGCGCGGTGGCGCCCGCGTTCGTCGTCGGAGGGTAGCGGCGTGGAGCGATCGTTGATCATCGTCAAGCCGGACGCGGTGCAGCGCGGGCTGATTGGGGAGGTGTTGCGACGGCTCGAGCAGCGCGGGCTGCGGTTCGTCGGCTTGAAGTTGATGCGGATCGACCGCGAACTCGCCGAGCGGCACTACGCGGAGCATCACGGAAAGGCGTTTTTCGAGGACTTGCTGCAGTTCATCACCTCCGGCCCGGTGGTCGTCGGTGTGGTGGAGGGGCCGCGGGCGATCGAGGTGACGCGGAAGACGATGGGGAAGACCGATCCGGCGCAGGCGGAACCCGGGACGATCCGTGGAGACCTGGCGCTGTCGATCGGGCAGAACGTGATCCACGGTTCCGACAGTCCGGAGAAGGCGGCCTACGAGATCGGCCTGTTTTTCCGACCGGAGGAACTCGTGGAGTACGAGCGAGCGATCGACCGGTGGATCATGGGCTGAGCCGGCTGTTTCACGTGAAACACTCGGACCGGGGCGCCGCCGCGGCGCCCCGGTCGCTTCCCACGGTCAGCTGTCGCTCTGGCGGATGATCAGCGGATGTTTGTGCCAGGTAGCGAGCAGACGCGCCAGCTCGTCGCGCAGTTCGATGTCCGAGATGCTCGGGTCGATTTCCTCGACCTCCTCGTACGGCTCGCCACCGAACCATTCGCGCCCGGCCGCGGTGTGCACGAGCGTCCGGTGGAGGACTCGCTCCCGACGGAGCAGGATGCGCTCCCCCTCGCGCACCAGGTACAGCCCGAAACCCGGCGCGAGCGCGATCCCGCTCACCCCCTGTTCCGGATCGTCCACCACGACCGGGTATCCCGGCACCGTGCGATCAGCCAAGCGCTCCGCGACGCGACGCAGCATCGGTAGCAACCGTCGCCGCACCGCGGCGAATCCATCCGGCTTCGACATCCCTCACGCTCCCTCGTCCTTCCGGTACCCGTGCCGATCGAGTCCGAAGAGGAGAAAACCGAGACGGACAGCCGGTCCGACCGTCATCGCGACGACGATCGTCCCGATACCGAACGCCCCGCCCAGCGCGATCCCTGCTCCGGTCACGGACACCTCGAGCAACCAACGCACCCAGGCGACCGACCATCCGGTGCGACGCGCCAGCGCCAGCATGAGACTATCACGCGGTCCAGCGCCGTATCCCGCTGCCACGTACATGCCGGTGGCGATGCCGAGCAGCACGACCGACAGCGCGACTTCCGTGAACCCGCCGAGCAGCGTCGTCGCGCGAGGTACCCACCCCAACCACAGCAGAACGTCCATGAAGACACCGATGAGCACGAGATTGGCGATCGTCCCCATCCCCGGCGGAACCCCGAGGAGCCAACTCGCGCCTACGATCACACCGCTCACCACGATGCTCGCCTGACCCACCGTCAGGAACGTGCGGCGAGCTAGCCCGTCCTGGAAAACGACCCAGGAATACGCCCCGAGGCCGCTCTGCAACCCGAGCACCAAGGCGAGGGAGAAAAGGAACAGTCCCACAACGAGAGCGACCGGCCGCACGACTCCGCACGCTCGGAAGTTCCGCCCACGGACAGCGCTCTCGGTCACCTTCCGCCTCTCCCCAGCCCGTGCCAAACGCGCTCGCGCCACACGCACCACTCGGTCCGCGGCCTCCGACACGACGGATGCCGGACCGGATCCGAGAACCTCCCGCGCGCGGGAAACCGGCTTCGCAGGGTGCCTCGGCTCGCCACCGTCCCCGATGATCCAGCACACTCTACGAGCGGCCGTGCCGCGGGAATCGCCTCGCGGCGCTCTCAGCCTACCCGACGCGGTCGGAACGGTAAAGAAAGGAGGACCTGTGGTCGAGCGACCCCTGCGCATTCTCGGGATCCCCGGCAGCCTCCGTCGTCAGTCGTACAACCGCGGTCTGCTCCTCGCCGCGCAGGAGCTCGCGCCGCCCGGCGTGACGATCGAACTGTACGAACTACACGAGCTCCCGCTCTACAACCAGGATCTCGAGGAAGCCGGACCGCCCGCACCTGTGCAGCACTTCAAACGTGCGATCGCCGAAGCCGATGCCCTCCTGATCGCCACCCCGGAGTACAACTGGAGCGTGCCGGGACCGCTCAAGAACGCGATCGATTGGGCTTCCCGCCCGCCGGCGACCAGTCCCCTTCGCCGGAAGCCCGTCGCCATCATGGGAGCGACGACCGGTCTGTTCGGAACGGTGCGGGGGCAGCTGGCGCTCCGTCAAGTCTTCCTCTCCACCGAGTCGTACGTCCTCCCGAAACCGGATGTCCTCGTCCGCGATGCCGCCAGCCTGTTCCGCGACGGGAGACTCGTCGACGAACCGACCCGCCAGATGATCCGGCAGTTGCTCGAAGCGCTGGTCGCCTGGACGCTGCGCTTCCGCGACGACGGCCGGTGAGGCTGCAGCCCACCCACCCCGGCCGCAACCTCGCGCTCCCAGGACGAGGTTCCCCGAGGTATCCCGCGTCCGCGTACCCGCTCGCCCGTGCGCTCGAACTCGGCGAGCGGGCGCTTTCGGCCTGCCGCCGGCCGAGCGCGTTCCCGTCGCTACTCGGTAGGCTTCACGGTGGTTCTCTCCAGTCCACCCTGGAGCCGGGCGGCCGCACCGGCACGGTCCGGCTGGCCTCGGCCCACTGCTGCGCCGAGCGGCGCGCTCGGAACCCGTGTCTCCACTCGGCGACGGGGCCGGGCTCGACCCCGCGACCGTCCCGCGCGCGTCGTTCCCTTTCAGCCGGTGACCCCGGGGGCCATGCCTGGCGCCTGAATTCGGTGTTCGCGTGGTTCTCTCCCCCCTCGCTCCGCCTCTCGGCACGGCAGGTCGAGTTCGCCGGTGACGACGTGCACTTGCCGGCTGACCGCTCCCGGTCGACCGCGCCAGGCCGTCACCACGGTACCGACCGATCGACCATCCCGGTTGCTGCCCGGTGACATCAGCACGCTCTCTTCGCCAGGCCGAACGAGCGGCGTCCACGCCGCTCGAGTCCTCGTGGTTCCGCCATCGGGCGCGAGTGACCGGGTGGACCAGCCCGCTCGGCCGCCGGTACCTTCAGCTCCGGTGTCCCCACCGACCCGAGTCCTCGCCCGTTACGGCTACCGCGCGGGATTGTTCTCTCTCCCATCACGACCCTTGCCGGCTAACCATCCTAGGACGATGCCGCTAGGACCCCCCCTGAACCCAATCGCTAGCCTCGCCTCACCGTTCCGCCTCTCCGAACGCCCACCCGCGGTGCCGATCACTCCTCAGTGCCGGTCGGGGATGTGCTCCGGCCGCGGAGGGATGATTCGGTGGTTCGTCGCCGCTCGCGCCGACTCTTGCCGCTCTTGCTCGCTTCGATCGTCGCTGTGCTCGCTGCACTGCCGGTGCCGGCGGCTGCAGCGAGTCCGACGGGGTACGACGTCGCGCCCGTTTTCCAGGACTTCTACCAGCGCTACGGGGGCGTGCCGGTCTTCGGCTATGCGCTCGGCCCGGCGACCTTCGAGAACGGGAGGCTCGTCCAATACTTCGAGCGCCAGCGTTTCGAGTATCACCCCGAATACGCCGGAACCGAGTACGCTGTGCTCCTCGGGCTGCTCGGAAAGGAGGTCGCCACCCGGGAGGGGCGGGACCTCCGCCCGGTCGCACCGGTGCCCGGTCACCGTTACGTCCCGGAGACCGGACACAACATCGCTCCGGAATTCGTCTCCTACTGGGAGAACCGCGGCGGCGTCCGCCTCTTCGGTTATCCGATCACCGAGCCGTTCTGGGAACAGGGGTTGCTCGTCCAGTACTTCGAGCGCGCGCGCTTCGAGTATCACCCCGAGTTCGCCGGGACCCAGTGGGCCGTGCTGCTCGGTCGGTTGGGCGCGCAACTCTGGGCCGAGCGTGCCCGCGACGTCTCGTACCAAGCCGACTCGCTGGCCGCCCAGCTGGCCCAACTCATCAATGACCGCCGTCGCGAAGCAGGTCTCGCTCCGCTCGTGCTCGATCCGACGCTCACCGCGATCGCGCAGCAGCGCAGCGACGACATGGCGCGCCGCGGCTACTTCGCGCACGTGTCACCCGAAGGGAAGACGGCATTCGACCTCATCGCCGCAACCGGCATCCCGTGGCGGTACGCCGGCGAAACGCTGCAACGGAACAACTATCCGCTGGACCAGACCGCACGCGAGGCGGCACGGTCCCTCTTCGCCAGTCCGGCGCACCGCGACATCCTCCTCGATCCGCGATTCACGAACTACGGAGTCGCCGAGGCCACCGCGGCGGACGGCATGCACTACTACACGGTCGTCCTGATCCAGCAGTGAACGACTCAGCGATCGGAGAGGCAGGCCCGCACCGGCACGGGAGCAGGCGATCTCACCACGGCCGCAGCCGCCCCTCCTCGTCCGGGTGCCACCCCGTGCCGCGCCGGACGCTCCGGTAGCGGTTCAGCGGCCGCGCCTCGTTCGGAAATCGGGAGTGCGCTTCTCCAGGAAGGCCTGCACCCCCTCCCGGTAGGCCTCCCCGCCGTACACCAGCTCCAGGAGCTGCTGGTACCGTTCGTCCGATTCGTCGCGCCCGCTCGCGGCCAGCCGGAGGACCGCCTTCGTGGCGCGGACGGTGTCGGGAGACAGTCCGGCCAGCCGGTCGCACCACTCCTGGAGGCGCTGTTCCAGTCGGTCGACCGGCACGACTTCCGTGACCAGTCCCAAGCGGTGCGCCTTCTGGGCGTCGAGGAGCTCGTTCCGGAGGACGAGTTCAACGATCTTGCCTGCCGGCAGGAGGCGCAGCAATGCACGGCATTCTCCCAACCCGGGCATGACGCCGAGCTGTCCGATCGGCAACCCGAGGCGCGCGTCCTCGCTCGCCAGCCGCACGTCGCAGGCGGCTGCCAGTTCCAAACCGCCCCCCACGACGATTCCACGGAGCACCGCCACGACCGGCTGGGGAATCTCCTGTATCGCCTGCAGGGCGGCCGCGACCGTCCGGTCGTAGCTCGCAGCCGCCGCCCTGCCGGTGCGGACCTCCGGAAATTCGCGAATATCCGCACCAGCGCTGAAGGCTCGCTCTCCGGCGCCCCGCAACACGACGACGCGGACCCCCGGCTCGTCGGCGAGCGCCCGTACCGTGCGGGCCAGTTCGCGCCACATCGCCAGCGTGAGCGCATTCAGTCTTTCCGGCCGGTTCAGCACGACCGTGGCGATCGTGCCGGTTCGCTCGACGAGGAGCTCGCTCATCGCACCGTTCGCTCTCGCGTCACCGGACCGAGCAGGACGGCGCCGCGCTCGGCGAGTTCTTCGATCGAGCTATCGTCGTAGCCGAGTTCCGCCAGCACCTCGCGCGTGTGCTGGGCGAGCAACGGTGGTGCGCGGCGGATCACCGGCGGCGTTCGCGAGAGTTCGACCGCTGGCCCGACCAGTCGGATCTGCCCCGCCAGCGCATGCTCGACCGTGCGCACGATCCCGAGGTACTGGACCGGCTCGCTCTCCAGAGCCTGCCCGACGGTCCAGATCGGTCCGCAGGCGACGCCGGCCCGACCGAGCCGCTCCACCCACTCCGCCACCGTTCCCTGCGCGAGCGCCGCTTCCAGCGCCGCGTTGATCGCCGCGCGGTTGGCGACGCGATCGGCGTTCGTCCGGAAACGCGGGTCGTCGACCCACTCCGGGTGCCCGACCTCTTCGGCCAGACGACGCCACATCTGTTCGTTCGCGATCGCGATGTTGATGTACCCGTCGGCGCAGCGGAACGTGCCGTACGGTGCCGCGACCGGATGATCGTTTCCCTCGAGCCCCGGCTCGCTGCCGTCCGCCAGATACCGTCCCGCTTGGAAGGTCAGTACACCGATCACGGCGCCGAGCAGCGAGGTGTCGACCCGCTGCCCGACACCGGTGCGCTCGCGCTCGTAGAGCGCGGCCAGCACGCCGTACGTGGCGAAGAGCGCAGCGAGGATGTCGGCGATCGCGATGCCGACGCGCACCGGGCCGCTTTCCGGCTTCCCGGTGACGCTCATCAGGCCCGACATCCCTTGCGCCACCTGATCGAAGGCCGGCACGTCAGCCCACGGGCCCCGCGGTCCGTACCCTGTCACCTGGCAGTAGATCAGGCGCGGGTGCGCTGCCCGCAGCGTCGGCTCGTCCAAGCCCAGGCGCTGCATGGCGCTCGGGCGGAAATTCATCACCAGTACGTCGGCCCGTCGAGCCAGCTCGCGCGCCAGCCGCGCGCCCTCCGGATGCTTGAGGTCGATGACCACGCTGCGCTTGTTGCGGTTGACCGAGAGGAAATACGGGCTCTCTCCGGCAACGAACGGTGGACCGTAGCCGCGTGCCGGATCGCCCTGCGGTGGCTCGATCTTGATGACGTCCGCCCCGAGGTCGCCGAGCAGCATCGTGCAGAGCGGACTGGAAACTGCTTGGCCGAGTTCGATCACCGTCACGCCGTCGAGCGGCAGAGATCGGGCTGCGTCAACCGCCATCGCCTGCTCCTTCCCGAACGCGCACGTTCTCGCCACGCGCTGTCGCCTGGATCGCGAGAGCGATCCGGTAGAGTTCACGTCGCGGAACTCCGGTCTCCCGAGCCAGTTCCCGCGCCACCGCGCTCGGCGGCATTCCTGCTGCCATCCGTTCGGCCACGAGACGCCGGAGCTCCGCCTCGCTCGGCGGCTCGGCCGGAGACTCCGCGGCCGCGATGACGAGAACGTATTCTCCACGCGGTTCGTGCTCCGCGTAGTAGGCCGCTGCCTGACCAAGGGTCGTCCGCTGCACCTCCTCGAACCGCTTCGTGAGTTCTCGGCAGAGCGCGACCGGCCGGTCGCCGAGGACGGCGAGCGCGTCCTGCAGCGTTTCCGCGAGCCGGTGCGGTGCCTCGAAGATCACCAGCGGATAGGGAAGGTCGGCGAGCGCTGCCAGGCGTGCCCGCCGTTCCGTCGCTCTCCGCGGGAGGAAACCGGTGAAGAGGAATCCATCGGTCACGAGACCCGAGATCGCCGCGGCTGCCGTCACCGCCGAAGGGCCTGGGACGACCGTCACCGCGTGACCGGCCGCCACGGCCGCGCGCACCAACTCCGCCCCTGGGTCCGATATCGCCGGCATTCCGGCGTCGCTCACGAGCGCGACGTCTCCGTCGGAGAGCGCTTCCAGCACTCGCTGGAGCCGTCCGGTTCCGCTCCAGGCATGGAAGCTCACGACCGGTGTCCGGATGCCGTACCGCTCGAGCAGCTTCCGCGTCTCGCGCGTATCCTCCGCGGCGATCAGGCGTACTTCGCCGAGCACGCGCAATGCCCGCAGCGTGATGTCCTCGAGATTCCCGATCGGCGTACCGACAAGATAGAGCGTTCCCATTTGCCCGCTTGGCACGTGCCCAGTAAGCTTAGCCGTACGGATGCTTGCGCTGCGTCACCGCGCAGAGGGGCCCCGACGATGAGTTCGTCCCGCGAGGCCAGCATGCAATCCGGGTCATTGTACCGGAAGTATCGGCCGCAGACCTTCGAGGAACTCGTCGGTCAAGAGGCGATTGCCCGCACGCTGCGCAACGCGGTCGCCCTCGGCCGCGTGGCCCACGCGTACTTGTTCTGCGGTCCGCGCGGCACCGGGAAGACGAGCACCGCGCGTCTGCTCGCCAAGGCGGTCAACTGTCTCGAACCGGATCCCTGGCGACGTCCTTGCAACCGTTGCGCCGCCTGTCGTGCCATCGCCAGCGGAGCCGCGGTGGATATCGTGGAGATCGACGCTGCCTCCAACCGTGGCGTCGACGATATCCGCGACTTGCGGGAGAAGGTCAAATACGCCCCGGTCGAACTCCGCACGAAGTTCTACATCATCGACGAGGCGCATCAGCTCACCCGCGATGCCTTCAACGCGTTCCTGAAGACGCTCGAGGAGCCGCCGCCCCATGTCGTCTTCGTCCTCGCTACTACCGAGCCGGACAAGCTCCCGGACACGGTCGCCTCGCGCTGCCAGCGCTTCGATTTCCGTCGGCTTCCCGTCGACCAGGTCGTGGAGCGCCTGCGCTTCGTCTGTACGCAGGAAGGGATCCCCGCCGACGAGGCCACCCTCGCGCTGATCGCTCGACGTGCCACGGGGAGCCTGCGCGACGCGCTCGGTCTCCTGGAGCGCCTGGTCGTCTTCGCCGGCGAGTCGGCTGCCGACGGCCCCATAACCCTCGAGCTCGCGCTGCAGGTTCTCGGCGGCAGTCGT
>JANZZC010000021.1 GCA_026419575.1 Thermomicrobium sp. | reverse complement strand
CGTCGGCAGCGTCAGATGTGTATAAGAGACAGGCATATGACGGTCTACGAGAACATGGCCTTCGGGCTCAAGCTGCGCAAGGTGCCGAAGCAGGAGATCGACCGGCGCGTCAAGGAAGTCGCCGAGATGCTCGGCATCCAGGATCTCCTCAACCGCAAGCCCCGCCAGCTCTCCGGCGGTCAGCGGCAGCGCGTGGCGCTTGGACGAGCGATCGTGCGCGAACGGCAGGTCTTCCTGATGGACGAACCGCTCTCCAACTTGGACGCGAAGCTCCGCGTGCAGACGCGCGGTGAGCTCATCAAGCTGCAACGGCGGCTGGGCGTCACGACGATCTACGTGACGCACGATCAGGTCGAGGCGATGACGATGGGCCACCGTATCGCGGTCATGAACCAGGGTGTCCTGCAGCAGCTCGATACGCCCGAGAACCTGTACGATCACCCCGCTAACCTGTTCGTCGCGACCTTCATCGGCAGCCCGGCGATGAACATCTTCCCGGCCCGGGTGGTGACCGGCGAGGGAACGGTCCGCTTGGTCGCCGGTGACCTGTCGCTCGAAGCGCCCGCCGAACACCGGAAGCGGCTCGCCGAGTACAGCGGCCGTGAGTTGTTGGTCGGTATCCGCCCCGAGGACCTCGTGGTGCAACCCGGCCAGCCGAGCGAGGATCGGGTGCTCCGGCTTCCGGTCGAGATCGTGGAGCCGCTCGGTTCCGAAACGCTCGTCCACCTGCGGGGACCGGCCGGGACGCTCATCGCCAAGGCGGACCCGCACCTCCATTTCTCGGTCGGCGAGCTCGCGCGCGTACACGTCAAGATCGAGCATATGCATGCCTTCGATCCCCAGACGGAGCTCGCCTTGTTCTGAGTCGTTCCCGCGCGGAAGCGAGCGAGGGCGCGGCCCGGACCGCGCCCTTTTCGCGCGTCGTGCCCTCGCCGCCAGCTCGGTGACGCCGACGGTTCGGGATCGCGCTTCAGGCTCGTGACGCCGCTGCAGCGTCGCCGAGCAGTCGCCGGAGACGTTCCACGACGAGTTCCGCCTCGCCGGGTTCCAACGTCTCGGCGGTCAACGAGATGTACCGGTCGTCGTGCAACGCCACGGCGATCCGTGGGTCGCCGTCCCAGAGTCGATCGCGGAGCTCGCGTGCCGTCAGCCGGCACCGCGTCGGGTCGGGCTCCACCCCGAGACGGGGAAGCGGCTGCCCGGCTTCGTTCGGGAAGATGCGGAAGACGCGGACTCCCGGGAGGTCGCGCAGGGCGTCGATCCACTGCGCGATCGTCGCTTCGCAGGCGCGGCGGCGCGCGTCGTGGTCGAGTCGGAGATACCGTTCGACGGCAGCCAGGAGCCCGACGATTTCTTCCCGGCTCACCTTGAACGGACGCCCGAGCCGCTGGTTCGGTGCCCCGTGCAAGCGGATCGCCTCGACGAGGTCAGCGCGCCCGACGATGAGACCGGTCGACTGCGGGCCGCCCAGGTCCTTGCCACCGCTGAAGATCGCCAAGTCCGCCCCGAGTTCGCGGGTGAAGGTCCAGAGATTCTCGACGGGCGGGAGCTGCGCTGCGGCGTCGACGATCACCGGGACGCCGGAGGCGTGCGCGATCTCGACGACCCGTGCGAGCGGCAGCGCCCCGCGCGAGAGGTGCGCGCCGGCGACGTAGAGCACGGCGGCAGTCCGCTCGGTCAGCGCCGCTTCCAGCTCCCACGGCTCGGTCTTGAGCACCGTGCCGATCGAGACGAGCCGGACGCCGGCTAGGCGGACGGCCGGGTCGTACGGGATACGGTGCGCCGCATGGATCACCACTTCGTCGGGGAACCCTTCCGTCGCGGGGAAGAGCGCGAGATGCCGCGCGATGCGGACCGGGTCCGGACCGGTCACGCAGGCCAGCGTCGCGAGCGTGAGTCCGGCGGCCGCGCCGCTCGTCACGTAGGCGGCCTCGTTGCGCGTGAGTTCGGCCAGACGACGGCCGACGGCTCGCTGGAGTTCGTCGATGTCGACGTACCAACGGGCGGCTTCGGCCATGGCCTCGACTACTTCCGGCGGCATGATCGACCCGCCGAGGCGGGTCAGCCGCGCATCGGCGTTGATCACCCGCCGGACACCCAAGCGTTCGTACCAGGTCACGGTGACCTCGCTTCCTTTCCGTCGCGTCGTACCCGGCCGGTACGGCGCGTGCGCGGGACGACGGAAATGGTTCCGTCGGCTTCGAGAACGACGAGTTCGGCCTCGCTGATGTCCACCAACCCGGCGTGTCGGAGCGCTGCAGTGGCCTCGTCGAGGCTGATCAGCTCTCGTCGGAGTGCACGGTAGTCCCAGCGTCCGTCGCGGGCGAGCACGGTCGGCGGTGGTTCGACGAGCCGCCGTACGAAGGACACATGGAGCGAGAGCCAACCGAGGAGACGGTCGAGGAGGAAGAACGTCGCGGTCAGGATAAGTCCGCCGAGGAGGGAGGTGTCGGTACCGGTCATCGCCGGTTGCACCGCGTTGGCGCTGAGCAGGATCAGGACGAGGTCGAAGATCGTCAACTGGCCCACCTGGCGCTTGCCGAAGAGACGGAGGAAGAACACGAAGAGGAAATACATCACGCAGGCGCGAACGACCAGTTCCCAGGGTGGTACACCCAAGCGCCACATCGGCACGCCTCCGGTGTCCCTCGCACTCGCACGGAGGATACGAGGTGGTGGAGCGGACGGGAAGCGGGAACGGCGTCCTCGCGGCGATCGAGCGCCGCCGCGAAGGCGAGAGAAACCAGCGCATCACGGAACGAGGAACCGGGGAGCCCGGCGGCTCCCCGGTTCGTACGACGCTCGTTCCGTTGCGGTCAGACAGCGCGGACTTCGGCTGGAAAGCTCGCGTTGGTGTAGACCTCTTGGACGTCGTCGAGGTCTTCGAGCGCTTCCAGCAGCTTGAGGGCGCTCTGCGCCTGGCTGCCCTCGAGCTCGATCGTCGTGGTCGGTACGCGCTGGATGTCGGCTTGACGGATCTGGTAACCGGCCGTCTGCAGCCGCTCCACGACGTCGCTCAGCTGCTCGGGATCGGTCGTGATGACGACCGAGTCGTCCTCGACCTCGAAGTCGCGAGCTCCGGCGTCGATCGCGGCGAGCGCGATCTCTTCAGGATCGTGCCCGTCCGTGGCGACGACGATCTGCCCGAGCGTCTCGAACTGCCAAGCGACCGAACCGGTCTCGCCGAGCGAGCCGCCGTACTTCGAGAAGACATGCCGCACTACCGATGCCGTTCGGTTGCGATTGTCGGTGAGCGCGATCGCCATGATGGCGATTCCGCCCGGGCCGTACCCCTCGTAGACGATCGTCTCGTATTCTTGCGCGCCGCCAGCCTGGCCGCTGGCCTTGGCGATCGCGTTCTCGATCGTGTCTTTCGGCATGCCCTCGCGCTTGGCGCGCTCGATCGCCATGCGGAGACGGACGTTCGTCTCCGGGTTCGGACCGCCCTCGCGTACGGCGACGTGGATCTCCCGCGCCAGCTTGCTGAAGATCTGGCCCTTCCGGAAGTCGGCTGCCTGCTTCTGTCGCTTGATCTGGGCCCACTTGGAGTGCCCTGCCATGTTCTCACCTTCCCCTCGAGTTCTCGACGGCCCGGAGGCACGCGAACCGGAGCAGCTAGACCCGCTGCGCGGTAGCGGTGCGCCGAGTCGGCTGTGCCTGAGATCCCAGCGGGGGCCACGCCGCTCCGACGGATGGCAGCGAACCGGTGCCATCGCGTGCGAGGCGTCGACTCATTCAGATGAAGTGTGCCAGAGAGCGGCCGAATCGGGCAAGAACGCTCAGCGGGCGGCTGCCGTCCACCGCGTGACCGTCACGGGATGGCCACGGAGACGAGTCCGGGAGAGGGTTTCCACGACGCGATCGGCGACCTCGGCCGGCACCTCGACGATCGCGGAGTGCTCGCCGATCTCGATCTGGCCGACGCGGTTGCCCGGGATTCCCGCTTCGTTCGCGATGGCACCGACGATATCTCCCGGACGGAGTCCCTCGCGTCGCCCGAGATGCAGACGGAGCCGCACCATGCCGCGTTCGGGCCGATCTTCGCTCGCCAGCTCGCTCAGCCGGTCTGGGCCGATGCCGCGCTCCTCCAGCAGGAGCGTGATCGCGGCCGCGGCGATCTCGCTCGGGTCGTGGTAGGGGAGCAGCTGCTCGACGACCATACGGCCTGGGGCGAGATCGCGCTGTTCGATCACTTCGACGAGCGACGCGCCGAGGAGTTCTCGCTGTCGACGGACGATCTCGTCCCGGGTCGGGATCCGGCGAGGCGTCAATCGGCCGCCGATCGCGCGCTCGATCGTGCGCAGGAGCCAACGCTCGCGTGGCTCGACGAGCGTGATCGCGATGCCGGGTGCACCGGCGCGGCCGGTGCGCCCGATACGGTGAACGTACGCTTCCGGATCGCCGGGGATGTCGAAGTTGATGACGTGGCTGACTGCCGGAATGTCGAGGCCGCGCGCGGCGACGTCCGTCGCGATCAAGAGCTCGACTTGCCCCGAGCGGAAGCGCTGCATCGCGCGGTCGCGCATCGCCTGGCTGAGATCGCCGTGGATCGCCTCGGCGGAGTAGCCGAGCGACTGTAGGCGATGGGCGAGTTCATCCGCGCCGACCTTGGTGCGGACGAAGATGATGGCCGACGCTGGACTCTCGTAGTCGAGTATCCGGGCGAGCGCGTCCACCTTGGCGGCCGGTGTGACCTCGTAGGCGAACTGGCGGATCTGCGGTACCGTCACCCGTTCCGGGTGGATGGCGATCGTCACCGGTTCGCGCAGGTAACGGCGCGTGAGTTCGCGGATGCGCGCCGGGATGGTCGCCGAGAACAGCGCGGTCTGTCGCTCGCGGGGCACCCGCTCGAGAATCCACTCGATGTCCTCGATGAACCCCATGTCCAGCATCTCGTCCGCCTCGTCCAGGATCACGGTACGGATACGGTCGAGGTGAAGCGTCTCGCGGCGGAGGTGATCCATGATCCGGCCCGGCGTGCCCACGATGACGTCGACGGGATGACGGAGCGCGCGGAGCTGCCGCTCGATCGGTTGGCCGCCGTAGAGCGCGAGGACGCGAGCGTCGAGGTGCCGGCCGAGACGGTGGATCGCTTCGGCGACCTGCATCGCGAGTTCCCGGGTCGGCGTCAGGACGAGCGCTTGCGGGCTACCGTTCGGTACCAGTCGTTGCAGGATCGGCAGCGCGAACGCCGCGGTCTTCCCGGTACCGGTGTGCGCCTGGACGATCGCGTCCTTGCCAGCGAGAAGAACGGGGATGGCCTCGGCCTGTACCGGCGTCGGCTGCTCGAAGCCGACGTCGCGCAGCGCTTGGAGCAAAGATTCGGACAACCCGAGCGCAGCGAACGCGCTCGGACTCTGTGGTCGGTCGATGGTCTTCGTCACGTGTACTCCTCGAAAATGCGTTCGTTTTCTGTCGTGCAGTCGGGAACGCAGCACAACAGTGTAAGGATACCATACGGCGAGAGTCGGCGTTTCGCGGTCGGTGCCTGGAATGCTCCTCGTCGCTGCGGCGCCGTGGGGGCACGCGCGCTGAGACTGACCAGGAGCTGCTGCGCCCGCGCCAGGGGTCGGGAACGGACCACCTTCCATCCCGGGACGGATTGCGGTAGGGTAGCCGCGACGAGGAGCCGTTCGCGAAGGGGAGAGGGAAGACGATGCGCGAGAACACCGCGAAGCGCAAGATGCTGTCCGGGCGGCCGGCGTTCGGTTATACGTTGCAACTCGGCGCTCCGCTCGTCGCCGAAGCGTTGGCCGATTGCGGCATCGATTTCATCCTGATCGATACCCAGCACGGCACGTTCGGTTCGGACACGATCATCGCGACGCTCATGGCGCTCTCCTGCGGGCGGGCGGTGCCGATGGCGCGCGTCGCCCGCAACGATTACACCCTGATTGCTCGCCTGCTCGACGATGGGGCGCTGGGTATCATCGTCCCGCTCGTGCACACGCGCGAGGATGCGCAGGCGGTCGCCGATGCCTGCCATTTTCCACCGCTCGGCAAGCGATCCTGGGGCTGGGGGCGGGCACGCGTCTATGGTTCGGATTACCCGGAGTGGATCGGTCGGGAACTGTTCGTCGCGGTCCAGATCGAGAGCGCGCAGGCGGTGGACAACGCGGAGGCGATCCTCTCCGTTCCCGGTATCGACGGTTGCTGGATCGGTCCGGGCGATCTCGCGCTCTCGCTCGGGATCGATCCGCGTCGGGCTGCCGAGGACGAGCGGCAGGAACGGGCGATCGAGCGCGTACTCGAGGCGTGCCGCAATACCGGCAAGATCGCTGGCTACGCTGCCTATTCGATCGACGATGCGCTGCGTCGTGCGGCGCAGGGCTTCCACTTCGTCACTGCGGGCAGCGACATCGGGTTTCTCGTGCAAGGTGCCGTGCGCGGGGTCGAGCAGTTGGGACTCGCCGCGCAGACAGGCAAGGGGTACGGTGAGTGAGGATTCTGCCGCGTCCCCCGGTGCCGGGCGATCTCCTGCGGCACTATCGACGGAGCCTCAAAGCGCGGCCGGCACCCGAGGCGGTGAACGCGGTCGTGTTCCGCCCGCTCGGCTATCTCGTCGCCCGCGGGCTCCTCGGGACTCCGGTACGCCCGATCCACCTCGTTCTCCTCCACACGTGCCTCGGGATCGTCGCTGGTCTCGCCATCCTCGCCGGTCGCGAGCGCTGGGCGGCTGCCGTCCTCCAGGTGGTGACGGTCCTCGACAACGCGGACGGCCAGTTGGCCCGCCTGCGCGGTGAGGAGACGGAACTCGGACGGTATGCCGACACCGAGCTCGATGCCGTGAAGAACGCCGTGCTGCTGGCGGCGATCGGTCGGCGCATTGGGCGTGTTCGGCGTGCGGCGCTCGCGTTCGTCGTACTGACCGCGGTGCTGAGCTGGGACTTCAACGTCGAGTATCTCTACCGCGCCGCACGGGGCGAACGGTTCCGGCCCGAGGTGCGGGACGAGGACGGCTTCTGGCTGATGCTGGCCCGCTCGATCTACCGTGCGTTGTTCGCGCCGCAGGATCGCGCCATTCGCTGGCTGGAGAGACAAGCCTTCCGCTGCTCGACCGGTTGTCGGGACGAACGGAGCGACTGCGCTCGTGCCTGGTGGGGACGCGAGGTCGTCTGGCTCGGTGCGAACCTCGGTCTCAGTACCCAGTACGTGTGGCTCGGGATCTTCCTGCTGACGCGTCGTCTCGAGACCGCGCTCGCGTTCCTGCTCGGTCAAGCGGCGGTGCCGGTGCTCTCGGTCGTCGTGCGGTGGCTGGTCTTCCGGTGTCGGCGGCGACGTTCGCCGTGACGAACGAGCGAGGTTGCCGCGAACGAGCGGCCGGTGCGATCATGGCATCATTGCGCTGCGGTCGGCGCCGCGAGCGACGAGCGAGACGTCGTGGGGTTTGCGATGACACAGCAAGACCGAATCGTCGAGTTCGAGGATACGGGGCTCCGTTTCATCACCGGTTGCGATCTCGAGCGCATGGAGGCGTTGGTCGCCGAATGGCTGACGCTCATCGGCGAGGATCCCGGCCGCGAGGGGCTCGAGCGCACCCCGCACCGTGTGGCCGAGACCTGGGCGTTCCTGACCCGCGGCTATCGCGAGGACCTCGCCGCGCTCGTGAACGGCGCGATTTTCCACGTCGAGCAGGACACGATGGTGGTGGTGAAGGGGATCGAGTTCTACTCGCTGTGCGAGCATCACCTGCTCCCCTTCTTCGGTCACGTGCATATCGGGTATCTCCCCCGAGGAAAGATCCTCGGGCTGAGCAAGTTCGCGCGCGTCGTCGATCTCTTCGCGCGGCGCTTGCAGGTGCAGGAGCGCCTCACCCAGCAGATCGCCCACGCCATCCAGGACATCCTGGATCCCCACGGGGTCGCGGTGGTCGCGGATGGCCTGCATCTCTGCATGATGATGCGCGGCGTCGAAAAGCAGCACGCCCGGACCACCACGAGTGCCATGCTGGGCGTCTTCGCGACGTCGCCGACTGCGCGTGACGAATTCTACCGACTGCTCGCGACGACCGGCTGAACGGCTACGCACCGCCGGTCAGCGGATCCTGGGCGAGCCAGGTCGCGAGCTCGGCTTCCATCAGGGCGTACCCTTCGGCGGTCGGCTCGGTGAAGGTGACGGCTGGACGCGGTTCCGCGAGGAAGTCTCCCTCGATGACCCCTGCCGACCGGCGCCCGGCCAGGAACCAGCACCGTCCGACGGCGCGTATCTCCGGCTCCGGAACGTCGTAGCCCAGTGCCCGCGCGATGTCCCGGGCAGCGATCTCGGCCTGTTGCTGGGCGAAGACGGCTGCCTTGGGGACCATGAGCGTGTCGCGCACCCGCACCGCTGCCAGGTCGCCGATCGCCCACACGCCGGCGACGTTCGTGCGCATCGTCCGGAGCGAGGCCGGCACCCAGTCACCCTCGGTGAGTCCGGCATCGCGCGCGACGGTGGCCGCGCGATGGGGAGGCACCACGACGAGGAGGTCGAAGAGTTCCCGCGTACCGGAAGCGAACGTCACTTCACGATGGCGCGGGTCGACGCTCACCAGTTGTTCCCCGGTGCGCACCGAGACGCCGCGACTCGCCAGGTAGCGGGTGAGCTGCTCGCCGACGGCCGGCCCGGCGACCGCGAGGGGACTCGGCTCCGGGGTGACGACGGTGATCTCGGTCGAAGTTGCGAGGCCCCGCTCCTCGACGAGATCACGGATGAGGAGGGCAGCCTCGTACGGGGCGGGTGGGCACTTGTAGGGAAGCCGGGCGATCACGACGAGGATCCGACCCCCAGCGAAACAGTGCAGACGCTCGCGGAGTTGCAACGCCGCCGGCAACGCCCAGCAGTGACCGGCGACACCGTTCTCGAGCGCGTGCGCCAGGCCAGGGATGGTTTCCGGTACGAGTTCGGCACCGAGCGCGAGCAGCACGGCGTCGTAGCCCAGGGGGCCGGCGCTCGTCTCGACGCGTCGAGCTGCGGGATCGACACCGAGCACCTCGGCGGGGAGGAATTCGACGAAGCCGTTCAGGACGCGGGAAGGACGGATCGCGACCTCGTGCGGCTCGCGCCAGCCGCGCATGATCAAGAGCAAGCTGACGCCGAGCCGTTGTTCGTCGTGCCGATCGACGACGACGATGCGGTCGTCCGCGGGGAGCAAGCCACGTAGGGCACGGGCGGCCGCTATGCCACCGGGACCGGCGCCGAGTATGACGACGGTCTTCTGCATCGCTTTCCCCCTTCGGATGTTCGCCTCCGCTCCCGAGTGGATTGTACTCGGCTCGGTCTCACGGAGTCCGGATCCGGTTGCCGGAGCGACGAGGGGAGCAGTAGAATCGGCCCGACAAAGTATATGGAGAGATTCGAGCAGATTTTGTAGCTTCGAAGAGGTACGAACAGGTTCGATGGGTCACGAGGCGAACCGGGTCCGGGACGAAATCCGGATCGGCACGAGAGCGAGTGCGCTCGCGCTCGCCCAGGCGCGCGCGGTCGCCGCGCTCCTCGAGCGTCTCGCTCCCGACATCCAGACGCGCCTCGTCCCGATCACGACGACGGGAGACCGCGATCGAGCGACCTCGCTCACGGTGATAGGCGGTACCGGCGTCTTCGTGAAGGAGCTCCACGAGGCACTCCAGGCGGGAACGATCGATCTCGCGGTCCACAGCGCCAAGGACGTGCCGAGCGTGCTCCCACCAGGCTTGGAACTCGTCGCGTTCCCGTTGCGCGCGGACGTGCGCGACGTCCTCGTCGCGAGAGACGCGCGTTCGCTCGCGACGCTCCCGACCGGCGCTCGGGTCGGCACCGGTTCGCGGCGTCGACGCGCGTTGCTGGCGGCACTGCGTCCCGACCTCGAGTTCTCGGACATCCGCGGCAACGTCGACACCCGCTTGAGGAAGCTCGCGGACGGACTGTACGACGCGCTCGTGCTCGCCGCGGCTGGGCTCGAGCGTTTGGACCGGCGAGAATGGATCACCGAGTACCTCGATCCCGACCTGTTCGTGCCAGCGCCCGGGCAGGGAGCGCTTGCCGTCGTCTGCCGTGCCGACGATCCCCGGAGAGATTCCCTGTTCGCTCGCCTGGACGACGCGGCGATCCGGCTCGCCGTTTCCGTGGAGCGTGCCTTCCTCGCGGCCTTCGGAACCGGTTGCGCGGTGCCGATCGCAGCCTATGCCACGGTCGAAGGCGAGGCGGTGCGGCTGCGCGTCGCGGTCGCGGCGGACGAGCGCGGGCCGGTCGACCGGAGGGTAGAACTGTGGCCCCGCCACGAGGCTGCAGCGCGAGCCAGCGAACTCGCGCGCCGGCTGGCCGAAGCACTGCAGGCTCGAGCCCCTCGGCCAACTATGACGGTACAGAGCCCGCTCGAGGGTCGTCACGTTCTCGTCGTTCGCCCGGCAGGACAGGCGATGGAGCTCGTCGAGCGCTTGCGCCAGCTCGGTGCCGAGGTGATCGTCCATCCGTTGGTCGCGATCGTCCCGCCCGACGATTGGGGAACCATCGATCCCGTGCTGCGCGACCTGCGGCGCTTCGACTGGGTCGTGTTCACGAGCGCCAACGGTGTACGGATGCTCCTCGACCGGCTGGCGATGCTCGACATTCCGATCGGGGTACTCGGAGGTGCCCAGCTCGCGGCGATCGGCCCGGCCACGGCTCGCTCACTGGAGACGCGCGGGCTGTGTGTCGCGCTCGTGCCGGAGCGCTACGTCGCCGAGGCGGTCGCCGAGGCGCTCGTGGCCCGGGGAATCCGCGGTCAGCGAGTGCTATTGGCGCGCGCTGCCGATGCCCGCGACGTCTTGCCCGCGCGGTTGCGCGAGGCCGGCGCCGAGGTCACGGTGCTGCCGATCTACCGCACCGTGCCGTTGCCTCTCGCGGAGGAGGTGCGCGCGGAACTCCACGCGGGAGGGATCGACTGGGTGCTGCTGACGGCGAGTTCGACGGTGCGGAGCCTGGTCGCGGCTTTCGGGGACCCTCGGCGGTTCCACCCGCGGGTGCGGTTCGCGGCGATCGGACCGGTCACCGCGGCGACTGCCGCGGAACTCGGGCTTGGCGTCGCTGCGATCGCCGAGCGGCACACGATCGAGGGATTGATCGAGGCGCTGCTGCAGGCGGAGAGGAGTGAGCGATGAGCGTCGAGGAGCTCCGGTTTCGACGGTTCCGGCGCCTCCGTCGTACCGATGGGCTGCGGCGTCTGGTCCGGGAGACGCGACTCACCGTCGACACGCTCGTCTACCCGCTGTTCGTCGTGCACGGACACGGCGTGCGGCGGGAGGTCGGCTCGATGCCAGGGGTCTACCACCTGAGCGTCGACCAGCTGCCTTACGAAGCAGAGGAACTGCTCTCGCTCGGCATCGGAGCCGTCCTGCTGTTCGGCATCCCCGAGCGGAAGGACGAGCTGGCCAGCGAGGCGTACGACCCGAACGGGATCGTCCAGCGCGCGGTGCGGGAGCTCAAGCGCGTGGCACCCGAACTCGTCGTCATCACCGACGTCTGCAACTGCGAATACACCTCGCATGGGCACTGCGGGGTCGTCCGCGAAGGGCAGATCCTCAACGACCCGACGCTCGAACTGCTGGCGCGCACCGCGGTCTCCCATGCCGAGGCCGGTGCGGACATGGTCGCGCCGTCGGACATGATGGACGGACGCGTGCTCGCGATCCGCGTCGCGCTCGACCGAGCAGGGTTCACCGAGCTGCCCATCCTTTCCTACGCCGCGAAGTACGCCTCGGCGTTCTACGGACCGTTCCGGGAAGCGGCGGAGTCGGCGCCGGCGTTCGGGGATCGCCGCTCGCACCAGATGGACCCAGCGAACCGTCGGGAAGCGCTCCGCGAGATCGCAGCCGATATCGACGAAGGAGCCGACGCGATCATCGTGAAGCCGGCGCTGGCCTATCTCGACGTGATCATGGCGGCGGCCGAACGGTTCGATGTCCCGATCGCCGCGTACAACGTCAGCGGCGAGTACGCGATGGTCAAGGCCGCTGCACGGAACGGGTGGATCGAGGAGCAGCGGATCGTCCTCGAGGTCCTCACCGGGATCCGTCGCGCTGGGGCGCACATGATCATTACCTATCACGCGAAGGATGTCGCACGCTGGTTGCGCGGCGAACGGCTGGCAGCGGCGGTCGAGCAACTGGTCACGGCTTGACGGGAGCGGAGAACGATGGCAGCGACAGGCTCGCTCTGGGAGGCAGCCCTGCGGTACTTGCCCGGCGGGGTCGACAGTCCGGTGCGCGCGTTCCGGGCGGTCGGCGACGAACCGGTGATCGTCGACCGGGGCGAAGGAGCCTACCTCGTCGCGGTCGACGGAACGCGCTACCTGGACTACATCTGCTCCTGGGGAGCCTTGCTCGCTGGGCACGCGCATCCGGCGGTCACGAGCCGCATCGTCGAAGTCGCTCGTCGCGGAACGAATTTCGGGCTTCTCTCGCCGCTGGAGGTGGAGTTGGCGCGCGCGATCGTGGAGGCAGTGCCGTCCGTCGAGATGATCCGCTTCGTCAACTCCGGCACCGAAGCGACGATGAGCGCGCTCCGGCTCGCCCGCGCGGCGACGGGACGATCGGTCGTCGTGAAGTTCGCCGGTTGCTACCACGGACACGTGGATTCCTTGCTCGTTTCGGCGGGCTCCGGGGTCATGACCTTCGGGCTCCCGGGCACGCCCGGGGTGACGCCCGGGACGGCGAGCGACACGCTCGTGTTGCCGTACAACGATGTCGGTGCGGTCGAAGAGGCCTTCCGTCGGCACGGCTCGGAAATCGCTGCCGTCATCGTCGAACCGGTGGCCGGCAATATGGGAGTCGTACCGCCGGTTCCCAGTTTTCTGGAAACGCTCCGGCGAGTGACGCGTGCCGCCGGAGCGCTCCTGATCTTCGACGAGGTGATCACCGGCTTCCGCTTGGGGTTGGCCGGGGCACAGGGGAAGTACGGCATCGAGCCCGACCTGACCTGCTTCGGGAAGGTGATCGGCGGTGGGTTGCCGGTGGGTGCCTACGGAGGGCGCCGTGACCTCATGCAACAGGTAGCGCCGAGCGGTCCGGTCTACCAAGCGGGCACGCTCGCTGGAAACCCGCTGACGATGGCCGCTGGGTTGGCGACGATCGAACTGGCGCGCGCGACCGGCGCGTACGACTACCTCGAGTGTCTCGGCGGACGGTTGGAAAGCGGCTTGCGTGAGGCCGTTCGCGCCGCGGGCATTCCGGCGGTCGTGCAGCGGGTCGGCTCGATGCTGACGCTCTTCTTCAGTTCCGAGCCGGTGACCGATGCTGGTCGTGCCGAGACGTGCGACGTCGCCCGCTTCGCGGCCTTCCACCGCGCGATGCGTCGTCGCGGAATCCTTTTGCCCCCGTCCCAATTCGAGGCGTGGTTCGTTTCGCTCGCGCATACCGAAGACGACGTCGACCGGACAGTGGAGGCTGCGGCGGACGCGCTGCGCGAGATCGCCCGGGGAGCGTGATGCAGCTGGCGAGCGTCGCGATCACCCATCGCACGGCACCGATCGAGGTCCGCGAGCGGCTCGGCTTTCCGCTCGAGCGACAGATCGAACTCCTCGGCACTTGGCGCGATCGAGCGCACGAGGCGGTACTGCTCGTCACCTGCCATCGGACGGAGCTCTACTGGGTCGCGGACGCTGCCGACCCGCGGATCGGGGTCGAGTGGCTCGCTGCTGCCGCCGGGATGGAGGCGTCCGAGCTGGAGTCCTGTGCCTGGCTCGGGCGCGAGGTGCGCGCGGTCCGGCACCTCATGCGGGTGGCAGCTGGTCTCGACTCCCGTGTCCTGGGAGAGACCCAGATCCTCGGCCAGGTACGGCGGGCGCGCGCGCTGGCGCGCGAGGCCGGAATGCTCGGTCCGATCCTGGATCGGCTCATCTCGCTCGCGCTTGCGGCAGGCCGCGCCGCTCGCATCCGCGCGGGGTTGACGCCTGACGAACGCTCGCTCGCGCGGTTGGCGGTGCAGGAGGCGGAACGACATTTTGGATCGCTCGCCGGACGTTCCGTGCTCGTGCTCGGCGCCGGGGACACCGGGCAGCTCGCCGTCGCCGCGCTCTCGCGGCGGCGACCCCGGGCCGTCTTCTGGAGCAACCGCTCGCGCGACCGTTTCCCGCGTTGGGCCTCCGAGAACGGGATCGTGGTCCTCGACTGGTCGGACTGGCCGGCACGACTCCAAGAGGTGGATGCGGTGATCGTCGCGACCGGTGCCCCGGAGCCGGTGGTGAGGCGGCCCCACTTCGCGGTGCCGAGGAGGCCGCAGCTCGTCATCGACCTGGCGGTGCCACGGAACGTCGAGCCGAGCGTGGCCGAGCTCCCCGACATCCGACTTGTCACGGTCGACGATCTCCGCGAAGACCCCTGCAGCGACTCGCCGGAGGCTCCCCCGGCGCGTGCTGAACTCGTCGTCGCGACGTACGTCGAGCGCTTCCTCCGGTGGTACCGTGCGCACTTGCTGGCCCCGGAGCTGGAAGCGACGCAGCTCGTCCTCCGCGCGCTGTCGGAACGCGAAATCGCGCGGGCGTTCCGGGCCGCCGGAGTCGATCCGCAGCCCGTCGCGGAGGTGATCCGGCGTGCTGCGCGGAGCCTGACCGAGAAGACGCTCGCGCCAGTCTATCGGGCGATCGACGAGGACCCGGAGCGCGCCGCTTCGACTCTTCGCGTGCTCCGGGGTGCGTAGGCCTTCCGTCCCTTCCGCCTCTAGTATCATCGGCAGAAGTCGGACAGGAGCCGCGGCCCATGGCAGGGTTGGCTCCTGTTCCGTTTGCTGTCAGTGAGGGACGATCGACTCGGGAGTCGTCGCCGGGAGCGGTCGAAAGGTCGAAATCGACAGCATGTTCGTCCGACGAGCACAGGCGAGGAGCGAGCCGGAGGCGCTGCGACGCCGCACGCGCTTAGGCGAGGCGCTGGTGGATCGTGGTCTACTCTCCCCGGAGCAGTTGGAGCGTGCGCTCGAGTACCAACGCCGTACCGGCGATCGCCTGGGCCGTATCCTGATCGCCTTAGGGTACGTGCGTCGCCAGGATCTCTACCGCGTCCTGGCCGGCTTGTGGGGTCACCCGTTCGTCGACCTCCTGCGCGAGCCGCTCGACGTGCAACTGGCGCGGCGGTTCGATCCGGAAGAACTCGTCCGGCGCCGCTGTTTTCCGCTGCGTCGTCAGGGCTCGGAAGTGCTGGTGGCGACCGCCGAGTACCCCGGCCGCGACCTCGTCGAGTTCGTGCAGTCGGTTCTCGGTCCGGTCGAGGTGCGGCCGCTCGTCACGACGGAGTGGGACATCGACTATGCGATCCGAACCGTCTTTCGAGACGTCGTTCTCGACCGCGCGGCGCTCGGTCTCTACTTCCGGAATCCGGAGGAGAGCGCTCGGCGCGTGCTGGTGCGGTGGCAGAAGATCGCCCTCCTCGGCTCGCTGGTCGCCGTGCTCGTCGGGATGGCCCTCGCGCCGACGTTGACCGGTGTGCTGGTGTCGGCACTGGTGAACGGGACGCTGTTCCTCTTCGTCCTCTTCCATTTCGTCGTCGCGATGGCCGGCGCGCAGTTCGAGCACGTCCAAGCGATCAGCGACGACGAGGTACGGACGCTTCGCGACGACGAGCTCCCGATGTACACGGTGCTGGTTCCGGTTTATCGCGAGGCGAACGTGGTCCCGCATCTCATCGAGAATCTCCGTCGACTCGACTACCCGGCGAGCAAGCTCGAGATCCTGCTCCTGATCGAGGAGGACGACGAGGAAACGCTCGCGGCGGCCAAGGCAGCGCGACCTCCCGAGACGGTCACGTTCATCGTCGTCCCCAACGGCGCACCGAAGACGAAGCCGAAGGCCTGCAACGTCGGCTTGCTCTTCGCCCGCGGCCAGTACTTGACGATTTACGATGCCGAGGATCGTCCCGATCCCGATCAGCTCAAGAAGGCGGTGATCGCCTTTCGCAAAGGCCCTCCCGAACTGGTGTGCGTGCAGGCAGCCCTGAATTACTACAACGCGACCGAAAACCTCCTCACCCGCCTCTTCACGTTGGAGTACTCGTACTGGTTCGACTACGTGCTCACCGGTCTGGATCGGCTTCGTCTCCCGATTCCGCTCGGTGGGACGAGCAACCACTTCCGCGTCGACCGGCTGCGCGAACTCGGTGGTTGGGATCCGTTCAACGTGACCGAAGACGCCGATCTCGGAATCCGCGCCGCCGCGCACGGTTATCGGGTCGGCATCATCAATTCGACGACGTGGGAAGAGGCGAATACCCATGTCGGTAACTGGATCCGCCAGCGTTCGCGCTGGATCAAGGGATACCTGCAGACCGTCCTGGTGCACACGCGTCATCCGCTCCGACTGGTGCGCACGGCGGGCTGGCGGAACGCGTTCGGCTTCGTGCTCCTGATCGGCGGTGCGCCGTTCGCTTTCCTCTCGCTCATTCCGCTCTGGTCGCTCACCCTGTTGTGGATCGTCACGCGGACGCATGCCTTCGACCTGCTCTTCCCACCCGTGGTGCTCTACATCAGCTTGTTCAACCTGCTCATCGGGAACGGCGTGATGATCTACCTCGGCATGCTCGCCGGCTTCAAGCGGCGCCGTTACGGCCTCATACCGTTCGCGCTGCTGAATCCGTTCTACTGGATCCTGCATTCGATCGCCTCGTACAAGGCGGTCTGGCAGCTGATCACGAAGCCGTTCTACTGGGAGAAGACTCGCCATGGCCTCAGCCGGTATCTCGACCCCGCTGCGCCGGCCGCATCCGCGAGCGACTGAGGAGCTCCGGCTCGTCGAGCTGAGCTGGCGACAGCAGGCGATGCGCGTCGCGCTCTTCAGCGTGCCGTTTCTCGCTGTCGCGCTCTACGGGGTGCACCTGGGGTTCCTGAGCAACGCGCATGCGCACATCGTCGCCAAATCGCTGCTGGCTGCCGACCGGCTCCGGTTGGAGGTGATCGGTTTCCTGTATCCTCCGCTTCCCTTCCTCACGGTTCTGCTGTATCCGCGTGCTTGGACACCGGCCGTTCTCGGCAGCGTGGCTGCCGGTGCGACAGCCTGGATCGTCTGGTACGACCTCGAGCGGGCGGGACTCCCCCGGCTGTGGCGCATGCTCCTGCTCGCCGCTGTCGTCGCGACCCCGTCGTCGCTCTTCTTGGCCACGCAGGCGTACCCGGATATGCTGGCGCTCCATCTCGTCATCGTCGCCTGGCATTACTATCAGAACTTCATCCGGTACCAGCACACCTTCAGCGGCTTCGTCGCCGGACTCGTCCTCGGTCTCGCCTTCTACGCACACTTCTACGCCTTGCTCTACGGGCTCGCCCTCGCGCTCCTGGTGCCCCTGTACCGGAGACTCGAGAACCGGACGGTGAGTACGGACGAACGGTGGGCGACCGTCAGCCAGATGCTCGTGACCGCGTTCCCGGTATTGTGGGCAGCGACGAGCTGGACGTACATCAATTGGGTCTTCACCGGCAATCCGCTGACCTATCTCGCCGATCCGGCTGCCGCGGTGTTCGATCCGGCGCGCTGGCAGGCGCCCCTGGACGAGCGCGTGGCCTGGCTACCGGCGTTCGGGCGCGAACTCGTCGCACAGGTGCTCCTGCTCGGATCCGCGCTCCTGGTCGCCTGGCGGCAACCGCGCCGGCTGCTTCCGCTGGCGGCGCTCGCGCTCTTTCCGGTCGTCATCCGGCTCGCCGGGCTCAACTACGCGGCGCCGCTGGCACTGGGAACGTACACGCTCATCGCGTTGGTCGCGTTGCCGGAACGGCTGCCGCGCTGGGTCGCGCCCATTCTGGTCGTCCTCGCCATCGCGCAAGGAGCGCTGAACGCGACGTTGGTCGCCGGCGAGCCGGAGGTCGAACAGTGGGAGCGCGTCGTGACGACGGGACAGCCGCAGGCGAGCGACCTGACCGAGCGGGCGTTCGCGGAGCGTCTCGCCGCCGCACCGGCCCGCTCGATCTTGACCGACGACCGGAGCAGTTACCGGCTGATCGCCCGAGCCGAGACAGCGCATCCCTTCCTGTTACCAGCCGATGCGGAGTTCGCTCGCGCGCTCGAGCAGCCGAGGTGGTACGTACGCTACATCCTCGTCGATAGCGCTCCGGCTGGCCGGGACCTGGTGAGCGAGCGCTTCGGCGAGCGTCCCCCGGAGAACTTCGTCGTCGACGGCGGAACGGGGCGCTGGATCGTCTATCGCCGTGAGGATGCGCCGAGTCTCTTCGCTGAGCCCTGACGGTCCATCGTTCGCGCCGTTAGGTCAGGCGCCGGTGCGGTCGGGGACGAGCCGCAACCGGGCGACGGCGACACGGCTCACGCCCTCGGCCGACCATGCGAGCGGTACCGTTTCGCCCCGCGACCACAGCGCGAGCAGATCGTCGTAGTGTCGCGAGAAGGGGTGACCCGACTGGCCACCCGGTAGCACGACCCGCGCGTTGTCCCAGTCGCCGAGCTCGACCGCGAAGCGGAGGGAGGCGATGAACTGCACGGGACCGAGCGGTGCGTGAGCCGAGACACCGGCTGCGTTGACGGTGTTTTCGTCGCCACCGACCGCGAGCGGTCCGCGATCGAAGAGCCAACGGAGCGCGCGCACGGCCCCGAACGGGTGCGTGAGGTGCAGGGGGCGGACCGTTCCCCAGCGCCAGCGTCTCGGGTCGGGGCCGAAGCGCTGCACGAGTTCCTCGACGGTCTCCCGCCAGGTCGTCGCGAGGAGCGTGTCGAGATCGAAGCTTCGCGAAGCTGGGGAGACGTCGGTGAGGACTCGGACCAGATGGGCGATCCGCCGCACGCCCCAACTCGTCCCGCCGACGAGGTCGTGGAACCCTGCCCCGATGATCCACCGCCAGCTGCGCGGCGCGTGCAACCGCGCGTACCGCTCCGCCAAGCGGTGCGTCAGGAATTCGAAGATGGTCGCCGCCGGGCTCTCCGCATCCACGCGACCGTCCCAACGGCCGAGGAGATCCACCGCGGATCGCACGTCCTGTGCTCCGGGTGCCGCCGCGAGGAGGCGATCGCGGAGCTGGTCCCAGGCCAGCGCGTAGGTGTCGAGTTGCAGTGCGAGCGTCTCCGCCAACGTCCAGTCACGGCGGCTGGCGAGAACCTGCGAGATCCGCTCGACGCGGTAGGAATCGAGGTAGTCCGCGCCGAGGAACGCGGCGTCGTCGCCTACGGGCGGTCGGGCGTTCGCGGTCGCGAAGAAGCCTTCTGGAGGATCGACGATGCGCGGGAGCTGGCTCGCCGGGACGTACCCATCCCACGGTTCCGGGTTCTCCCAGCCGAGGATCGGGACCAGGCCGGTGGAGCGGACGCGCCGCGGTACCGTTCCGGCGAGGAGCCACCCGATCCGACCGGTGACGTCGGCGTAGACGACGTTGAGCGGCAGGTGCGGCCAGTCGCTGAACCCTTCCTCGAGGTCCTCGAACGATCGGACGCGGTGCATGTCGAGCAGGCCGCGCACCGGCAAGGGGTCCAACCAGACTGCCCGCAGCGAGAGGGCCCAGGGAACGTCGCGCAGTGCCGGGCTGACGATCGGTCCGTGTCGGGTTTCCAGGACGAGATCGCTGACCGTTCCGTGGCCGCGGACTCGGATCGCCTCGTGATGCACCGTACAAGGCACGAAGCGATCGTGTTCCCTGACGCTGCTACCATCGGGCCCGAGCGCTTCGAGCGCGAGGTCGGTGTTGTCGCTCAACCCTGCAGTGACGCCCCAGGCGGCGAAACCGTTGTGTCCAGCGATGAATGCTGGCGTGCCGACCAGCGTCGCGCCGGCGAGTGTCCAACTCGGAGTGACGAGATGCGCCAGGTACCAGAACGACGGCAAGAGCGGACTCCAGTGCGGGTCGTTGGCGAGGATCGGCCGCCCGCTCGCGGTGCGCCGACCGGCGATGACCCAGTTGTTGGAGGCTGAGGCAGCCGCGAATGCGCGCAGTCGATTTAGGTCGCCTGCCAGTTGCTCGAGCCAGGGAACAGGCAAGCGTCCGGAGAGTTCCGTCACCGGCTCGAACGTAGCGAAGGCGGGATCGACCGCTGCGAGGGCCGTGGCACCGTCCTCGACGAGCACCCGGAGGCGTACCAGTTCCGAGGTCCAATTCGAAGCGAGCGCGAACGAGAGGAACTTGACCAGCGCCAACACGTCCGCGGCGTCCCACGGTTCCGGCTCGGTGCGCAGGACGAGAAACTCGAGCGGTCGGGCGCGCACGCCTCGCTCCAGGCCGGTCCGGAGTCCGGCGAGGAAGGCGTCGACCTGTTCTCGGACGTCGCTCGCGATCACCGGGAGCTGCCGGAGTGCAGCGCGACGGAAGCCGATGCGGCGCGCCAGGCGATCGAAAGGCAAGCCGGGCGGTCCGACCACCTCGGCGAGCTCGCCCCGGACCAGGCGACGGAGGAAGTCCAGCTGGAAGGTACGGTCCTGCGCTTGACAGAAACCGAGAGCGAACCATGCATCGTGCGGCGTGCGTGCCTCCACATGCGGGATGCCCCAGCGGTCACGCACGATCGTCACCGGTGCCTCCGGCCCGCTGACAACGAGCGTACCGTCCGTGATCGGCAGACGGTGCGCGAGCGGTACGCGACCGAGCGTGCGGAGGAGAGTGCGGGCGAACGGGTCGAACGTCCGGGTCACGGCTCCAACCTTTCCGTGCCGATCGCTGTCTCGGCGACGATCGATCCTCGGGCATCGGACGTCGCAGGAGACCGCTGGCTGCCAGCGAGGAGGACGAGCCCGGCGAGTACCGCGACCGCCCCGACCGCCTGAGTCAGGGTGAGCGTCTCCCCGAGGACGAACAGCGCGAGTCCGGTCGCGGCGAGAGGCTCGGCGAGGGAGAGCGAGGCGACCGTCGCTGCGGTCGTTCCCGCGACGCCGCGAGCGAACAGCGCGTAGGCGAGGGCTGTGGCGACGATCCCGAGGTACAGGACGACCAGGAGTCCGCGCCGCGTGGCCACCCAGTGCGGGACGTCCCACAGGAGAGCGGGGGCGAGCAAGACGGCAGCCACGGTGAACGAGAACGCGACAGCACGCTCGGCGGAGAGCCCGGTACCGAGGCAGCGCCGCATCGCGAGGACGAAGACGGCGTACGCCGAACCCGCTCCCAGGCTGGCCAGCATGCCGGCGGGAGAGACCAAAACGGCCATCGACGGCTCGAGGAGCGCAGCGAGCCCTGCGATCGAGAGTCCGGTCGCAGCCAGCCAACGGCGCGAGGGTCGACGACCCTCGAGGCACGCTTCGAGCGTCGCCGCGAACAACGGAGCGCTGCCGAGAGCGACCAGCGTGCCGATCGCGACGCCGTTTTCCCGGGTTCCGAGGAAGAAGGCGGGTTGGTAGATGGCGATCGCGGCGCTCGCGACGGCCGAGGGCAGGAGTGCCGCCCGCGGCAGCGTCCGTGGGAGACCGAAGAGCGCCGACAGCAACGGCCCAGCGAGGAGCAGACGGAGCGCGCCCACGGTGATCGGGTGAGCGCCGCTGGGCGCGAAGGCGGCGGCGGTACCGGTGGTCCCCCAGAGGACGGCCGCGGCGAGTAGCCAGAGCGGGGCCGACCGAGACGGCCCTGCTCCGGACGGGTTCAGTCGGTCGGCCTCTCCCTCAGTCGTCGTTCGCTTCGACCCCGCTCGGTTGCGGTTGGTCGAGGTAGACGCCGACGCGGAGCATGTCCTTGAGTTGCAGCCAGGCGGCGCGAGCCTCTTCGACACTGCCCTCTTCTTCGATCGTCGAGATATCGCCCGGATCCCGGTCGAGGATGACGGCCTTGAGGACCCGCCGCATGATCTTACCGCTCCGCGTCTTGGGGAGCGCGCGCACGAAGTTCAGCTCCCCGATCACGGCGACCGGGCCGAGTTCGCGCCGCACCGTCTCGATCAACTCGCGCTCGAGCTCCGGCGACGGCTCGTACCCCTGCTTGAGGGTGATGAACGCGCTGATGACCTCGCCGCGCAGCGGGTCCGGTCGGCCGGTCACGCCGGCTTCGGCGACCGCTGGGTGTCGCAGGAAGGCGCTCTCCACCTCGATGGTCCCGATCCGATGGTCGGCGATCTTGATGATCTCGTCAGCTCGGCCAGCGAACCAGATGTACCCGTCTTCGTCGACCGAAGCGGCGTCGCCGGTGAAGTAGACACCCGGGATGCGCTGCCAATAGTCGCGCGCGTACCGCTCCGGTTCGCCCCAGAGTCCCGGCGTAAGTCCCGGGAAAGGCCGCCGGATGACGACGACGCCGCGCTCGCCAGGCTGGCACGGCGTGCCGTCCTCGGGCCGGACGACCGCGACGTCCATGCCGGGCAGCGGCAGGGACGCCGAACCGGGCTTGATCGGCAGCATGGCGATCCCGTACGGGTTCCCGACGACGGGACCAGCGGTCTCCGTCTGCCACCAGTGGTCGATGACCGGGATCCGATTGCGGAACACGTCCTTCTGCAACCACTCCCAGGCCGGAGGGTTGAGCACCTCGCCGGCGCAGACCACCCGCTCCACCGACGAGAGATCGTACTTGCGGGACGGTTCGGTGCCGTACTTCATGAGCAACCGAACCGCGGTCGGAGACGTGAAAATCCCGGTCACTCCGTTCTCTTCGATGATGCGGTAGGGGGTCTCGGCCGAGGGATGGTCGAGCGCTCCCTCGAAGGCGATCGTCGTCGCGCCGAGGAGCAGGGGAGCGTAGACGATGTAGCTGTGCCCGACGATCCAGCCGATGTCCGAGGTCGCCCACCAGACGTCACCGGCGCGGAGTCCGTGGCACCACTTGCCGGTGCTCGTGATACCGACCTGATAGGGGCCGTGGGTATGGATCGCCAACTTGGGCTTCGCCGTCGTGCCGGAGGTCGCCAGAATGAACGCCGGTTCGTTCGATTCCATAACCTCGTGGCGATCGTCCTGGCCGCTCGCCAGCGCCAGGAAGTCGTCCCAGCGGAGGTCGCGTCCAGGGAGCATCGGCGGCTCCACGCTGCCGCGCTGAAGCACGACGACACGCTCGACCGTCGGCACGCCGCTCGCGATCGCTTGGTCGACGATCTCCTTGAGGCGGACTTCCCGGCCACGCCGCCAGGTGACGTTGGCGGTGAACAGCGCGCGGGCGCCGGCCATCGCGAGGCGATCGGCCAGGGCGCCGGCACCGAAGCCAGCGAAGACGACGATATGGATGGCCCCGATCCGGGTCGCGGCGAGCATGAGCGCGATCGCTTCGGGACAGGTCGGCATGTAGATCCCGATCCGGTCGCCGCGCTGGATGCCGAGTCCCCGCAGTGCGGCCGCGATGCGACGGACGAAGCGCCAGAGCTGGGCGTACGTGTAGGTACGGCGCTCGCCCCACTCCGTCTCGGCGACGAGGGCAGCCTGCCCACCGCGGCCAGCCAGGACGTGACGGTCGAGAGCGGCGTAACACAGGTTGGTCTCCCCGCCGACGAACCAGCGGAAGGTCGGCGGCTCCCAGACGAACGGCTCGTCCCACCGGCGGAACCAGTACGCACTCTCGGCCGCCCGTGCCCAGAAGCCGACCGGGTCTTCGAGTCCTTCCTCTCGCCAGCGGGCGACGATCGGGTTCACGACTTCCATCCGGCACCTCCTCGGGGGATCCGGATATCCTGTCATCAGCTGGCAAGTCCAGTATAATGCGTCTGGTTCTGACGCGTCGAGAGGGCGGGGTGGACGGGTGGACGACGTCGTACTCGGCAGCGTGGTGGAGTTCCTCCGACGGGTTCCTCCGTTCCAGTTCCTGGACGAGGAGCGACTGGAGCGACTGACGAAGCGGGTCGAAGTGCACTACTTCCCGCGCGGGGCGGTGCTCATCCGGCGCGGCGAGCGCCCGCCCGAGTATCTATGGGTGGTCGTGCGCGGCGGCGTCAAGAAGGTGCTCCGTACCGCGACCGGTGAGGAGCACCTGTTCGAGGTCGCGAGCGAAGGTGACCTCGTCGGTGTTCTGTCGTCGGTGGACGGCCTTGAGGGGCAACTCGACGACATCGCGGTCGAGGACACGGTCTGCTACGCCATCCCCCGGACGGTCGTCGAGGAGCTGATCGCGTCCGAGCCGGCCGTCGCGCGCTTCTTCCTCGGCGCCTTGCGGGAATGGGTCCGAGCCAGCCTCACCGCCTTGGAGCGGCAAGAGGAACCGACCGATGGCGCGCTCGTCCTGTCGGCACCATGTCGCACGGTCGCCCGGTACCCGTTGCTCACCTGCCCGCTCGGTACGACCGTCCGACGGGCGGCACAGGTCATGAGCGCCGAGCGCGTCAATTCGATCGTCGTGGTCGATGCGAACGGTCGCGGGGTCGGCATCGTGACCGACTGGGATCTCCGCGAACGCGTGATCGCGGCCGGGCGCTCTCCCGAGGTCCCGGTCGAGGAGATCATGAGCGCGCCGCTGGTGACCATCGACGCCGATCGCCTGCTCCTCGAGGCGGTACGGGTGATGATCGCGCGCGGGATCAACCATCTCGTCGTGACCGAAGAGGGCAAGCCGTACGGTATGTTGACGGCCTTCGACCTCTTGGTTCGGCAGGGGACGAGCGCGTTGTTCCTCGCCCGGGCGCTCGAGCGCGAGACGCGGGTCGAGCGGTTGGCCGAGATTCTCGAACAAGCGCAGCGTCAGCTCTTGCCGTTCCTGCTCTCTCGGGGGGTGCGGGCCAGCGAGATCGCTCAGATCGTGAGCGAAATCAACGATCGGGTCATCGCGCGTGTGCTGGCGCTGCTCGAACAGGAGCTCGGACCGCCCCCGGTACCCTACTGCTGGCTCGTTTTCGGGAGCGAGGGACGGCGGGAGCAGACGATCCGTACGGACCAGGACAACGGTATCCTCTACGCTGATCCGCCCGCCGGGGCCGAACAAGCCGTCCGCGGTTACTTCCTGCGGCTCGGCCAATGGGCGGTCGAGCGCCTGGTCGCGCTCGGCTTCCCGCCGTGTCCGGGGCGTTACTCGGCCGACAACCCGGAGTGGGTGCTCACCGAGAGCGAATGGCGGCGCAAGTTCCGCGCCTGGATGAGCGTGCCGGAGCCGCAAGCGGTCCTCAACTCACTCATCGTGTTCGATTTCCGTGGAGTACACGGCGAACTCGCGCTGGCGACGGAGCTCCGGGACTTCGTCCGTCGAGAGCTCGCGCACAGTCCTCGCTTCCTTTTCCATGTAGCGGCGGTGTCAACCGCTCAACCGCCGCCGCTGGGCTTCCTCGGCCGTTTCGTCGTCGAGCGCTCGGGCGAACACCGGAACCAGCTCGACCTCAAGCTGGGAGGCACCGGGGCGATCGTGAACCTGGTGCGCCTCTTTGCGCTCGAGCACGGGATCGAGGAGACCAACACGCTGGCTCGACTGCTCGCCCTGAGAGAATCGAGGGCGATCGAGCCCGCGTTGGCCGAGGACCTGGCGCGGGCCTTCGAGTTCCTGCTGGAGCTCCGGCTCCGCGTGCAGCTTGAGCAGCTCCAGCGCGGTGAACGCCCGTCGAACCACGTCGATCCTCGGCAGCTCTCCTCGCTGGACCGAACGCTGCTCAAGGAGGCGTTCCGGGTGGTCGCCCGGGCGCAGGCGGTGGTACGGGAACGATTCCACCTGGAACAGGCGGGCGAATGAACCGGTCGAATGGCTGGCGAGCGCGCTTCGGCCGCCTCCTGGGCGGGTTCGGAGTCGCTGGCGGTGACAGCGGCGCGCTCTTGCAGACACGCTATACCGTGCTCGATGCGGAGATGACCGGTCTCGATCCGGAGCGCGACGAACTTTTGGCGATCGGCGCGTACCGGATGATCGGGGCGCGCATCCTGGTCGGCGAGCGCTTTTACAGTCTCGTGCGACCGGAGAAGGACCGTTGGGGACCGAGCGTCCCGATCCACGGGATCCGTCCGGTCGACGTCGTCGCGGCGCCGCCTGCCCAGGTGGCCCTGCCTGAATTCTTCGCGTTCATCGCCGGAACGGTGCTCGTCGGTCACGGGGTGGAGATCGACCGCTCGTTCCTCCGACGGACGGCCGAGCGGTACGGGCTACCGTTCCCGCGTGGACTCTGGATCGATACCGGCCGGGTCGCCCGGTGGCTGGTGACGCGCCACGGCACGTTCGCCGAAGCGAGCGCCGACCGTGGACGGTTCGGTCTGGAGGACCTGCTCGCGGCCTACGAGATCCCCTGTCCAGCGCGCCACCATGCCCTCGCTGACGCGTACGCGACCGCACAGGTGTGGCAGCGCCAGTTGTACGAGCTCGCCGAGGAAGGAATCCAGACGATCCGCGACCTGCGTTTGGCCGGTCTCGCTTAGACGAGCGCAGCGTAGGCGAGGACGAGCGCGACGCGCGCGGCGAAGAGCAGCAGAGCGAGGAACAGGCTCAGCGCTGGCGACGAGAGGCGGGGGAACAACCGGCGAGCCGGACGATGCAGCGGATCGGTGACGAGGCGGAACAGACGACCGATCACGGTCGGTCGCTCGCCGAAGAGCCAGTCGAGGACCGCGCGCCCGATGAGCAGCCACATGGCGATCGCCAGGATCCAGTTCACGATCTCGATCAGCGTCCTGAACATCGTCGTAGTCTCTCGCCTCCGTCGTACAGCGGTCGTTCGTCACGAGAAGACCGGGTACGGGGACGAGCCCCGTACCCGGTCGATGCTGGAGCTCGTCGCTCAGTCCTGACCGGCCGGAGCGACACCCGGTGCTGTGCCGGGTGCGGCTCCCGGCGAGGGCATGCGCATCTCGCCGACCGGGATCCGCAGCTGGTCGACCATGTCCTGGATGTGCTTGGGGGACGGGGCAGTCGCCAGGCTGACGACGATGAGGAGGATGAAGTTGGCCAGCATCCCAAAGATTCCGGCCGAGAGATGCGACAAACCGAGCACGTTGAAGCGCGGGTCGACGTAGTTCCAGACCATGTAGACGATGCAGGTGACGAGTCCGCCGATCATCCCGGCGATAGCACCGTTGGCGTTGGCGCGCTTCCAGAAGATTCCGAGCAACAGCACGGGGAAGAAGGTCGATGCCGCCAGCGAGAAGGCCCAGGCGACCAGCTGGACGATCAGCGCGAATTGCGGGATCGCCAGGAGCGCCGCGGTGACGGCGGAGATGAGGATCATGATCCGGCTGAGCAGGAAGCGACGAGCGTACGGCGCGTTCGGGTTGATGATCTTGGCGTAGATATCGTGCGCGACAGCGGTCGAGATCACCAACAGGAGACCGTCGGCGGTCGAGAGCGCCGCGGCTAGACCACCGGCAGCGACCAGCGCCGCGATCGTGAAGGGGAGACCGGCAATCTCGGGCGTCGCTAGCACCACGATGTCGCCGTTGATGGTCATCTCGCTGAACTGCAGGATACCGTCGTTGTTCTGGTCAGCGATGCGGAGCAGTCCCGTCTTGATCCAGCTCGCCGTCCAGGCCGGAAGCGCGTCGATCCGCTGGCCAACGACGTTCTGGAGGACCTCCCAGCGGGAGAAGGCCGCGTAGGCCGGCGCAGTCACGTAGAGCAGCCAAATGAAGAAGAGCGACCACCCGACGCTGAGGCGCGCTTCCTTCGGGCTGGGAACCGTGTAGTAGCGGATCAGGATGTGCGGGAGCCCAGCCGTCCCGGCCATCAAGCAGAGCGTCAGCGCCAGGAACTGCCACGGGGTGCCGACCCAGTCGCGCACCGTGATCGGTTCGGGTGGCGTCAGGCCGATCTGCTTGAAGGCCGTGATCGCGCTCGCATTGGAGAGCGCCTGCTTGAAGGGCTGGATGTACGACGAGAGCTGCATCGCTTGTTCGAGCTGGGTGATCTCGCTCAAGGCGCGGCCGTACATGAGCTGCGGGAAGGGAACACCGGTGAGCTTGGCGGAAAGGAAGGTCACCGGGATCAGATAGGCGACGATTAGGATGATGTACTGCGCGACCTGTGTCCAGG
>JANZZC010000158.1 GCA_026419575.1 Thermomicrobium sp. | reverse complement strand
AGATGTGTATAAGAGACAGCTCTGATTCTGCTTTGTTCGCTCTGGTTCTTCGGGTGGTGTGGTACCGTCTTCCTCTCGTCCACGCGCGTGATCTTCGCTGCAGCGTTCGACCGACTCCTCCCAGAAGCCGTGACCAAAGTTTCCGCTCGTGGCGTCCCTTACGTCGCGCTCTTGCTCATGTTCATCCCCTCGATCCCGATCAGTTATCTGTACTGCTATAATGAGGTTTTCCGAACCTGGACACTTGACGCGACCGTCGTCATCGCTCTTTCCTTCGTCGGATCGACAATCGCGGCCCTTATCCTCCCATGGCGACGTCCCTCGCTCTACCGCAGTTCACCGATCGTCAACTATCGCGTATTCGGCATCCCCTTGATCTCGGTCGGCGCGGCGATATTCCTGGGCTATCTCGCATTCTGCCTCTATCAGTGGCTGTCGAAGGACGTGTACGGGGTGAATCACCCCGCCTCGCTCGCCTATATGGCGGTGCTCTACGTCATCGCGTTGGCCATCTATATCGGCGCCAGAATCTACCGTGCGCGCCAAGGACTCGACCTGGATGCGGTGTACCGGGAAATCCCGGCGGAATGAGCTGGTTCCGAGGATCGAGCCTTCGTCGGATGGCTCTCGAAGCGGCGTGTCGTCAACAACGGCATGTCACTCGGCTACGGAGCGTTTTCCCGACTCTCGAGTTCCCGCAGCCAGCTGACCCCTCGAGGACCCGCACCACGGTCTCCGACGAGGCGCACTATCCATCGGTTGCGGAGAGTAGATCCTACCGGACAGACGGCTGGCGACGAGCGACGAGTGTCGCGTGCGACCCCTGGTTCTGTCCCGAGGCCATGCCGAAGGCCGACCGCCGACTCGGATCTTCTCGCACTTCGTTCGCGTTCGTCCGTTGCCGCACCGACCCCACAGCACCATACGGCGATGACGACATCGGAGGTCACGGTCGACCAACCCGAGCAGTCGTTCTCGAGTGTCAGACTTCGCCCGCGCGGCTCCGGATGTATCGGCACGAGCCATTGGTGGCTCGAGAATCCAGGGAAGGTTCGCGATTCGCTATCCGTATCGGACGAGTCCCTCGTCTCGCGCCGGTTGGCCCACGGTACACTCTGCCCTAGGAGCGATCCCCTGGGCAGCAGCCTGTGGCGTGCGCCCTGGGAAGCTCGACGAGTGTCGTGGGCGTTCGTTCTTCCGAGTCCCCTTGGCAAGGGCTCGCGAGAGTCGGACGTTGCTCAGGGGTAGTCGACAGGGAGACCTCGTAGGGGAGGGACAGCGTGCGCGTCGCTGATGTCGTGGCCGACATTCTCAAGCGAGAAGGAGTCGACCTCATCATCGGGTACCCCGTCAACGATATCCTGGAGGCCGCCGCCCGGGCCGATATCCGCACCGTGATCGTCCGGCAAGAGCGGGTCGGCATCCACATGGCTGACGCGATGAGCCGCGTCACCTCCGGCCAGCGGATCGGCGTCTTCGCCATGCAACACGGTCCAGGGACCGAGAACGCCTTCGGCGCCGTCGCCCAGGCCTACGCCGATAGCGTCCCGGTGCTGCTTCTCCCGGAAGGGTACCCGCGTCCGATCATGAACCTGCCACCGAACTTCAGTGCGCTCCTGAATTTCCGCGAGATCGCGAAATGGGTCGAACAGGTCGTCGTCCCGACCGAGGTACCCAACGCCCTCCGCCGCGCCTGGACGCAGCTCAAGAACGGGCGGCCGCGTCCGGTGGTGATCGAGCTCCCGCGCGACCTCGTGCTGGAGGAGTTCCCGGGCACCTTCGAGTACCGACCGGCACCGCGGGTGCGGGTCGCGCCCGATCCGGTCGCGGTCGACGAGGTCGCTGCCGTTCTGGTCGCGGCGCGGCGTCCGGTGATCTACGCTGGCCAAGGCGTCCACTACGCGCAGGCCTGGGAGGAGCTCCGTGCCCTCGCCGAACTCCTCGAGGCACCGGTCTGCACGAGCTTGCAGGGCAAGAGCGCGTTCCCCGAGGATCACCCGCTGGCGCTCGGTTCAGGGGGACGCGCTTATCCGGCGACGGTGTCCCACTTCCTGCGCGAGGCGGACGTCATCTTCGGGATCGGCTGCAGCTTCACCAAGACGAACTACGGCGTGCGCATTCCGTACGAAGGGAAGACGATCGTCCACGCTACGCTCGACCCGGCTGATCTCAACAAGGACGTGCCGGTGACGCACGCCGTGCTCGGGGACGCCAAGCTCACGCTCGCGGCGCTCACCGAGGCGGTGAGCGAGCGTTTGGGGGGCAAGCCGCGCGGGCGGCTGCCGGAGGTCGCCGCGGAGATCCGGCGCGTTCGCGAGGCCTGGCTCGCCCAGTGGATGCCGAAGCTCACGTCCGACGAGGTTCCGCTCACCCCCTACCGGGTGATCTGGGAGCTCATGCGCACGCTCGACGTCGAACGGACGATCATCACGCACGATGCCGGGAGCCCGCGCGACCAGCTGTCTCCCTTCTGGGTCACCAAGCGGCCACTGACCTATCTCGGCTGGGGGAAGTCGACCCAGCTCGGCTACGGACTCGGCCTCGCCATGGGAGCCAAACTGGCGCGGCCCGACATGCTCTGCGTCAACGTCTGGGGCGACGCGGCGATCGGCATGACCGGGATGGACTTCGAGACGGCCGTACGCGAGCGGATCCCGATCCTCTCGATCCTGTTCAACAACTTCTCGATGGCGATCGAGATCCCGGTGATGCCGGTAGCCACCGAGAAATACCGAGCGACTGATATCAGCGGCGACTACGCCGCGTTCGCGCGCGCCATGGGCGGCTACGGCGAGCGCGTGACCGAACCCGGCCAGATCGTCCCGGCCATCCAGCGGGCCCTGCGCGCCGTCGAGGACGGCACGCCGGCGCTCCTCGAGTTCATCACGGGCAAGGAGCTCGCTATCTCGACGCCCTGACGACCCGTCGCGACCCGCGGCGCAGCGCGGGCTCGTCGCCGCCCGCCGTTCTTCAGTGCTGAACGATCGGCTTGCGCCGACCCCGCTCGCCGGGCACCATGGGTGCGAACCGGCAGCAGGTCAGCCGATGCGCCGCCGAGGGCGGTGTGCGAGAGGGGGGCGCGGTGGGCGACGCAGCGGTCGAGCGACGGTGCGAGGCTTTGACTGGGCATTCCATCCCGGCGCTGGCTCTAGGGCTTCCGACGGGTGGCGCTCGGGTCGAGGTCGCCGAGTTCGTGCCGGCGAACGGTCGTCTGCCGGCCTACTGTCGGGTCGAGGGGGTGATCCGAGCGGTGAACCCGACGGCGCCGCCGATCCGCTTCCGCGTGAACCTGCCGGTCGAGTGGAACGGGAAGGTGGTGCACTACGGTGGCGGCGGGTACAACGGGTTCGTGCCGAGCGGAACTGATCCGGTGCCCGGTTCCCTGTCGGATGTCCCGGTGCCGCTGGCCCGCGGCTACGCCACTTTCGGCAGCGATTCCGGGCACGAGGGGATGAACGCCTCCTTCGCGCTCGACGACGAGGCGCTCGAGAACTTCGGTTACGCAGCGCTCAAGAAGACGCACGATGTCGCGGTCGCGCTCATGCGCACGTTCTACGGTACGGCGCCGGAGCGGGTGTATTTCACCGGGCTCTCGCAAGGCGGGCGCGAGGCGCTCACCGTCGCCCAGCGCTTTCCCGAGGACTACGACGGCGTCCTCAGCATCGTGCCGGTCGTCAACTTCACCCTCCTGCAGCTCGCCGGGAACCGCATGGGCCGAGCCTTGCGCGACGGTGGCTGGATGGATGCCGAGCGGATCCGACTGCTCGCCCAGGCGCAGCGTCGGGCCTGTGGTGGGCCGGACGCCGTGCTCGACGGTCTGCTCCTCGACTACGCTGCCTGCCCGTTCGACCCGGCGGAGCTCAGCTGCGGTGCCGGACGGGGCGAACCCTGCCTGACCGAAGCACAACTCGCCGCGGTGCGGCTCTTCCGCTCGCGGCTGGAGCTCGACTACCCGCTGGCCAACGGTGTCCGCTCCTATCCGGGCTGGCCGGTCGGCAACGAGGACCTGCCCGGCGGCTGGGACATCTGGGTCATGGGCGCAGCGCCGCCGCCGGCCGTCCAACCGGCGGGGATCAACCCCGGTGGCTCCGTCATCGTCAACTTCGGGGCGCAGTTCGTCCGCTACGCCATCGTGCGCGACCCGGCGTTCCAGACCTACGACTTCGATCCCAACGACCCGCGCTGGCGCGAACGGATCGTCGAGGTCTCCGGTATCGTCGATTCGACCGATCCCGATCTCGCGCGCTTCGCCGCGCGCGGCGGCAAGCTGATCCTGGTCGAGTACATGGCCGACTACGCGCAGAGCCCCTACGCTGGGATCGAGTACTTCGAGCGCGTCGTCGATCGGCTCGGTGCGGAGACGGTCGAGTCATTCGCCCGCCTCTATGTCGTGCCGGGCGCCAACCATGGCGGTGGCAACGCGCCGAGCCGGACCGACTGGCTCACGATCCTCGAGCAATGGGTCGAGCGTGGTCGACCGCCGAGCGACGACCTCGTCCTGCACCAGACGGAGCCGGTCGTGCGCACCCTACCGGCCTGCCGCTATCCCGACTGGCCGGTCTACGTCGGCGGCGACCCCGACGATGCCCGGAGCTACGTCCGCCGGCCGGCTCGCGGATTCCGGCGCGGCGCCTGATGAGACCGACGCTCGCCCCGTCGCTGCTGCGGCTCCCCGCAGGCGGCGAGTTGCCCGGGACCGGCTCTTCCAGGCACTCCGGAGTCCAGCGGACTATTCAGGAGCGCGGCGCGGTGTTCGGCATATCGGAACCGTCGACTTGACGTCTCCGCGGCTGTCGACTAGCTTGAACACTGAAGTGGGCCGGCGGGCTGTCGTGCTGGGGTGTCCCGCTGGTTCGCTGTGCCTGTCGAGGCCGAACGAGGAGAGGGGTAACCGATGACACAGGGAGCGGCCTCGAGTCTCCAGGCGTTGCTCGAGCGCGTGCCGAACATCGTCGATCACCTGTACAACCAGCCGCTGACGCTCCTCGGGACCTTCCCCGATCTTCCACCGGAGTTCACCAACTGGCGTGACGAACAGCATGCCTGGCGCGAGACGGTCGCGCTGTTCGACCAGTCGTACCACATGACCAACCTCTATCTGAGCGGCCCGGACGCCGTTCGGCTGCTCGAGCGGATCGGGGTGAACAGCTTCAAGAATTTCCGTCCCGGTCATGCCAAGCAGCTCGTCGCGGTGAGCCCGGAGGGGTACGTCATCGGTGACGGCATTCTCTTCTATCTCCCCGACGGCCGCCTCAAGCTCGTCTCGCGTCCCGGGATCAACAACTGGGTGCAGTTCCATGCCGAAACGAGCGGGCTCGACGTGACGGTGGAGAAGGACGCCTGGTCGGTCGTCGATCCGAACCGGCCGCGCACCGTCTACCGGTTCGAGGTGCAGGGGCCGAACGCGATGCCGCTCCTGGAGGAGCTGAACGGCGGGCCGCTCCCGGAGGTCAAGTACTTCCGCATCGGCGAGATGACGATCGCCGGGCGCCGGGTCTTCTTCCTCCGTCACGGGATGGCAGGTACGCCGGGTGCGGAGCTCTTCGGCCCTTGGGAGGATCGCGAGGCGGTGCGCGAGGCGATCGTCCAGGCGGGCCAGAAGTACGGACTCCGGCGCGTCGGCTCCAAGGCCTATATCACCAGCGGCATCGAAGGGGTCGGCTGGATCCCCTCGCCGGTTCCGGCGATCTACACGAGCCCGGAACTCCGGGCCTACCGCGAGTGGCTGCCGGCAACCAGCGAGGAAGCGATCGGGTCGATCGGTGGCAGCTTCTACTCGCCGAACATCGAGGACTACTACTTCACGCCCTGGGACCTCGGTTACGGACACCTCGTCAAGTTCGATCACGACTTCATCGGGCGCGCCGCGCTCGAACGGATCGCCAACGAACGGCAGCGCGTCAAGGTGACGCTGGTCTGGGACGGCGAGGACGTTACGCGAGCCATTCGGACGATGTTCACCGAGCCGCCGGGTCGGCGGGCCAAGTTCATCGACTGGCCGCTGCCGCGCTACGCGCTCTGGCAGTACGACGCGGTGCTGAACGAGCGGGGCGAGCGGATCGGCGTCTCGACGACCTGCGGGTACTCGGCCAATTTCGGTGGCATCCTCTCGCTCGCCGTGCTGGATCCCGACTATGCCCAGCCGGGTACGCGCGTGACGCTCCTCTGGGGCGAGCCGAACGGCGGTTCGCGCAAACCGCTCGTCGAGCGGCACGTCCAGGTGGAGATTGGTGCGACCGTCGCACCTGTTCCTTTCGCCGATCACGCGCGGCAGTACCTTTTGGCGGCCCGTGGCCACTGAGGCCATACTGGAGGGTGCGAGGTCGATGGGGGATGTCGTCGGCAACGTGAGGAGGGTGTCATGCGACGGATCGATCGACGTGCGTTCCTGAAGCGGACTCTCGGTCTCGTCGGCGTCTCGGCGCTCATGGCCGCCTGCCGTGGCCAGGAGGCGACTCCGACCCCGACGCAAGCGCCAGCTGCATCGCCGCCCCCGGCACTGGCTGCGACGCCGACCCCGGCGGCCGCCACGCCGACCCCGGCAGCGGCGGCAACGCCCACTGCAGCTGCGACGGTCAGCGCCCAGCCGATGCGGATCGGTATCCTGCTCACGCTCTCCGGGCCGGCGAGCCCGAACGGCGAAGCGAACCTCCGCGGTCTGCAGCTCGCCTTCGAGGAGGCCGGGAAGGCGATCGGCGGTCGACCGTTCGAGCTCTTCATCGAGGACTCGGGCGGGAACCCGGACCAGGCGTTGACCAAGATCCGCCAGCTGGTCGAGCAGCGCCAGATCCATCTTCTGCTCGGTATCACGCTCAGCAACGAGGCCGCGGCGCTCCGCGACTACATCCACCAGAACGGCATTCCGACCATCGTCACCAACGCGGCGCTCCAGGCACTGACGCGCGATCCCAAGATGCGCAGCCCGTACATCTTCCGCGTTTCCTACGCGAACGGCCAGTACGACTCGCCGGTGGCCGACTACGCATACAACGAACTCGGCTACAAGCGGATGATGGGCTTCGGGGCCGACTACGCGGCCGGGAAGGAAGAGCTCGCAGCCTTCAAGGCGCGCTTCACCAAGGCGGGCGGCACCTGGGTCGACGAGATCTACTCGCCGATGGGCACTCAGGACTTCGGTCCGTACCTCCAGCGCATCCAGCAGCAGGCCGGTAACATCGACGCGGTCTTCCAGTTCCACGGGCTTTCGAGCGATGCCATCCGTCTCGTCGTCCAATACGAGGAGTTCGGGCTCAAGGACCAGATCCCGCTGATCGCCTCGGGCGCGACGACCGACGACTCGATCCTCGCCGAGATGGGCGACGCGGCGGTCGGCCTCGTCAGCGGGACCGTCTACACCGCCTCGATCGACACGCCGGGAAACAAGCAGTTCGTCCAGGCCTTCCAGCAGAAGTACAACCGGCGGCCGGGTCAGGTCGACTACCTCGGGTACCTGGGCGGCCTGGTCGCGCGCGCGGCGATCGAGGCGGTGAAGGGGAACGTCGAGGACAAGCAGGCGCTGCTCCAGGCCATCAAGTCGGTGCGCGTGAACGCTCCGGCCGGCACGTTCTCCTTCTATCCCGAGTCGCAGGGGCCGGTGCATACGGTCTACATCTGCCGCGTCGCCAAGGCCTCCGACGGGTCCTACTACAACGAGATCCTCAAGACGATCCCGAACGTCGACGACATGACCTTCATGTGATCGCTGGCGCGACGAGCGCGGGGCGACGGGTGCCGCACCCGTCGCCCCGTTTCTTTATCTTCGTGGCGCCGGCTCGCCTGCTCGGCCGCAGCGTGACCGCGCCGAGCGCCCGGCACCAGAGTTCGGTCGACCTCGCGGGCAGCGCCGTCCTGGACGCGGGAGCCCGCACCGGACAGCGCCTCCTCGGGGGACGCTCGACCGGACGGGGCGCCAGCGTTATCCAGCGCTCCGCGGCCAGGCGGAGGTGGCCGGTTGCACGGCCCATCGGGAGATGCTCCTGTCGTGACGCCGCGTAGGGGCACGGAGCACGGCAGGTCGACCCCGTCTCCGCGAGCGCTCTCGGCAGGCCCTCTCGCTGGCCGACGAGCCTGCGAGGATGTCGGTGCGCCCGATCGGTGTCGTCCCCCGGCTCTGCGACCGCTGCGAGAGACGTTCGGCGAGGTCCGGGAATCCTCGCCGGTCGCTCGCCGCCGTCCCGATACGGCTGGCGGTTCACGAGGGGCCCAGGCGACGGACGTCACCCGGAAGGTCGGCGCGTTCGGTCCAGCGAGGACGACCAGCCGGCGCCCGTGCCGGGACGCGGTGCGCCGGGGGAGAATCGCGGTCGCCCGCACGATCGCGCGGGGCGGGAGACCGCGGACGCGCGATGGCTCGGGCTCCCACCGCACGCCGCCCCGGAGCCGCGTGTCGCCGTGGCCCTGCGCGCACGGTGCCGGGTGACCCTGCTTCCCGAGGAACGGCATCGACGAGCATCGGCTCCCTCCGGGAATGCCGCTTGCGATGGTACGGCGATCGCGCTACGCTTGCTCCAGTTCCGAGACGCTTTCTCTTCTGCCGGAACCGTCGGAAAGCATAGGAGAAGAGGGGGAGAGCGGCAATGTCGGCTCGCCTATTCGTGCGGCAGTCGTCGGGGCTGATCCGGAGCATCTCGGCCGTCGATGCCTTCATCGGCAATCTCCTGATCATCAATCTCGTCATCACGGCGACGCAGATCGTGTTGATGCCCTGGTTGTTCCCCGGCCTGAATCTCCCGCTCTCGGTGCTCCTGACGGCACCGCTCGTCTTGCTGCCCGGCACGGTCTACCTGCTCTACGGGCTCGCCATGCCGCGCTCCGGTGGCGATTACGTCTACATCAGCCGGACGTTGCACCCGGCGCTCGGTTTCGCCGCCAACGCCTCGGTCGTGCTCTGGAACATGTCCTGGATGGGGGCCTATGCAAACTGGGTGACGACGCAAGGGCTCGCCGCCAGCTTCTCGATCACCGGCACGCTGTTCGGTAACGCCGGACTGACCCGGCTCGCCGATCGGCTCGCCTCGCCCTGGATCACGCTCCTCATCGGCACGGTCGTCAACGTCGTCCTCGCCGTGGTCCTGATCAGCGGGCTCCGCCGGGCCTTGCTCGTCCAACGGACGCTGTTCGTCCTGGCCTTCGCGTCGCTCGCGCTCGGTGTCCTGGTCGTCGCGCTCGCGTCGCACAGCGACTTCCTCGCTCGCGCGCAGCGCTTCTTCGATCCCGCTGCGCTCGAGCAGGCAGCGCGGCAGAGCGGTCTCGAGCTCTCGGCGTCCTGGAACGATCCGCTGCAGACGCTCTACGCGACCGGACTCAACGCGCTCGCCCTGCTCTTCATGTGGTTCGTCCAGTACGCCGGTGGCGAGGTGCAGAACGCCCGGCGGACGCTGCCGCGCGCGGTGCTCGGCTCGCTGGCAGCCGGGACGGTCATGATCGCGCTCATGGCCTGGGCAGCCGCCAAGACTTTCGGCGCGGACTTCCTCGCGGTGTTCAACCAGGTGTACTACAACGCTCCCGATGCCTATCCGTTCCCGGTCGCGCCGAGCTGGCAGCTCCTCCAGAGCTTACTCACTGCCAGCCCCGTGCTCGTCTGGCTCATGGCGGTCGCCCTCGTCGCCCGGCCGATGGCGGCGATCATCATGAATCATCTCGCCAACAGCCGCTGCATGTTCGCCTGGTCGTTCGATCGCCTGCTGCCGGAAAAGCTCGCCGAGGTCGACGAACGGACCGGCAGTCCCGTCGTCGCCATCGTGCTCAGCGCGCTCGGTGCCGAACTCTTCCTCGTCGTCTTCACCTTCTGGGGGAACACGGCGACCTTCTTCGGCGGCAGCACCCTCGGCTATCTCCTGGCCTTCGGCACCACGGCGCTCGCCGGACTCCTGTGGCCGATCCTCCGTCCCGAATCGTTCCGCAATTCCCCAGCAGCGGTTCGGCTCTTCGGTGTCCCGCTCATCCAGCTCGCTGGCGCCGGGACCATCCTGTAC
>JANZZC010000155.1 GCA_026419575.1 Thermomicrobium sp. | reverse complement strand
GATGTGTATAAGAGACAGCTCCCGTGCGCTCCCACAGGCGCTCGAGGCGGAGGGGACCTTCGTCGGGATCAACAACCGGGTGAGCCAGAGCGTCCCGCACCTCCACGTGCACGTGGTACCGCGACGGCGGGGCGACGGGTTGCGCGGCTTCTTCTGGCCGCGACGGCGGTACGCGAGCGAGCAGGAGATGCAGGACATCGCGGCACGCATCCGGGCCGCCCTCGCCAGCGTCTGAGCGGGCCCGAGCCGAGGTACTCTTGACAGAAGCACGAGCGCGCGGTACGTATCGGAGGAGCGCCTGAAGGGAGGTCGAACCATGCAGCCAGCGGTCGTCGTCATCGACATGCTGAACGACTTCGTGACCGGCAAGTTGGGAAACGAGCGGGTCCGGAGCGTCGTGGAGCCGATCCGCGAGCTCCTCGCGGCGGCTCGGGCGGCGGGCATCCCGGTCGTCTACGTCGGGGACGCGCACTTGCCGAGCGACCCGGAGATCGCGATCTGGGGACCGCACGCGATGAAGGGGACGAAGGAGGCGGAGACAATCCCGGAGCTCGCGCCGCAATCGTCCGACTTCGTCCTGGAGAAGCGGACGTACAGCGCGTTCTACGAAACGGGCCTCGATCTCTTGCTGCGATCGCTGGGTGTCGATACGGTCGTCATCACCGGACTGCACACGAACATCTGTTGTCGCCATACCGCTGCCGACGCCTTCGCCCGCGCGTACAAGATCGTCGTTCCGGAAGACTGCGTGAACGCGTTCACCGAGGAAGAGCACCGCGACGGCATCGAGTACCTGCGCCGCGTCTACGGAGCGCGCATCACGACGAGCGGCGCGCTCGTCCGGGAGTGGCAGGAGTCGCGCGCACCGGCCGGCAGCCCGACAGGGGAGTGACCGGCGCCGCGTGAACGAGCGCGGTGGCGCACTCGGCTCGATCGGCCGGGCGGAGAGCCGAGCGCGGGCGACGCATCGCCGACCGGTCGCGGAAGGTGCACGATGACTGCTGGTTCGTCGAAGAGCTACGACCTGGTCGTGATCGGCACCGGGATGGGCGGTGGGACGCTCGCCGCGGCGCTCGGCGATACGGGACTCCGGATCCTGCTGCTGGAACGGGGCGACTTCCTGCCGTGCGAGGAGGAGAACTGGCGCCCCGACGCGGTCTTCCTGGAGCGGCGGTACCGGACGCGCGAGTTCTGGCTCGACGAGGACGGTCGCCCCTTCGTGCCGGCCCTGCACCCGTGGGTGGGCGGCAACACGAAGGTGTACGGTGCAGCACTCGTCCGGATGCGGCGCGAGGACTTCCACCCCCGCGAACACATCGACGGGGTGACACCGGGATGGCCGATCGCATACGAGGACTTGGAGCCGCACTACTGCCTGGCCGAGCATTTGTATCTGGTGCACGGGGAGTCCGGCACGGACCCGACCGAGCCGCCGCGGTCTCGACCGTACCCGTACCCGCCGGTGCCGCACGAACCCTACGTCGCGGAGCTCGCCGAGCGGCTGCGAGCAGCCGGCGCGCGCCCCTCGCCGCTGCCGCTCGGGGTGGACGTACGACCGCACGGGCGCTGCATCCGTTGCCGCACCTGCGACGGCTTCCCCTGCCGGGTGCTCGCGAAGGCGGACGCGGACGTGCGGGGGGTCCGACCAGCGCTCGGCTTCCCAACCGTGGAACTCATGACCCGGGCGTTCGCTCGGAGACTGCTCACCGACGCGTCGGGCCGCCGGATCCGTGCCGTGGAGGTCGAGACAGGCGGGAAGGTTCGTGAGATCGCAGCGGAGGAGTTTGTCGTCGCTGGCGGGGCAGTCCACACGGCGGCGCTCCTGCTGCGCTCGGCGAACGACCGGCATCCGCGCGGGCTGGCGAACGGTGCGGACGTCGTCGGCCGCCATCTCATGGCGCACCACCACACGCTGCTCATGGCGATCGACCGCGAGCGGCCGAACCCGACGACGTTCCAGAAAACGCTCGCCGTCTTCGACTTCTATCACGGCACGCCCGACGTTCCTTTCCCGGCCGGGTCACTGCAGCTCATCGGGAAGCGTACCGCGGAGACGGTGCGTCTCGCCTTCCCGGAGCTCACCGCGGAAGAGGCCCACGAACTCGCGGCACACAGCGTGGACTGGTGGTTGCTCACGGAAGATCTCCCGGATCCGGAGAACCGGGTAACCCTGACGAGCGACGGAGCGATCCAGGTACGCTGGCGCCCGGCGAATCGGAGGGCGCACGAGGCCCTGCGTCGAGCGGCCGAGGAACTCCTCTCGTCGTGCGGTTACCGGGAGTTCCTCGTCCAGCCGATCGGGCTCGACGGCATCGCCCACTACTGCGGCACGGTGCGCTTCGGCGACGATCCGGCGACTTCGGCGCTGGATCCGGTGTGCCGAGCGTGGGAAGTGGAGAACCTGTGGGTCGTCGACGGCTCGGTCTTCCCGACCTCGGGGGCGGTCAACCCGGCGCTCACGATCGCTGCACTGGCGTTGCGCACCGCGGAGGAGCTCCGCCGCCGCTTCGGCATCCAGCGGTCGATCCACGAAACGATCGAACGATTGGTGAACGGAATCGAACGCGACTGACGCGGCCACGGGGGGCGGCTGGGTCCTCGCCCGGACCCCGGAACACGCAGCATGGATGCGACCTTGCACGCACCACCGTTCCTCGGCGATAGTGCGGGACGACGGAAGCGGAGGATACCGTGAGCGGGACGAAGTCGCTGGAAGCGGTGGTCGCCGAGGCGTGCCGCACGGCTGGCGTGCCGGGGATGGTCGTCGGCATCCTGACGGAACAGGAGCGAGAGGTCGTCGTGCAGGGCGTCGCGAGCGCGGAGACCGGTTGTCCGGTGCGGCGCGACACCTTGTTCCAGATCGGTTCGATCTCGAAGGTCTACCTGGCGACGCTCGCGATGCGACTGGTGGAGGAGGGGAAACTCCGGCTGGACGAGCCGATCGTCGCCGTCCTCCCGGAACTTGAACTCGCCGATCCGAGGGCCAGCGAGTCGATCACGCTGCGACACCTTCTCACGCACACGAGCGGGCTGGAAGGGGACCGCTTCGACGACCACGGGTACGGCGACGACGCGCTGGCACGCTACGTCGCCGGGCTGCGCGATGCGCGGCAGATCCATCCGCCTGGACGTCTCTGGAGCTACTGCAACAGCGGGTTCTCCCTCGCTGGCCGTCTGATCGAGGTCGTGACGGGTCAGCCGTTCGAGAGCGCGATGCAGGAGCGAGTGTTCCAGCCCTTGGGACTGGAGCGGACGTTCTTCTTCGTGCAGGACGTGATCGGCTACCCGTACGCGAGCGGGCATCGAACGGACGACGCCGGTCGGCTCGAGGTGGTGCGCGACTTCGCGTTGCCGCGGAGCGTTCACCCCGCGGGCGGCATCTGGGCGACGATCGACGACCTCCTGACCTTCGCTGCGTTCCATCTCGAGCTGTACCGTCCGTCGCCAGCGCCGCTCTCGCTGGATGGAGTCCGGCTGCTGCGGACGCCGCAGGTACCGGCGGCCAACTGGGCCGACCACTACGGAATCGGCTGGGCCATCTGGCGGTGCGGACGGACGACCCTCGTGGGGCACGGGGGATCGACGAACGGCTTCCAGGCGCACCTGGTTCTCGTTCCCGAGCAGCGGGCAGCGATCGCGAGCTTGACCAATCACGAGCAGGGGAGCGCGGCGTACCTCGAGGTCGAGACGAGGATCCTCGCGGAGCGTTTCGGGATTCGGCCGGATCCGGTACGACTGGTGACGCTGACGGAGGCGCAGCTCGAGCGCTTCGCTGGCACGTACGAGTACCCGCTGGCCCGGTTGACCGTCCGGGCGGTGGCCGGTGGACTCCGGCTCGAAACGACGCAACGGCGAGGGCTCAGCAAGGTGGCACGGGAGCGGCAGCTCCCGCCCCTCTTCCTCCGCCCGAGCGGAGCGCGCGAGTTCGTCGTCGGCGCACCCCGGGCCGTGCCGAACCGCGTGGACTTCCTTTCCGAAGGGGACGACGAGCGTCCGCGCTGGATCAGAGCGTTCGGGCGCCTGGCCGAACGGGTGGACGACGGGGTCGCGCGCGACCGCTGCACCGCCGGGAGCGGGTGACCGCCCACGCGTCGGAACATCCGCCTCGCGACGAGCCGGATGCCGACCGGCCGGGCGCGCGAGCGCCGCGGTCTCCGGTGCGCGCACGCTGCTGGACCGTCGGTGCGGGCGAGTTCGTCACCAGGCGGTCGAGCCGCCATCGACGGGCAACGTCACGCCGGTGATCATGCGCGCAGCATCGGACGCGAGGAAGACGACGGCAGCAGCGACCTCCTCGGGAAGCCCGAGACGTCCGAGCGGGATACGGCGGAGCACCTCCTCGCGGAAGCCGGGTAGGTTCTCGAAGAAGGGACGCGTGAGGGGCGTCTCGACGAAGGTCGGCGCGACGGCGTTCACGGTGACGTTGTACGGCGCCCATTCGATAGCGAGGACCTTGGTGAGCTGGGTGACCGCGCCTTTGCTCGCGCAACAGGCGGCACGGTCGGCCAAGCCGACCAGCCCCATGGTCGAACCGATGTTGACGATGCGACCGGAACGCTGCGCGACCATGGAGCGACCGACGGCCTGACAGCAGAAGAAGAGCCCCTTGACGTTGGTGTCGAGGACGGTATCCCAGGCTTCCTCGGTCACCTCGAGCGCTGGCTGGGGGATGTTGAGTCCGGCGCTGTTCACGAGGATGTCGATCCGCCCGAAGTGGGCCTGCACGGTGTCCGCCATGCGGCGGATCTGGGACACGTCGCGGGCATCGACGGCGACCGGGAAGGCGCGCCGGCCGTGCGATCGAGGCGCACGGCAGACCTCGGCGAGATGGTCGAGCGAGCGGCTGGCGACCGCGACATCGGCGCCGGCTTCGGCGAGTGCGAGAGCGCACGCATGGCCGAGGCCGGACGACGCACCGGTCACCAAGGCGACCTTGCCGTCGAGCCGGACGTCGAGCCAGGCACGGGGAGTCTGCATCGGGCACCTCCGCTCCGTTTTCGTCGCACGGCACAGTTTCGCGGCGGTCGATCGTCCCGGCAAGCGGGACTCGAGGAGGCTCGCGATCCCGGCGCGCGACACGCCGGTGCGAAATTGTTGCGGAATTGTAACGTCAGACGCCGATCATCTCTGTACTATGAAGCTAGGCCCCGACGATTCGAGGCCGGGAATCCGAAACCCGCGAGGGGAGTAGGAAACCCGAACCGAGGATCGTCGGGGCCGTCTTTCTGCCCGGCAGCGACGAGCCCAGGACAGCCGGAGCGCGCTGCGCGCGAGCCCGTCGGTCGACCTGGCCGACGACGCGCCTGCAACCGAGCGACACGCGACAGGAAGTGCGGCACGAGCAGGCACACCGATACCGTCCCTTCGCGAGCGCTGGAGGTGGGTGCCGGGCCGCTCGGACGCGCCGAGCTCCGGGGCGAGGCGCAGTTCCCAGCATCGCTCGCCGCGCCCTGCTCAGTGGGAAGTGCCCTCACGACAGGCCGGCGTGCGCCTCGATCACCTCGAGCAGCGCCGCGTAGTCGCGGTTCGCCTTGCCGACCGCCATCGCCTCCAGGGCGTGCTGCCGGACGAGATCGGCGATCGGGAGCGGCGTGTAGGTCGCTTCGGCCAGTTCGAGGGCGAGACGGAGATCCTTGAGGCCGAGGGCCAGGCGAAAGCCGGGCGGCTCGAAGCGGCGCTCGAGGAGCGTCTTGCCGTACCGTTCGACGAGCGGTGAGGAGAAGACCGCCGCCACGACCTCGAAGAAGCGGTCACGCGCGACGCCGGACTTGTCGGCGAGGACGAAGGCCTCGCCGAGCAGCTCGACCAACGAGAGGATGAGGAAATTGCCGGCGATCTTCACGGCATGGGCCAGTTCGGGCTGTTCGCCGACGACGAACTGCTGCGGTCCGAGCGCAGCGAAGGCGGGTTGCAGCCGTTCGATCGCTGCAGTCGCCCCGGCGACGACCAAGCGGAGAGTTCCTTGCGCTGCCGCATCGGGACGCCCGAAGACCGGTGCCGCGACGTAGTGCTGGTGACG
>JANZZC010000141.1 GCA_026419575.1 Thermomicrobium sp. | reverse complement strand
CAGGCCGCGGGCCCGCGCGACCAGCGCGCCGACCCGTTCGGGCGTGTCGAGTGGCGGCTCGGTGTTCGGCATGCAGCAGACCGTCGCGAAGCCGCCGGCGGCGGCCGCCGCCGCGCCGGACTCCAGCGTCTCCTTCTCGGGGAAGCCGGGATCGCGCAGATGCGCGTGCACGTCGACGAAGGCCGGCGCCACCACGTGGCCGGCGACGTCGACGACGACCGCGTCGTCGGGGACAGGCCCGACCTTGACCAGCGCGGCGATCCGGCCGTCCCGGATCAGGAGGTCGCCGGCGGCGTCCAGTCCCTGGCTGGGGTCGAGGAGGCGGCCGCCGCGGAGCAGGAGCGGTCGATCCCATGAAAAAAGCCTCTGGATTCGGGCTGAATCCAGAGGCCCGTTCGCCCGTTCGTCCCGGTACTGTGGACCGCCGCTCCCGTGCACGCGCACCCGATCGCGTCCGTACGCCCGACTCCGACATTCGAAAGAACAGTATACCGCAGCCCGCCGGCCCCGTCAACCCCGCCGCCCGTGCGCCCCCTGCCGCGTCGGACGGCGCGGAGCTCCGAACGCGGCTCGATCGTCGAACCTGGCGGGACAGGCGGGACACCCGCGCGTCGCCTGACCCCCGTGTAGGGGCGACGCGTGCGTCGCCCATCCGCGCCATCGGCGCGGCATGGAACCGGACGACGATCGACCCCGGGCATCCGCGCGGTGCCCGGCCATGCCGCATCGTCCCGCATGGATTGCCGGCCCGCCAGGGCCGGCGGGTCAGGCACGCCTGACCCCTACGGGGGTCCGCGTCACGCGCGCCTGGTCCGCCGCGCCGGAAGGCGCGGCACCTGACCATGTGGCGAACGGGGCGCGCCGCAGTGCGCCCTACGGGCGCGGGGAGGGCACGGCGCTCCACCGGGACGAACGGCCTGACCCGGACGGGCGTACCGCTCCGGCGGCGACGGTGCTATCCTCGCTCTATGCGTCGGAGGCCGACCGGCAACGGGTGGTCGTCCTGCGGGAGGGTTGCGCGAGCGATGCCGCAGATCGTGAGCGATCTCGTCGACGTCTACGTCTTCCGCCGTTTCCCCCAGCGACCAGAACACGAGGTGCAGTTCCTCCTCCTCCGCCGCCGGGCCGACGCGCCGCTCGGCCGTACCTGGCACGCGGTGCACGGACGCGTCCTGCCGGGCGAGCGCGCCGTCGACGCCGCGGTGCGCGAGCTCCTCGAGCAGACCGGCCTGGTGCCCCAGCGCCTCTACTCGGCCGACTACGTCGCCCAGTTCTACGACCACGCGAGCGACGCCATCGTCTTCGCCCCCGCCTTCGCCGCGCTCGTCGAGCCGCGCGCCGCCGTCCGCCTCTCGCCGGCCCACGACGACTACGCCTGGTGCGACCTGGAGGAGGCTGTCGCGCGTCTGCTCTGGACGAGCCAGCGCTGGGCCGTCCGCCACATCCACGCCGTCATCGCCTGCGGCGGAGAGGAGGCCGAGTACTACGCGCTCACCTAGAGCTCTTCCAGGCTGTCGCGCAATACGTCGAAGTACTCGAGCGCCAGCCCCGTGCCGATCGCCACGCAGCTCATCGGGTCGTCGGCGACGAAGCAGGGAACGCCGGTCACCTCGGTCAGCAGCCGGTCGAGGTTGCGCAGCAGCGCCCCGCCGCCGGTCAGCACCATCCCCTTGTCGATGATGTCGGAGGCCAGTTCCGGCGGCGTCTCCTCGAGCACGGCCCGCACGGTCGCCAGGATCGCCTCCAGGGGCTCGGCGATCGCCTCGACCACCTCGTTGGCGCGCACCTGGATCGTGCGCGGCAGGCCGGTCAGCTCGTCCCGCCCCCGCACCTCCATCGCCAGGTCGTCCTCCACCGGCAGCGCCGAGCCGATCGCGATCTTGATCTCCTCGGCCGTCCGCTCGCCGATCCGCAGGTTGTGCTTGCGCTTGACGTAGGCGGCGATGGCGTCGTCCAGGTGGTTCCCGCCGATGCGCACCGACTTGGCCACGACGATCCCGTTGAGCGAGATGACGGCGACCTCGGTCGTCCCCCCGCCGATGTCGATCACCATGTTCCCGCTCGGATCGGCGATCGGGATGCGGGCGCCGATCGCCGCCGCCAGCGGCTCGGCGATGAGATAGGCCCGCCGCGCCCCGGCGTTGAGTGCCGCATCCCGCACCGCTCGCCGCTCGACGCTCGTCACCCCGGCCGGGACGGAGATCATCACCTCGGGTCGGATCAGCGAGAAGCGCCCGACGGCCTTGTTGATGAAGTAGCGCAGCATCTCCTGCGTCACCACGTAGTCGGCGATGACGCCGTTGCGCATCGGGCGCACGACTTCGATGGTGTCGCGCGGCTCGCGCCCGAGCATGTTGCGCGCTTCGATCCCGACCGCCTTGACCCGCCCGTCCTTGGCGGAGATGGCGACGACCGACGGCTCGTTGATGACGATGCCGCGGCCGCGCACGTAGACGAGGACGTTCGCCGTTCCCAGGTCGATGCCGAGTTGCTTCGCCACGCCTTCCTCACCCCACCCGACCCGTGCAATCGCGCCGGAACGCCGGTCGACGTTTTCCGGCTCCAATTCTAGCAGCGCGACGTTCACGTTCCCCGCCCGGGCCGCGGCGTCTCGCCCGGCGGCCGGCGGTCGCCCCACCGGGCGTAGAGCCAGCGCTTGGCCACCTCCACGAGTCCGAGGTAGGCAGCGACGGCGACGACGAGGAAGACCAGGTAGGACAGCGGCAGGGGGACGAAGCCGAGCAGCCCAGCCGCGGGACTGTAGGGGAGGAGGAGTCCCACGGCGACGACGGCCAGGACGTCGAGCGCGAGCGTGCGGCTGGGCAGCCAGGCCCAGGGCGCCCGCGCCGTCCGGATGACGAAGACGACCAGGCACTGGGTGACCAGCGACTCGACGAACCAGCCGGTGTGGAAGAACGTCTCGTCGGCCCGGAACAGGAAGAGCAGGACGGCGAAGGTGAGGAAGTCGAAGACGGAGCTCACCGGGCCGAGCACCAGCATCGCCGCGCGGACGAAGTCGACGTTCCAGCGGCGGGGCGCGGCGACCAGTTCGGGGTCGATCCGGTCGCGCGGGATGGCGACCTGGGCCAGGTCGTAGAGGAAGTTGTTGAGCAGGATCTGGTGCGGCAGCATCGGCAGGAAGGGCAGCAGGACCGCCGCGCCGGCCATGCTGAAGACGTTCCCGAAGTTGGAACTCGTCTCCATGAGCAGGAAGGTCATGACGCTGGCGAAGGCGCGCCGGCCTTCCAGGATCCCCTCGTGCAGCGTCGAGAGACGCCGGTCGAGGAGGACGATGTCGGCCGCTTCGCGCGCGACGTCGACGGCGTTGACGACCGAGATGCCGACGTCGGCGGCGTGCAGCGAGGGGGCGTCGTTGATCCCGTCGCCGAGGAAGGCGACGGCGTGCCCGCGCGCCTGCAGCGCCAGGACGATCCGGTGCTTCTGCGCCGGCGTGACGCGGGCGAAGACGTCCGCTTCCTCGGCCACCCGCTCGAGCGCCAGCGGATCGAGCCGGTCGAGCTCGCTGCCGAGGACGATCCGCTCGGCCGGGAGCCCGACCGCCCGGCAGACGGCGGCGGCGACGAGCTCGTTGTCGCCGGTGAGGAGCTTGACCCGCACGCCGTCCTGCGCCAGCTGCCGCACCGTCTCGGCTGCCTCGGGGAGCGGCGGGTCGGCGAAGGCGAGCAGCCCGGCGAGCACGAGGTCGCGCTCGGCCGCGCGGTCGAGCGGCTGCGCCGGCTCCCAGGGACGCCAGGCGACGGCGAGAACGCGCAGCCCCTCGGCGCTGAGCTGGCGGAAGCGCGCGAGGACGCGCTCCCGGCCGGATTCGTCGAGGGGGACGGTACCGTCGTGTGTCTCGGCGGCCGTGCAGAGCGGGAGCACCGCCTCCGGCGCACCCTTGGTGACGGCCAGCGTCTCCCGGTCGCCGAGGCGGACGGCGACGGTGACGCGGCGGCGCTCGAAGTCGAAGGGGAGCTCGTCGAGCTTCTCGTACGGCGGGAGGTCGGGCGGGACGGCGGCCAGGAGCGCCTGGTCGAAGGGGCTGGAGAGGCCGGACTGGGTGCGGGCGTTGATCCAGCCGAGGAGGAGCGGTCGCGCCGCCGGGCTGCCGTCGGGCGCCAGCGCCTGGACGAGGCGCATCTCGCCGAGCGTGAGCGTCCCGGTCTTGTCGCTGCAGACGACGTCGACGCTACCGAGGTTCTCGATCGCCGGGAGCGACTTGACGAGGACGCGCCGCCGGGCCATGCGCACCGCGCCCTGGGCGAGCGCGATGGTGACGATCATCGGCAGGAACTCGGGAGTGAGCCCGACGGCGAGCGCGACGGCGAAGAGGAGGGAGTCGAGCGGCGGGCGGCCAACGGCCACCGTGACGGCGAGGACGAAGAGGACGAGGAACAGGACGGCGCGGGTGACGAGCAGGCTGAACTGCCGCAGGCCGCGCTGGAAGGCGGTTGGGGGCGGCGGCGCGGCGAGCCGCGCGACGATCTCGCCGAAGAGCGTCGCCCGTCCGGTCGCGACGACCTCGGCGACACCGGAGCCGGAGACGACCGAGGAGCCGAGGAAGACCATGTGCGGCGCGGCGGGGTCGGGCACCGGCGCGGCCGTGGGATCGGCCGTCTTCTCGACCGGGGCCGGCTCGCCGGTGAGTGCCGCCTGCTGGACGGTGAAGTGGACGGCCTCGAGGAGCCGCGCGTCGGCCGGGACGAGGTCACCGGCGTCGAGCCGGACGATGTCGCCGGGGACGAGTTCCCGGCGCGGCAGCTCGCGCCATTCGCCGTCCCGGAGCACGGTGGCGGTCGGCACGATGCTGGAGCGGAGGCGCTCGATCACCCGCTGCGAGCGGTAGGACTGAAGGAAGGCGACGGTGGTGCTGGCGAGCACGATGGCGACGATGAGGCCGGCGTCGACGTACTCGCCGAGCAGCGCGCTCATGCCGCTGGCGAGGAGCAGGACGAGCGTGAGCGGCTCGAGGAAGAGCCGCAGGAAGGAGACGAGCGCCCGGTGACGGCGCGGCGGCTCCGGCTCGTTGGGCCCGAAGCGGCGGAGCCGCTCGGCCGCCTCGGCCGTGGCGAGGCCGCGCCAGGGCGGGCGCCCGACCGTCGATCCCTCAGCCATCGTCGCGCTCCCCGCGCTCGTCGGTTCCGGCGGTGCCCGCGGCAGTCGACGCCCGCGGGACGAAGCGCCGCCCCGCGCGTCTCCTCGCCCGCGTCGCCCGGCGCGCGTGGTGGGCAGCGGCCTCCGGGAGCGTCCCGGCGGTCCGCGCGACCGGCCGGCCCCGGCCGGTCGCGCGGACCGCGCGGCACCAGGAGCGGAGAGGCGCGGCCGGTTCGTCCGGCGCCCAGGCGAGCTCCGGCCCAGGCGCCGTCCGGCCGCCGGCCAGGGAGCGGAGGGGCGCTGCGCTGGACGGGACGAGCGGACCGCGCGGATACTCGCGGGCGATAGCGGACGATCCGGTCGGCGTGTGGCGTGCCGACTGCCTCTCCCGTCGGGGAGCGGACCGGTTCCCGGACCGCTCGTCACCGGCCGACGGGCGGGTGACCGGCTGGCCCGCTCCGCGGCGGGGACAGGCTGGACGGGCGCCGGCCGTGCGAGGGCGTTTCGGACAGTCGCGGAGGTGCGCGCTATGGTCGTGGTCGACCTCACCCATCCCTTGGACGCGACGGTACCCATGTTTCCCGGTCTCCCGGGGCCGGAGGTGGTCGAGTACCGGAGCCGGGATGAGATGGCGGCCGCGTACGCGGAGGGGACGAGCTTCGTCGTCCACCGCTACTGCTTCGTCGGCAACTCGGGGACCTACCTGGACAGCCCGTTCCACCGCTACGCCGACGGGGTCGATCTCGCCGGCCTGCCGCTCGGGCGGGTCGCCGATCTGCCCGGCCTCGTCGTCGACGTGCGCTGGCGCGTGGCGCGCGGCCAGCTGGCGGTGGGACCGGAGCGGTTCGCCGGACTGGAGCTGGCCGGCCGTGCGGTGCTCGTCTGCACCGGGTGGGATCGCTTCTGGGGCAGCGACCGGTACCTGGCGGCGAACCCGCACCTGACGGCGGAGGCGGCGGCCCTGCTCGTCGAGCGCGGCGCCGCGCTGGTCGGGATCGACAGCTGGAACGTCGACGACGTGGCCGATCTCGCCCGGCCGGTCCACTCGCTTCTGCTCCGGGCCGGCATCCCGATCGTCGAGAACCTGCGCGACCTGGCTCGCCTGGTCGGCCAGCGCTTCCGTTTCCATGCTGCACCGATCCCCGTCCGGGCCGGTTCGGCGGTCCCGGTGCGGGCCTACGCCGTGCTCAGCGAGGCGGCGCACTGAAGTCGGTCGGGAGCCCGTCCTGCGACGGGAGCCCGACGAGCTGGCGGAAGCGGGCCCAGAGTTCCTGCTCGGTGCGCGCGGCCTCGGCGTTGGCCGCTCGCCGGGCGTGCTGCCAGCGCGCGCGGAGCGTCGCCTCGAGGCGGCGGCAGCGTTCCGAGGAGAGGAAGGCCGCGACGGCGGCGCCGGCCGCGATGCCGAGCGCGCTGCTCGCCAGGAAGCGGACGAGACGGAGCTTGGCCATGGCTCACCTCCGCTGCGGACGGGTCGCCGAGGCGACGACGAGACCGGCCAGGAGGCCGGCGAGGAAGGCGAGGAGGAATCCGAACGGGGCGCGCAGGAAGGCCGGTCCGGCGAACTCGCGGACGAGCGCGAGCCCCACCGTCCCCTGCTCGAGCTCGACCCGGTCGGCCTGGAGGACGCCGATGCGGGCGCGGGAGGCGCGCAGTTCCCGCACGCGGGCCAGGAGCACCGCGCTGCGCAAGGCGACGGCGCGCTCGGCCTCGAGGTGGCGGACGGCGCTGCGGTCGACCTGCGCGCTGCGCGCCTCGAGGTGGCCGGCCGCGGTCCGCTCCAGCTGGACGCGCTGCCCGCTGAGCTGGCCGACCCGGCTGCCCTGGACGACGACTGTTTCCCCCTCGACCCGATCGACCTGGACGCCCGCGGCGGCGGTCGCTTCCTCGGGGACGTTGCCGCCCGGTCGCCGGTAGGTCGTTCGGAAGATCCCGGGATGTTCCTCGTGCTGCATGCTTTCGTCCTTCTTCCCTGCGGCTCGCCGGGTCAGCCGGTCCGCGTGCGCGCGGTCTTGGCGATCTCGGCGAGGTCCTCGAAGAGATACCGGGTCCAGCGGTCGAACTGCTGCGCGCGCCATCCGTGCAGGAAGGCGCGGACGGCCAGGCGGGGCTCCGGCGGAATCTCCGCCCAGGGGCGGTCGACCCCGGCCAGTTCCGGATGCTCGCGGGCGAAGGCGGCGAGCGCCTCGCGCAGCTCCTCGTCGGCCCGCGCCGGACGCTCGATCAGGACGCCGAGCTCCTGGAGGTCGGCGTCGAGCACGACGAAGGTCGGGATCGCCTGCGAGCCGTCCGGCCGCCGGTAGCGGTCAGCGAGGTCCTGGTGCTCGCTGCGGCGGAGGATGCGCACCTCGACCGTCGGGACTCGCTGGGCGAGCGCGATCACCATGGGGACGAACTGGACCGAGTCGGGGCACCAGTCCTCGGTGACGACGAGGATCGCCAGTGGCTCCTGGCCGAAGAGGGCCCAGTCGCCCGGCATCACGCGCGTCCGGGCGATGTTCGCCGCGAACTCCTCGCGGTACTGCTGCAGCGAGGCGAGGTACTCGTCGGGTGTCATCGCCTGTTCCCAGCGTTCGGCGACCAGGGTCATCGGGTGCACCTCCGGATCGTTCCGCGTCGTCAACGGGTGAACGCGCCGCGCGCCGCGCGCTCCCGGAGTTCGGGGAGCGCCTCGCGGGCGCAGCGTTCCAGCACCGGCCACTGCGGCTCGGGGGGCATCGGGAAGACGAGGTCGGTGAACCCCCGCTCGAGGTAGGCGACGGCGACGCGGCGGAACTGCTCGACGCTCTCGAACGGCGGGCGCCAGGTGAAGACCGAGCAGCGGAGCGACGCCGGATCGCGCCCCGCCTCGCGGGCCGCCCGGCGGACGAACTCGGCGAGCGGGCCGACCTCGTCCGGCTCGCCGCGGGTGTTCCAGATGTCGGCGTAGCGGGCTGCCAGCCGGAGCATGCGCGGCTTGAAGGCGCCGACGACGAGCGGGATGCGCGGCCGCTGGAGCGGCTTGGGCTCGAAGGGGGCGTCCTCGAACCGGTAGAAGCGCCCGTGGAAGGTGACCCGCCGCTCGCGCTGCAGCCGGTCGATGACCTGGATCGCTTCCTCGAGCATGGCGATCCGGTCGGCGGCGCTCGGGAAGGGGAAGGAGTAGGCCCGGTGCTCGCGCTCCCACCAGCCGGCGCCGATGCCGAGCTCGACGCGCCCGCCGGTGGCGTGGTCGATGGTGACCGCCATCTTGGCGAGGAGCCCGGGGTTCCGGTAGGTGTTGCCGCTGACGAGGACGCCGAAGCGGAGCCGTTCGGTTCGGACGCCGAGCGCGGCGACGAGCGACCAGGCTTCGAAGTAGGGGGTGTCCTCGTCGTCGGCCGCCATGAAGTGGTCGACCACCCAGGCGGTATCGAAGCCGAGCGACTCGATCCACTGCCACTGGGCGAGGAGCTCCTGGAAAGGTCGGCGGTTGCCGGTCCCGATCCCGAAGCGGACCGGCGGCTGGAGCTGGCTCATCCGTCCCGCTCCTCTTCTCCGAACTCGGCCGGGACCTCGTGGAGCCGACGTTCGTGCTCGGCGAGCGCGGCCAGGATCGTCTCGGCGACCCGCTCGGCGAAGGAGCGGAGTTCCGGGTGCTGCTCGACCTGGCGGTCGAGGTCGCGCAGGAGCAGTTCGACGAGTCGTCGGCGGTCAAGGTACGGCACGCGCGCCTCCCCCATCGGGCCGGTCGCTCTCAGTATCGACGAGGGGAGGCGGCGTGGCAAGGTGTCAGGCGACGAAGGCGCGGTCGATGACGCGACGAACCGCCTCGAAGTCGCGGCGCGCCTCGTCGATCGTCGGGGCGCCGCTGCCGACCTCGCTGACCAGCAGGCTGTAGTAGGCGGCGAAGGTCGCGTCGGTGACCGGCGCCTCGCGCCGCCGCAGGATCCGCAGGAACCGTTCGAGTCCGCGCATGGTTCTCACCTCCGTCCGTGCCGTTCCGGCACGCACGATAAGGATATCGCGATATCGCGATACCGGCAAGGGGCGGCGCTTGCGCCGCCGCGGGCGGTCGGCTAGGCTAGCGGTGGACCCGTGCGACAGGCCGGGTGCGGCCCACAGGCACCGCGCCCGGGGAAGGGAAGGGGGCTCCATGCGATCGCTGCGCGACCGTCGTCTCCGGTTCCGACTGTGGGTCCTGGCCTGGCTCCTCGCGCTCGCCGTGCCGGCGCTGCCGGCAGCGGCGCAGCCGGAGCTGGCCGGCTGGAGCGGCAACGTCGAGGCCTGCGGCAGCGACGGCGGCTTCGCCGAGCAGGACTTCGTCCCCGGCCCGGCAGTCCCGCCGCACGGCACGGGCAGCCTCCAGATCTCGGTCGCCGCCGTCAACGAGGGACGCATCTGGTCGCAGCTCGTCCAGCGCGAGGTGGCGGGGGTGGCCCTGGCCGATCTGGAGGAACTCCGCTACTGGACCTTCGTGGTGCGCGGCGGAGCGGTGGCCCCGCACGTCTTCCTCGACGTCGACCTCGACGGGAACGGCGTCGCCGACGACCGGCTCGTCTACCAGCCGGAACTGAACGGCACGGTCGCCCCGGTCACCTGGCAGGAGTGGGAAGCGGCGAGCGGGCGCTGGTGGTCCCAGCGCGGGCTCGGCGGGCTCCTGCGCGCGTCGCCGGGGCCGCTCGCCCGCTACCTCGCGGCCTTCCCGGGCGCGCGCCTGGCCGTGCCGGAAAGCGGCCAAGGCGGGCTGGGCATCGGAGCCGGTTGCCTCGGCTCCGGCTGGGCCGGCTGGCAGGGAGCGGTCGACGCGCTCCTCTTCGCCTCGCGCTCGCTCACCGTCTTCTGGGACTTCGAGGCGACCGGCGTGACCGCCTCCCGCGGCGGTGGCGTCACCGCCGGGCCGGTGTTCTCCCACCTCACGCCGGCGCCCTGGACGACCGTCGCGCCGGGGACGGTGACGATCGGCCTCACCGCGACCAGCGAGCAGGGCGTCCGCTCGGTCCGCCTCTGGCTCGGCGATCGGGAGCTGCCGGTCCAGCTCGGCGGTGACCGCACGGAGCGGACGGTCGCCGTGCAACAGCAGCTCCAGCCCGGTCTCTTCACCGTGCGCGCCACCGCGACCGACGAGCTCGGCCGCTCCTTCACCGTGCAGTGGCAGTTCGTCGTCTCGACGAACCCGAGGGACGGCTGGTGGTTCACCGCCGACGGCACCCCGCGCCGCGCCCAGATCGAGGCCTCGCTCCGGGCGCTGAGCGAGGCCTTCCGCTGGCACTTCTTCGGCATCTCCTGGGATGGCTTCTACCACCCGGAGATGCCGACGCACGCCGACGCCGCCGCCACGCTCCGCTTCGTGACCCGCTCGCCGATGCACTTCGCGACGCTCCCGCCGACCGATCCGGTCATGCTCTCGGTCGAGGTGACGTCGACCGCCGATCCGCTGGCGAGCGTCGAGCTGCGGCTAAACGGCCAGCCGCTCCCGGTCGAGATCACGCGGGAGGACGACCGCACCTGGTTCGTCTACGCGGTCCGTCCGCTCGGCCCGGGGACCTACGGGGTGACGGCGACGGCCCGCGACACGGCCGGTCGCACGCTCACCATGGTGTGGGGCTTCGTCGTCTCGTCCGACCCGGCCGAGAGCCCCTGGTTCACCGCCGACGGCCGGATGAAGGCCGACGTCGTGGCGCGGACGCTGCGCACGCTGGTCGAGGGCTTCGATTGGCACCTCTTCGGTATCTCGTGGGACGGCCAGCCGCACCCGGAGTTCCCGGCCCACGCTACTTCGGTGACCGGCCCGCGGCCGCTCCGCCAGTGGTTCGACAGCCAGGGACGACCGAACCCGACGGCGATCTCGGCGGAGCTCATCGAACTCGAACGCGAATTCCGCTGGCACTTCTGGGGCATCAGCTGGGACGGGCAGCGGCACCCGGAAATCCCGACGCACGCCCGCTGAGGCGCGCCGAGACGACCAGCGGGGCAGTCGGTCACGAGCCGACCGCCCCGCCGCCGCTTCGAGCGCCGCTCAGTGCGTTAGCCGGTAGTTGGGGGCCTCCTTGGTGATGATGACGTCGTGCGGGTGCGACTCGCGCAGCCCGGCGCTCGTCATCTGGATGAAGCGCGCCTTCTCCTGGAGCTCGCGGATCGTCCGGGCGCCGCAGTATCCCATCGCCGCCCGCAGGCCGCCGACGAGCTGGTAGACGACGTTGGCCAGCGGCCCCTTGTAGGGGACGCGCCCCTCGATCCCTTCCGGCACCAGCTTGGCGATGCTGTCGACCTCCTGCTGGAAGTAGCGGTCCTTGCTGAAGGAGCGCGCCTTCATCGCGCCGATCGAGCCCATGCCGCGGTATTCCTTGAAGCGCTCGCCCTGGTAGAGGATCACCTCGCCCGGGCTCTCGTCGACCCCGGCGAGCAGGCTCCCCAGCATGACCGAGTCGGCGCCGGCCGCGATCGCCTTGGCGATGTCGCCGGAGTACTGGATGCCGCCGTCGGCGATCACCGGCACGCCGTAGGCGCGCGCCACGCGGGCCACGTCCATGATCGCCGTGATCTGCGGGACGCCGACCCCGGCGACCACCCGCGTCGTGCAGATCGAGCCCGGGCCGACGCCGACTTTGACCGCGTCGGCGCCCGCTTCGATGAGCGCCCGGGCCGCCTCGCCGGTCGCGATGTTCCCCGCCACCACGTCGACGTCCCAGCGCGCCTTGATCGCCCGCACCATCTCGATGACCGCCCGCGCGTGCCCGTGCGCCGTATCGACGACCAGGACGTCGACCCCTTCCTCGACCAGCGCCGCTGCCCGCTCGAGCGCGTCCGGCCCCACGCCGATCGCCGCGCCGACGCGCAGCCGCCCCTGCGCGTCCTTGGTCGCGTTCGGGTACTGGATCCGCTTCTGGATGTCCTTGACCGTGATCAGCCCTTTGAGGATGCCGTGCTCGTCGACGACCGGGAGCTTCTCGATCTTGTACTTGTGCAGGATCTCGCGCGCCTCGTCGAGCGTCGTGCCGACCGGTGCGGTGATCAGGTTCTCCTTGGTCATCAGGTTGGTCACCGGCTGGTCGAGGTCGTCCTCGAAGCGGAGGTCGCGGTTGGTGAGGATGCCGACCAGCCGCCCGCGCTCGTCGGTGATGGGGACGCCGGAGATGTGGTAGCGCTCCATCACCGCCAGGGCGTCCCGCACCTTGTCGGTCGGCCGCAAGGTGACCGGTTCGACGATCATCCCCGACTCGGAGCGCTTGACCTTGTCCACCTCGGCCACCTGCTCTTCGATCGAGAGGTTGCGGTGGATGATCCCGATGCCGCCCTCACGGGCCAGCGCGATCGCCATGCGCGCCTCGGTCACCGTGTCCATGGCGGCCGAGACGATCGGGATGTTGAGCTCGATGTTCCGGGTCAGCCGCGTCCGCGTGTCGACGTCCTTCGGCAACACGGACGATTCGGCGGGGACAAGGAGCACGTCGTCGAAGGTGAGCCCGATGCCGACCAGTTTCTCGGCGACGACTTCTTCGAGGGTCGGGATCTTGGTCGACGTGGCCGGTACCGGATCGGACGTTACGGTCATCGCCTGTCACCCCCCAGGATGCGCGTCCTTTCGTTCAGCGTGCGCCGCGCGTGGTCTCGACCGGCTCGCTCGCGGCCGGCAGCCCCAGTCGCTCGACCAGTTCCCGCCCGAGCTCGCGGTACGCCTGGGCGGCCCGGGACGCCGGGTCGTACTCGAAGATCGTCTGGCCGTGGCTCGGCGCCTCGGCCAGGCGCACCGTCCGCGGGATCACCGTCCGAAAGACCCGCGCGCCGAAGGCCCGGCGGACCTCCTTGACGACCTCCAGCGCGAGCCGCGTGCGGGCGTCGAACATCGTCAGGACGACGCCGAGCACGTCGAGCGACGGGTTGAGCCGCCGCTTGACGAGGTCGAGTGTCGTGACGAGCTGCGCCAGCCCCTCCAGGGGAAGGTACTCGCACTGGATGGGGACGAGCACGGAACGGGCCGCCGCCAGCGCGTTGACCGTGAGGAGGCCGAGCGACGGTGGGCAGTCGACGAGGACGACCGCATAGCGCGGTGCCAGGCGCTCCAGGACGTCGCGCAGCCGGTACTCGCGCCGGCTCGCCGCCACGAGCTCCACCTCGGCGCCGGCCAGGACGCCCGACGATGGGAGCAGGTCGAGCCCCGGCCGGACAGCGGCCAACAGGGCGCCGTCGCTCTCCGCCGGGTCGAGGAGGGCCTCGTAGACCGTGGCCTCGAGGGCGCGGCGGTCGACGCCGAGACTGCTCGTCGCGTTCGCTTGCGGGTCGAGGTCGACCAGGAGCGTCCGGTATCCACCCTGCGCCAGGTAGGCGGCGAGCTGGACAGCGGTCGTGGTCTTGCCGACGCCACCCTTCTGGTTCGCGACCGCGATCACCCGTTCCACGCCGCCCGCCTCCGCTCGCGCGGTCGATATTAATTACCCCAGTGTACCACGCGGCTCGAGGAAGCGGAGCGCGACCTCGTTGGCCAGGAGCAGCCCGCGCCGGCTCAACCGCAGCGTCTCGCCGTCCCACTCGACGAGTCCGAGGGCGACTAGCTCGTCGAGGACGTCGCCGTAGAGCGCGGCGAGCTCCGCGCCGTGCCGCGCGCGGAACGCCGTCGCCGAGATGCCGTCGGTGACCAGGCGCAGCCCCAGGATCATCGTCTCGACGATCTCCGTCCGCCGGTCGATCGGCTCCGCTGCGACGACCGGGAGTTCGCCGCGCTCGACCCGCTCGATGTAGCTGGCCGGCAGCCGCTCGTTCACGGTGCGGACGCCGCCGAGGTAGCCGTGCGCCCCCGCCCCGGCGCCGACGTACCAGCCGTTGCGCCAGTAGATCTGGTTGTGCCGCGAACGGTAGGCCCGGCCGCGCGCCCAGTTGGAGAGCTCGTACTGCTCGTAGCCGTGCGCCGCCAGCGTCTCGCTCGCGGTCTCCGCCAGCTCAGCCACAGTATCGTCGTCGAGCGGCCGCAGGACGCCCCGCCGGACGCCCCGCTCGTACGGGGTGCCCGGCTCGATCGTGAGGGCGTAGAGCGAGAGGTGCTCCGGTTCCCAGGCGAGCACCGTGGCGAGGTCGCGCGACCAGTCCTCGCGCGTCTGGCCCGGCCAGCCGTAGATCAGGTCGAGGTTGACGTTGGCGAACCCGGCGGCGCGGGCTGCCCGGAACGCCTGCTCGGGGGTTTCCGGCCGGTGCGCGCGCCCGAGCACCTTGAGGCCGTGCGGCGCGAGCGTCTGGACACCGATGCTGAGGCGGTCGACGCCGGCGGCCCGGTAGCCGGCCAGCTTGGCCCGATCGACGGTCTCCGGGTTGGCTTCCAGCGTGACCTCGGCGCCCGGCAGCACGGCGAACGTCCCGGCGATGGCGTCGAGCAGCGCCGCCACCTGGGCCGGCTCGAGGAGCGAGGGGGTGCCGCCCCCCAGGTAGATCGTCGCGACGGGTCCGCGGCCCCAGCGCTCGGCGACGAGCGCCAGCTCGCGCGCGACGGCCGCGAGGTAGGCCGGGACGAGCGCCTCTTGCCGGGCGTACACGTTAAAGTCGCAGTACGGGCAGATGCGCCGACAGAAGGGGACGTGGACATAGAGTCCCCAGGGTGCGTCGCGGGGCTGCGGTGCCGCCGCGAGGGTGCGGGTGTCGGTGAGGGTCGACGTCATGCGCGCAGGCACCACCGTTCCGGTTCGGTCAGGTCGAGGATACCACGGCTCCGCGGCCGGCCCCGCCCGTGCGGACCGTCGGGCGCGACCGACACGCCGGTCGGTTCAATCGCGCCCGAACGCGGTCCGTCGCCGGTGCGTCAAGAGCGCCTGGAGGAGCCCGAGCGCGGCGAACTGGGTCCAGATGGCGCTGCCGCCGAGGCTGATGAACGGGAGGGGCACGCCGGTCACCGGCAGGAGCCCGACGTTCATCCCCATGTTAACGAACGCCTGGAAGAAGAGGAGCCCGGTGATGCCGGTCGCCAGCGCCCGGCCGAAGAGGTCGTTGACGAGGAGGGCGACGCGACTGGTCCGCCAGAGGAGCAAGAGGTAGGCGGCGATCAGCGCCGCACCGCCCACGAAGCCGACCATCCCCATGGCGTGCGCGAAGATGAAGTCGGTGTGGCGCACGCGCAGGAGTCCGAGCTGGCTCTGCAGGCTCCCGGCCAGCCCGTTGCCGAAGAGCCCGCCGGTGCCGATCGCGATCTGGGCCTGGATGATGTTGAATCCCTCCCCGAAGTAGTCACGCTCCGGCTGGTACGAGACGAGGAGGCGCTCGCGCATGTAGTCGTGCAGCACGAAGTGCCAGGCGAAGACGGCCACGAGCGGTGCGGCGGCGAAGACCGCGAAGAGGTGCAGGCGCCGGACCGGACTCACCAGCATCACGGCGAGCCAGAGCGCCGCGAAGCAACCGGCGGTACCGAGGTCGGGTTGTTGGTAGACGAGCGCCATCGGCACGAGGACGATCAGGCCGCCGAGGACGAAGTTGACGAAGCGGCGCATCTCCGGACCGCGGTCGGCGACGAAGGCCGCCAGCGCGACGAGGACGGCGAGCTTGGCCGGCTCCGACGGCTGGATCGTGATCGGTCCGACGTCGATCCACCGGCGCGCTCCGCCGATCGTCACCCCGACGAGGTCGACCGCGACGAGCCCGACCAGCGCGATGCCGTACACGGCCCAGGCCAACGCCTTGACGAAGCGCGGGTCGACCCAGCTCGCCGCCGCCATCAGGCCGAGCCCGAGGACGATCGCGATCGCCTGGCGGACGACGGGGCTCCCGAGCGCGATCGGACCAGCGCCGTCGGCGCTCCAGATGGCGACGAGGCCGAAGCCGCAGAGGACGAGGGCCGTGACCAGCATCGCCCAGTCGAGGTTGCGGAAGTTCGCGTGCCGTTCGTGGCCGCGGAGCGCGGTGGCGAGGAGACTCATTGGCCGATCGACCTCCGATGCGCCGCCCGGGACGACGCTACGTCCAGTATACGGAGCGGCTCGCTTCGGGGTCGCGGCAGTGGCGCCGCGGTGGTCCTGCTGTCGGGCCGAGGCAGGCGTCGCCGATCCGCGCCGCCGGCGCGGTCCGCGGGACGCGTCGGTCCGGGACGGGTGACGGCCACCGATCGCCGAGGTGGGCGATTTCGGGCCTTCCGGACCGGCCGGAGCAGGCGCGCCCGGCCCTGACGAGAACGACAGCGGGCGCGGTCCTCGCCCGCTGCGGCGCGGCACCGAGCCGCCCGGGGCGGTGTGCCGCGGGCGTCTCCGGTGGTCCGGGCGACGCGGTGCGCGACCGCTGGCTCGGTCGGGCCTGAAGGGTGACGCGGGCGTGCCCCTTTCCGCGGGAACGATGCTGGTCCTGCCGGGGAGGGCGCTCAGGCAGGCGATGGTACCGTGGCCGCCTGGGACCGATCCGGTGCCGGGAGGGCGGTGCGTGCCGCCGTTCCCCGCGTCGCTCCTACGGGCGAGCGGGGCACGGCTCGCCAGCACTGGGCGCGCCATGCCCGGCTGCCGGCGCAGCGCAGCGTCGCGGGTCGCCCGACGCGGGAGCGGGCCGCATCGGGGCGACCTCCGCGCCTGCGGTCTCGATCGTCTCGCGCCGGAGCGTGGAGGCACGCTCGGCTGGTCGAGTCCTGCGGGGGAGTCCGTGCATCGGCGACCGAGCGAGCTGGCACCGCTGACGGTGCCGGTGGATGACCGGTCGTCGCAGCCTCGTCGCGGCGCGGGGTGGATCGTCCGGCTGCCTTGAGGCCCGGTCCGCCGGCGCGGGCGCGCGACGATGCGCGGGGCGCGGTCCGCTGGTCGGGACTCCCTCACCGTCGCTGGCGGATGCGCCACCACTGGTAGCGGAGCCAGCCGGTGACGCCTCGTCGCGGCGGCGGGAGGTCGATGTCGCGGCCGCGCCAGCGCCGTGGCCGATCCGGAGACCAACCACCGCCACCCTTCAGTTGCCGGACGACCGGGGTGAAGAAGGCGAGGAGACTCAGGATGGCCAGCAGGAGCGCCAGGGTACGCGACCAGTCGCGGATCACCACCGCGAGCAACGCCAGGAGAAAGGCTGCCGCGAGGAGCGCCGTGTTCTGCGGAAGCGAGCGGTGCGGCCAGCGGGGACGCCGACGCCACGTCCACGGGCGCGGTCGCCGCAGGCGACGCAGGAGCCGACGCCAGCCCGGTTCGCGCTCGGCCTTCTCCAGGATCTCCAGGATCTGCTCTTCGAGGCGCGACGAGCGTTGCTCCTTCGGCATGGTCGCCCTCCTCAGTCCACCCGTCCGGGCTGCCGGGCGAGCTCGGCGATCGCCTCGACGACGCGGTCCACGTCCTCCTCGCTCGTGCTCCAACCGGGCGAGAGCCGCACCGTCCCGTAGGGGAACGCGCCGAGCGCACGGCAGGCGTCGGCTGCACCGTGGAACCCTGCGGCGCACAGGATACCGTAGCAGCGCTCCAACGCGTCGCTCAACTCCTGCGGCCGCCAACCCTGCACCAGGCAGGAGACGATCGGCACCCGGCCGGCGTGCTCGCACCCGCCGAGGAGTTCGACGCCGGGTATCCGCGCCAGACCCCGCAGCAGCCGGAAGGTGAGCTGCTGCAGGCGCTCGGCGAGCGCTTCCGGACCGACCGCAGCGCGCCACTCGAGCGCAGCGCCCAGGGCCGCGATGCCCACGCTGTTCGGGGTCCCCGCCTCATAGCGCTCGGGCAGCGACCACGGGCGCGTCCCCTCGGCGAGTTCGCTCGCCGTCGCGCCCTCGCGCAGCGGCGTGAGCTCCGAGAGTTCCAGCCGCGGGCCGAGCAGGAGCGCGCCGGTGCCGGGTGGCCCGAGCAGCCACTTGTGGCCGCTCAGCGCGACGAGGTCGGCATCCAGCTCCTCGAGCGTGAACGGTAGGACCCCGGCCGTCTGACCGGCGTCGACCAGCACCAGGACCCCGTGGGCGTGCGCCCGTTCCGCGATCTCCCGCACCGGTTGCACCGTTCCCGTGACCGCCGAGGCGTGACTCACGACCACCAGTCGCGTGTTGGGGCGGAACGCCCGCTCCACGTCGTCCGGATCGACGATCCCGCGGGGGTCGACGCGGACGACTGTCGTCGAGACGCCGACCATCTCGAGCGCACGCAGCGGCCGCCGCACGGCGGCATGCTCGAGGACCGTCGTCACCGCGTGGTCGCCCGAGCCAAGCAGGCCTTTGATGGCCAAGTTGAGCGCGTCGGTCCCGCTCGTCGTGAACACGACGCGACGTGGATCGTGCACGCCGAAGAGCGCCGCGAGCCGCGCCCGCGCCCGCTCGACCGCCTCCCAGGTCAGCTGGGCCAGGCGATGTCCGGGTCGGCGCGGTGCCCCGCTCGCTCCCTCCAGGAAGCGAGCGAGCGTCCGCAGCACCGGCTCCGGTTTCGGCCAACTGGTCGTCGCGTTGTCAAAGTAGCGCACCACGATGCTCACATCCCGACGTACCGCGCATAGAGGGAACGGGCGAGGGCTGGATCGGTCGTCCCCCGGACGATCGCCCGGCCATCGCGGAAGACGGTCAACTCATAACCGTCCACCGTGAATCGTATCAGGTACGGGTTATGCAGCACGCTGCCGAGCGCGGCGAGCCGCGTCGCCAGCGCCGCGAGGTCGAGTTCCTGCCGGGGGGAGACCGAGACCTGGACCGCGTCGCGGCCGCAGAGCTGGACGGTGCGGCTGGGCGCTCGCGCGCGCAGGAAGCGCCGCTCGCCCAGCCCGCACGCCGGGCAGTCCGGTCGCCGCACCGCGGGGATGCGGGCGAGCTCCAGCGACCAGAGGTCGATCGTCACGAGCGAGCGGTTGAGGTTCTCCCGATCGCCGACGAGCAGCTTGAGCACCTCGGCGGCCTGGAGCGCACCGACGAGCGCTGCGGCCGGTCCCAGGACTCCGGCCGTGTCGCAGGTGGGAGCGATGCCCGGCGGCGGCGGATCGGGAAAGAGGCAACGCAGGCAGGCCGTCTCGCCGGGCAGGATCGTCGCCGTGGTCCCCAGCGTGCCGACCGCACCGCCGTAGACCCACGGTGTTCCCAGTTCGAGCGCGGCATCGTTGAGGAGATAGCGCAGCTCGAAGTTGTCGCTCCCGTCCACGACGATAGCGACGTCCTGGAGGAGCGGCAGGATCGATGCCGCGTCGACGTCCTGGACCACCGGTTCGACGCTGACTTCCCGGTTGATCCGCGCCAGCGCCCGGGCCGCGGCCACCGCCTTGGGCAGGCCGGCCTCGACGTCGGCTTCCTCGTAGAGCACCTGTCGCTGGAGGTTCGTCCAGTCGACGACGTCGCGGTCGACGAGGCGCAGGAAGCCGACGCCGGCGCGCGCCAGGAGCTGCGCGACCTGGCTGCCCAAGGCGCCGACGCCGAGGACGCAGACCCGGCCTCGGCGCAACCGCTCCTGTCCGCTCCGACCGATCGAGGGAAGGAGGATCTGCCGGTGATAGCGCTCGTGCGGCTGGTCGTCGGTCATCGCGTGGATCCCGACCTCTCGCCATATATGGTACAGTTGCCGACCGGCGTGCCCCAAGGCGTCCAGCCCTTCCGCTGCACTGGCGGGAGCGAGCAGGCGCGCCGCTCGATCTCTCGGACAGGGGTGCTTCGCGTGGATACCGTTCGTTTGACCGTCGTCGACCGGGACGGCACGGTGAGCTTTCTCGGCCCCGGTCACGCCATCAAGATGCTGACCGCTGCCTGCAGCCGCGACCCGCGCAGCCTCGAGGAGCTCCTCGACTTCGCTGCACCCTACGACAGCGACTTCGTCGCCAGCGTCCGCGCCGGGCTGGCCATCTTCGACGAGCACAACACGCCGGACAACCCGGCGGCCTTCCGCGCCGTCGCACGCGCCGTCAGTCCCGAGCGCATGCCGCCCTTCCGCGTCGTCGACGAACTGACGCGCACGCTCAGCCTGCAGCCGGTCGGCGTCGGGCTCGTCCTCTACAACTTGGAAGCGCGGCGGATCGTCCAGCTGGTGAACCGCTACGGGGAACTGCTGCGTCAGGACCGTGGGCGCATCCGGCGCGGCGGCGAACCGACTCGGCTCCTGTACTCCTACCGGCTCCCCGACGAGTGGCGGATCCTGCCCTAGCGTCGCTTCTCCTGGTCGCGCTCGCGCGGGCGTCGGCGCGCCATGAGCCCACCGAGGAAGAGCTGCTGCAGGTGCTGGCCGGCCGAGAGCTGTGCGAGCTCTCCGGCGGTGTCGTGCTGGAGTTCGCCCGGCCGGCGCTCCATCGTCGCCCACTCCAGGCGGGCGTCGCGCGCCTGCTCGAAGCGCTCCTGGAGTCGTCCCAACGCTTCCTCCGAACCGTCGGCGATCAGGTCGCGCAGCGCCGTCAACTCGGCGAGCGTCGCATCGAGCCAACGGACGATCGCGTTCGCGTTCGTCGCGCAGATGTCTCGGTACATGCGCGGGCTGCCGGTCGCCAGCCGGGTGGTGTCGCGGTAGCCGCCGGCCGCCAGGTAGCGCATCTCGCGCCAGGCGGCGTCGCCGCTCGTTGTGCGGACGAGGGCGACCGAGAGCAGGAACGGCACGTGGCTGATGGCCGCCACGTAGGAGTCGTGCTCGTCCGGGTCGAGGAAACGCGGCTCGGCGCCGAGGAGCTGGACGAGACCGAGCACCGTCTCGATCGCCTCCCGGCTCGCCCGCAAGGACGGCGTCACCACCCAGACCGCGCCGCGGAAGAGATCGGCGTCGGCACCCTCGATGCTCTGGGTCTTCCCCGCCATCGGGTGTCCGCCGACGAAGTGCACGCGCGGCGGCAAGCGCTCCTCGGCCCAGCGCAGCACCGCTGCCTTGGTGCTGCAGGTATCGGTGACGATGGCGCCGTCGGGGGCGTGCTCGGCGATCGCGTCGAAGACCTCGGGCACCGCCGAGGGGGGCGTGGCCACGACGATGAGATCGGCGTCGCGGAGCGCCTCGGCGAGGCTCCAGGTCGTCCGATCGACCGCCTTGATCCGCTTCGCCTCGTTCTGGTGCAGGAGCTCGATATCGAACCCGACGACCTCCAAGGCACCGCGCTGGCCCTGCTCCTGCGCCCATCTGCGGAGCCCGAGGCCGATCGATGCGCCGATCAGCCCCAAACCGACGATCGTCACCCGCTGCATCCTCGCCTCCCGGCTCGCTCACGCTTTCTGTCGATCGTACCACACCCGAGCCTAGCGGCGGATCAGCTCGAGGTCGACCGTGCGGATCCACCCGTCGCGCCCGTCGGGGAGCTCCAGGTGGAGCCACGTCGCGTTCCCCACTTGCTCCTGTTCGCCGAGGAAGCGCAGCTCGGTGCCGGGATCGAGCGTCGCCACGACGTCGTACTGGGTACCCGGGCCGGCCCGGAAGTTGACGCGCGCTCCCTGGGCGACCCGGTGCGTCGGTTCCCAGGCCAACGTCGGTGTCGTCGCTGGAGTAGCTGGCGGTGTCGGCGTGCGGGCGGCGCTGCCGGAAGCGAGCGGCGTGCGTTCCGGCGTGACCGTCACGGTGGCCGTCGGCGTCGCTGCCGGCAGACGCGAGACGAAATCGCTGAAGACCGGCGCGAGGCGCGCATACAGCCAGATGAATCCGGTCAGCGCGATGAAGATCGCTAGGCCCATCGCGAGCCCGAGCCAGATCCCCGACTGCCGGGACCGCTGCCGGATGCGCGTCGAGAGTTCCTGGTCGATCACCGTTCGGCTCCGCTCCTTCGCCCCGAGGCAGGTTCGCACTCGACGTCGCAGCGCAGTATAGCTTAGGCTGCAGTAGACTCGTGCCGGATCGGGGACGCGCGGACGACGGAAGGAGCCAGCCATGGCCGACTTCAAGAACTACATCGACGGGAAATGGGTCGACGCCAAGAGCGGCGCCACGTACGAGCGGCGCAATCCGGCGACCGGCGAGCTCATCGGTACCTACGCCAAGAGCGGCCCGGAGGACGTCGCGGCGGCGGTGGAGGCGGCCAAAGCTGCGTTCGACCGCTGGCGCAAGCTTCCGGCGCCCAAGCGGGGCGAGATCCTGTTCCGCGTCGGGCAGCTGCTCGTCGAGCGCAAGGAGCAGCTCGCCCGCGAGATGACGGAAGAGATGGGCAAGGTGCTCACCGAGGCGCGCGGCGACGTGCAGGAAGCGATCGACATGACCTTCTACATGGCCGGTGAAGGCCGTCGCCTCTGGGGGCAGACGACTCCCTCCGAGCTCCCGCACAAGTGGAACATGACCCAGCGTCGACCGATCGGCGTGGTGGGGCTCATCACGCCCTGGAACTTCCCGCTGGCGATCCCAGCCTGGAAGATCATGCCAGCGCTGATCTGCGGGAACACCGTCGTCTTCAAGCCGGCCAGCTACACGGCGCGGTCGGCCGTCCGGCTCGTCCAGCTCTTCGAGGAAGCCGGGCTCCCACCCGGGGTGCTCAACCTCGTCCTCGGTACCGGCGATACGGTCGGCACGGCGCTCGTCCAGCATCCGGATGTCGCGCTGATCTCCTTCACCGGCTCGAACGAGGTGGGCCAGCAGGTCGCGGTCGAGTGCGCTCGACTCGGCAAGCGTGTCTCGCTCGAGATGGGCGGGAAGAACGCGATCATCGTGATGGACGACGCCGACCTGCGTCTGGCGCTCGACGGGATCGTCTGGAGCGCGTTCGGCACGTCCGGACAGCGTTGCACCGCGGCCAGCCGCGTCATCGTCCACGAGGCGGTTTTCCGGGAGCTCGCCGACCAACTCGACGCTCGGGTCAGCCGCCTCAAGCTGGGCAACGGGCTCGATCCGTCGACTGACGTCGGGCCGCTCGTCAGCGAGAGTCAGCTGGAGCGCGTCCATCGCTACGTCGAGATCGGGATCCAGGAAGGGGCGCAGGTGCTCACCGGTGGCGACATCGCGCGCGAGGGCGAACTCGCCCGCGGTCACTTCCACCAGCCGACCGTCTTCATCGACGTGCGCCCGGACATGCGCATCGCGCAGGAGGAGATCTTCGGGCCGGTCACCGCGTTGATCCGGGTGCGGAGCCTGGAGGAAGCGATCGCGGTCTGCAACGGGGTCCGCTACGGCCTCTCGGCTTCCATCTTCACGCGCGACATCGACAAGGCGTTCCGGGCGATCGAGGACGTCCACACCGGCATCTTCTACGTCAACGCGGGAACTATCGGTGCGGAGATCCATCTCCCCTTCGGTGGCACCAAGGCCACCGGGAACGGGCACCGCGAGGCAGGGCAGGCAGCGCTCGACGTCTTCACCGAGTGGCAGTCGATCTTCATCGATTACAGCGGTCGCCTGCAACGTGCGCAGATCGACGTCGAGCAACTCACGGCCGACGACTGAGCCGTGCCGGCTCGCGCCCGCGGGACACGGTGCCACGGGAATGCTCCCATGGCACCGTGCGGTTCTCGGACTCGAGGGAGTTCAGGCAGACCGGGTCTCGCTGGCGAACCGCGCCGGGGAGAAGGCCGGGGGCAACCGCTCCTCGCTCTCCTGTTCGATCGCTTCGGCCATGAGGTCGGCCGTCACCGGCGCGAGCATCACGCCCAGGCGGAAATGACCGGTCGCGACCCACAGGTTGCGCCAAGCGGGTAGGCGACCGAGCACCGGCAGGTCATCGGCCGTCCCCGGTCGCAACCCGGCTCCGACCAGCATGAGCTCCTCCTGCAGGAGGGCCGGCGCGACGCGTCGTGCCGTGTCGATGCACTGCCAGAGACCCTGCGGCGTCGGCCGCGTCCCCCAGCGCCCGCGCTCGACCGTCGTCCCGATCCAGACGAGCCCGTCGGCCCGTGGGACGACGTC
>JANZZC010000037.1 GCA_026419575.1 Thermomicrobium sp. | reverse complement strand
GCGTCAGATGTGTATAAGAGACAGGTCCTGGATGTGACCGTAGTCGTAGCCGATGGTTCCGCAGTAGACCCGACGCAGGCGTTCGATCGCCTCGAGCGCGTTGCGCGCGTCCCGCGCCGCCGGTCCGCCGACCAATGCGGCCGGGAGCTGGGCCAAGTCTTCCGTCGTCAGCCCGTGATAGGCGGGGTCGAGTGCGGGATCGTTGGGTGGCAGGCTCCCGAGCGGATCCAGCTGCGCGGCCCGGTGTCCGCGGTGCCGGATGCGCTGCGCGAGTTGTACGGTCGCGGCGACCTTCGAAAAATCGAACGCCGGCCCTGTCACCGCAGCGGCCGGCGGCGGTGCTTCGAGTCGCTGCAGGCGAGGTCCCCACTGCTCGAAGAAGACGCGCCAGCCGGGATCCACGGACTGCGGGTCGCGACGATACTCCTCGTACAACTCCAGGATGTAGCCGAGATTGAGACCGGTCAGGCGCTCGAGGGCATCCTGCATCTCCAGCATCGCACCAACCCACCTCGTGCGTCGAAGACTCGGGCACCGGCCGTACGGCGGTCTCGTGGCTCGGCTGCCACCACCGACGCGACGGATGCCGCATACCAATGATACTCCCGAACCGATCGATCGGAAGCAGCCTGTTCGACTTTCTTGGACGAGCTATAAGCGATGCTTCTGCTGGACTACCGGTCAGCGAGTCTCGCTGGCGCGCCGGCCGCGAGTTCCCGCACGCGTTCGGGTGCGTAAACCATCGCGGGATCGATCGCGTGCACCATCGCTGCGACGCGCAGCGCAGCGAGTTCCGGATCCTCGCGCGTCCGCGCTTCGAAGCGTTCCCAGATATCCTCGGGAATCCGTTGCCGCAAGCGGAACGTCGTGAACTCGTACATGGGGCGGAGATCGCGTTCCCGGCGCTCGTCGTAGCGAGCGAGGGCTGCCTCCAATGCGCTCGAGTACGGATCGATCCTCGCCAGTTCCTCGATCAGGATCCGTGCGCTGCGGGCGGCGTCGCCCATGCCTTGCACGGTATGCGGATCCTTGTGGCAGCTGGCATCGCCGACGAGCCCCCAACCGGGTCCGTGCGCGATCCGGAAGAAGTTCGGCAGTTGCGCGGTGCCGCGGATGGCAGCGACGCGCCGACCGGCGGCGATCCGATCGCGCACGGCAGGTATGCGGGACAACCCTTCGGCGAAGTATCGCGGCACGTCGCGACGGAAAGCACGGAAGGCGCGGTGCTCGACTCCGTACCCGACCAGCGTCAGGCCATGGTCGGCCGGGAACAGGAACGCTGCGGCGTAGTCGGCACCGATTTCCGGGAAGGCTCCGCGGACGGCCAGGGCCGCCGGTTCCGGATCGAGCGGAATGCCCTCGTAGTACGTGTAGTACCACGCGAAGAGTGCCGGCACCCGATCGTACGTACGGGCGGCGACGGCTCGTGCGATCGTCGAGTTTCTGCCATCCGCCCCGATCACCAGGGGCGCGGTAGCGATCCACTCGTGTCCGCCCCGGCGAACGACAACGCCGGAGACACGATCGCCCTCGCGAAGGACGCCCGCGACCGTGGCGCGCGTCAGCACGGTGATGCCCGGTCGCGTCCGGAGTCGCTCGACCAGCAGCGTGTCCAGGATCTCGCGTCGGATGCAGATGGCGAAATCGAAACCCTCGTGCTCCGGGAAGGGTGCTTCGACGTAGGGAAAGCGGAGCCAGCGGATGCGCGGAGCCGGCACGGTCAGCACCGGGTCGAGGAGGGCGAACGCACGCAAGGTGGTAAGGGTATCGGAGAAGAACAGGTGCGTGGAGACGGTAGTACGCGGGAAGTCGACGCGGTCGAGCAGCAGGACGCGCCAACCGTTGGCTGCCAATCCCGCTGCCGTCAACGAGCCAGCGATCCGCGCACCGACGACGATCGCGTCGAACGTTCCGATCTTTCGCGCCATCGTGCTCCTTCTCGCCTCGCTGGGCTGGAGCCCCGCACTCCCCGGGATGATTGTGCATCGTCCTCGGGTGCCCGTACGGACCGAACTGCTGCGCAGGACGCGCTCGACCCGGCTCGATGCACGGACCGTTCGGATTGTCAGAGCGCGTCGGGCGGCGTAGACTGGGCATGGTCACGCCGCCCGGGATCGGGTCGACGTGTGGGTGAGAGGATAGTCGAAGCGGTGGACGTGCCGAGTCCGAGTCGTCCGTCTCGCGTGCTCCCTGCCTGACCCCGTAGGTGCAGCGGCCCTCCGGGGCGGCCGGGAGTCACCTGCCGCGATACCGGAGGGTCGCTGGTGCGTCGGGGAATCCCGCGGCCCAGCTCCGAAGCCAGGCCTGGCCGATTCGCGCCGCGCTCCGCTGTGCGTGAACGGCTCCGTATTCTCGTCGGTCGTGCGCTTCGGGGTCGCTCGTCCGCGGGAACGGTTGGGAAGGGGGGTCGGATGGCGACCGAGATGAACGTGCGCGCAGTACTCGAGGACGCCCTCCAGCGCAACGATCGCGATGCGCTGCGGGCATCGCTCAGGGAGTGGCTCGAGGAAGGGCGTCTCGCGTCGATCCTCGAGGATCTCGAGCCGGCCAGGCTCGTCGCGCTCGTCGAGCTGCTCGGCGAGGACGAGTTCGGAGAACTCCTGGTCAGGCTCGAGCCGCGAGTCTTCGCGGAAGTCGTCGTGCGGCTCGGTCGGGCGAACCGGGAAATCCTCGAGGATCTGCTCTGGGAGCTGTTGGAGCGCGATCGATTCCTCGAGTTCCTTCGTTCGATCGAGGCGAGCCAACTGGCTGCGCTGGCCGAAGTGCTCGGCGACGAGGCGTTCGGCGAGTTGCTGGCCGAACTCGACCCGAGCGACGCAGCGGAGATTCTCGAGCGTCTCAGCTCTGCCGAAGCGGCCGATGTCCTGGAGGCGATGGCACCGGACGACGCCGCGGACGTCTTCGCTCGCTTGGATCCGGTGGAAGCCCGGCAGATTCTCGTGGAGATGGAGCCCCTGGAAGCGCAGGAACTCCAGGAGCTCCTGAGCTATCCACCGGATACGGCCGGTGGGCGGATGACCCCCTCCTTCGTCGCGCTGCTCCCGGATGTCCGTGTGGACCAGGCGATCGCGGCCCTACGCAAGGTCGCCGAGGAAGTGGAGACGATCTATTACGCGTACGTGGTCGACGAGGACAACCACCTCCTCGGTGTCGTTTCGATGCGGGACCTGGTGCTCAATCCCCCCTATCGCACGGTCGGGGAGATCATGGTCCGCGACGTCGTCAAGGTGCGGGCGACGGCGGATCAGGAAGAAGCGGCCCGACTCCTCGTGGAAGAGGGGTTGCTCGCGATTCCGGTCGTCGATGACCAGGACCGTCTTTTGGGCATCATCACGGTCGACGACGTCGCCGACATCCTGGAACGCGAGGTCACCGAGGATATCGAGCGGCTCGGTGGTTCGCAACCGCTCGAGGTTCCGTATACGCGCGCCACGCCGGTGTACTTGTGGCGGCGGCGAGTCGGCTGGCTCCTCCTCCTCTTCGTCGCGGAAATGTACACGGGAACGGTACTGCGGCATTTCGAGCGGGAACTGGAGGAGGCGATCGCCCTGGCCTTCTTCGTCCCGCTCCTCATCGGGACCGGCGGGAACGCCGGTTCGCAGGTCGTCACGACGCTGGTCCGGGCGATGGCGGTCGAGGGAATCGGCCTGCGCGACTTCTTCCGGATCTTCCCGAAGGAATTCATCGCCGGACTGCTGGCTGCAGTCGTCATGGGTACCGCAGGATTCCTGCGTGCCGAGATTCTCGGCGTCGATCCAGCGATCTCGCTCACCGTCGGCGTCGCGCTGTTCTGCATCGTCCTCTGGGCCGTCACGGTCGCGACGCTGTTGCCGCTCGTGCTCAAGCGGGTCGGGATTGATCCTGCCGTCGTCTCGTCTCCCTTCATCGCGACCCTCGTCGATGGGACCGGACTGGTGATCTACTTCAACGTCGCGCGGTTCATCCTGGGCTTGCACAGCTGACCGGATCGCCGCATCCTTGCGCGCGGTGGCTGCGGTCGGGAGGGGTCGCCATGGTGTGGGTGCGCGAGATCGAGCCTGGTTGGTACCTCGTCGACCTCGAGTTCCAGCGGGTACCGCAGGTGATCGCGTCGTACGTCTTCGTGAGCCGTGACGGCGTGACGATCGTCGATACCGGGCCGGCGACGACGCTGGCCACCTTGCTCGCGGCGCTGCGCGAGCTCGGCGTCGCCGACGAACGAGTGCGGAACATCGTACTGACGCACATTCACCTCGACCACGGTGGAGCGGCCGGCCACGTGCTCGAGCGGTTCCCGTGTGCTCGCGTCTACGTGCATCCGGTCGGCGCACCGCATCTCGTCGACCCTAGTCGCTTGTGGGCGAGCGCCGCGCGGATCTACGGCGAGCGCATGGAGGAACTGTGGGGCGAGATTCGCCCGTGCGCGCCGGATCGCCTCGTCGTCGTCGGGGACGGGGACACGATCGAGCTCGGGGGCGGACGGTCTCTGCGGGCTCTCGCGACGCCCGGACATGCCTCGCATCATCACGCCTATCTCGACACCGCGACCGGCGCGCTCTTCGCGGGCGATGCGGCAGGAATACGGATCGGTGGGCAACGGTTCGTTTTCCCTCCGACGCCGCCTCCCGACATCGACTTGGGACAGTGGCGGCGGAGCATCGATCGCCTCCGTCGTCTCGCGCCGGCTCGCCTCTATCTCGGGCACTTCGGTCCAGTCGACGATCCGGAGTGGCATCTCGACGATCTCTTGGCGCGGCTCTTCCTCTGGGGAGGTTGGATCGCCGCGCAACTCGAGTTCGGTCAGGATCCGGGAGCGATCGCCGAGCGTCTGCAGGAACTCACCGAGGACGAAATCGGTCGCATCGCCGACGGAGCGGCGCCGCTTCCGGCCTATCGGTGGGCATCCGGGAGTTTTCGCATGACCGTCGATGGCTACGTCCGGTATTTCCGCTCGCACCGGCCGTTCGCCAGCGGCGTGTGAGGTGGCTGGCGTATCGTGATCGAACAGGCGCTCAGGCGGCGAGCGTATCGCCTCATCGTCCTCCTCGGCGTCGTAAGTCTCCTGGGAGACGTCGCGTACGAGGGAGTGCGGGGCGTGACCGGACCGTACCTGGCCATGCTGGGCGCGAGCGCCGCCGCCGTCGGACTGGTGGCCGGGCTGGGCGAGTTCGCCGGGTACACGCTGCGCACCGTCGCCGGCTATCTCGCGGATCGGCTGCGTTCCTATTGGCTCCTCACCTTCGTCGGCTACGCGCTCATCGGTGCGCTCCCCTTGTTGGCGATAGCGCACCGTTGGGAGTTGGCGGCATTCCTCATCGTTCTCGAGCGGCTCGGCAAGGCGTTGCGGACGCCTTCGCGCGACGCGATCCTCTCCCACGCGGCGAGTCGCGTGGGGCGCGGTAAAGGCTTCGGTCTGCACGAAGCGCTCGACCAACTCGGTGCGCTGATCGGCCCCGCGCTGTTCGCGCTCGTTCTCGCCCTCCAAGGGACAGACGGCTACCGCCTCGGTTTCGCGGTGCTCACCATGCCGGCGCTCGCGGCGGTGCTCGCCCTCGTGCTCGCCTGGAGGCAGGAACCAGAACCGGATCGCCTCGAGGCGCCACTGTCGTCGAGCCGAACGGGAAGCAGGTCGAGTTTGCCGGGGGCCTTCTGGCGCTACGCTGGGTTCACTGTGGTCGCGACGCTCGGCTTCGCCCCCTTCGCGGTGCTCTCCTATCACCTCGAGAAGAACGGCGTCTTCTCGCCTGCGGCCATCTCGTTACTCTACGCCGTCGCGATGGGCGTGGACGGTGCGGTGGCGCTCGTCGCCGGCTGGGGTTACGACCGGCTGGGTTTGATCACCTTGACAGCCGTGCCGGTGTTCGCTGCCATCGCTGGTTCCCTGGCGCTGCAGTCTACGCCTGCTCTCGTCGTCGCAGGGATCGTCGCCTGGGGTGTCGCGATGGGGCTGGTCGAGACGACGATGCGTGCTGCGGTCGGTGACTTGTCTCCCGCCGCCGCCCGAGGACTCGCCTACGGCGCGTTCAACACGCTGTTCGGTATCGCCTGGCTCGCGGGCGGCGCGTTGCTCGGGGCGATCTACCAGCGGGCGGGAGCCGGCGGCGCGATCGGCGCGATCTGCGGGTTGCAGCTCCTCGCCCTCGTGTCCTTCTTCGGGCTCGGTGTGGCCCGGGCGCACCGTGCGCACACGCGCGGAGCGGAGTAGGATCCAAGCGACACGACGTCTCCCTGCTCACCGTCCGATGGGGCGCTACCGAGTCGTTCGGCATCTTGAACCCAACGGGCGTGCACGCCGCTCGCGGTGCTCGGCGAGCCACGCGACGAGCTCGCCGTGCGAACGGGTATTGAGCACGTGTCGTGCCTCGGCCCAGCCGCGCCGGGCGGTCGCCACGGACCAGCGCATGTTGTCCAGTTGACGCGTCGAGTGCGCGTCGCTCGTGCAGGCGATCACGATGCCGCGGGCGATCGCACGCTGCACCCAGATGTCGGGTAGATCCAAACGATCCGGCTGGCCGTTGACTTCGATCGCGACACCGTACTCAGCGGCGGCGTCGAGCACGGCGTCGAGGTCGATTTCGTACGGCAAGCGAGCGTTCAGGAGCCGACCGGTCGGATGGCCGAGAATGTCGACGTGCGGGTTGGACAGGGCGCGGACGACGCGCTCCGTCATCCGTTCGCTCGGCATGTCGAATGCGCTGTGCACCGAGACGATGACGACGTCCAGTTCGGCGAGCACCTCGTCGGGATAGTCGAGGGATCCGTCGGGATGGATGTTGACCTCCGCTCCCTGGAGAATCCGGAACGGAGCGTAGCGTTCGTTCAGCTCGTCGATGAGGCGTCGTTGCTCGCGCAGTCGCTCCGGGGTCAGGCCTCGGGCGACGGTGAGCGACGGCGAGTGATCGGAGATGACGAGATACTCGTAGCCGCGGGCGACGGCGGCCTGGACCATGCGCTCGAGCGAGTCGTGTCCATCGCTCCAGTCGGTGTGCGCGTGGAGATCGCCGCGGATCTCGCGCTGCTCGACGAGCTTCGGCAGTCGGTGCGCCAAGGCTGCCTGGATCTCTCCCCGGTTCTCCCGCAACTCCGGCGGTATCCAGTCCATACCGAGAAGGGCGTAGATCTCGTGCTCGGTACGGCTCGCGAGCCGTTCTCCTGATTCGTCGAAGAGCCCGTATTCCGAAAGTTTCCAGCCTCGTTCTTGGACGAGCGTGCGTAGCGCGATGTTGTGCTCCTTGGAGCCGGTGAAGTAGAGAAGCGCCGAGCCGTATTCGTCCGGGTGAACGACCCGAAGATCGACCTGCAAGTCCTCGCGCGTCAAGATCGACGGACGCGTCGGGCCGACCGCGAGGACCTCCTTGACCATCGGAAGCCGAATGAAGGTATCGACGACTTCCTGCGGTCGCTCCGAGCCGACGAGGATGTCGATATCACCGATCGTCTCCTTCATTCGTCGCAAGCTTCCGGCAGGATCGATCTCGCGGACTGCCGGTACCTGGCGGAGCGCCTCGACCACTGCTTCCGCGACCGGGAGTGCAACGCCGAGCAAGAGACGCTTGGTGCGCTGCATGAGCCGAGCGGCCTCCCGCGCGATCCGCTCTTCCAATTTCTCGCCGAAACCCGGGAGCTTGCAGAGCTTGTGTGCCTGCGCGGCCTCGAGGAGCTGTTGGATCGTCGTGATGCCGAGCTTCTCGTAGAGTAGGTGGGCACGTGCTGGACCGATTCCGGGTACCTCGAGGAGATCGACGGCCTGGATGGGAACCTCGCGCTTGAGCTCTTCGTAGAACTGCAACCGTCCGGTCTCGAGATATTCCTGGATCTTGGCTGCGATCGCTTGACCGACCCCAGGAATCTCGTCCAGCTTCCCGCGAGCAGCGAGCTCGGCGATGTCCTCCTCGAGCGCCCGAATGTTCTGCGCCGCTGTCTCGTACGCGCGGATGCGATAGGGGTTCTCGTTCTTGATCTTGAGGAGTTCGGCGATGTTCTCGAGCAGCAGCGCGACTTCTTCGTTCCGCCGCATGGCGTCATTCCTCCGCTGCGGAGCGTTCGCCGGCGAGTTGGTGCAACCAGGCGTGAAGGAACCGTGCGGTTGCCCGCAGGATGGCGTGCACCTCGTCCGGCAGGAGACCGGTCGCCGCGGCGATCCGCTCCTCGCTCCAGCGGTCGAGGGCGGCGAGCAGGTAGATTTCGCGCCACTGCTCCGGAAGCCGCTCGAGCAAGGAATCGAGCAGGTGACGGACCGTCGCGTCTTCCACCAGTTCGTCGGGCCAAGGAAGGTCGGGATCAGTGAGCGCCGCATCCAGGCGTGCCAGAATGGGCTGATCGAGCGGTCGGTGCGGCTCGCTGGGGACCGCAGCTTCCGTCGGCCGGTGCCGTTGGCTGTGCCGTTCCAAGGCTGCGCGATGCACGGTATCGCGAGCCAGGTGCCTGAGCCAAGCGAAGCGGTCGCGCGGCAGGTGCGGCAGTTGCCGGAGTTCCGCGAGCGCACGCTGGTAAGTCGCGAAGGCGAGTTCCTCCGGATCGAGGTCGCCCGGCTCGATGAGCCCGTTCTCGACTTCCCGAGCGATCGCTCGATAGATGCTCCGCAAGACCGGCAAATAGAGATCGAGTCCTTCTTCGTAGAGCCAACGTTCTCGTCGCTCGAGCTCTTCCTCCGTGAGGTGAGGTGGGCGCGGTGCCAGCCGCGCCGAGTTCTGGAGCTGGGTCGTCAGGCGGCGTCGCGCCTCTTCGTACGGCCTGGATTCGAGTTGCCGTCGGAAGGCGTGGAAGTACGGATCTTGGAACACCATTCCTGCTGCTCCCTCCCTGCCGTCACTCGACGATACCGAGCATACCGGGTGTCGAACCACCTGTCACGCCGACGCTGCTGCGCTGTGTCGGCCGGTGCCTGACGGAAGCATCGTCGCTCGGCGCGGCAGAGGGCCGCAGCCGGCCGCGCAGCTCGTTCTTCACGCGCTCGCGCCACCGTGCCGGTCACGACGCGACTGCGTCGTCAGGGTAGCCAACCGCGTTCCTGCAACAGCTCGGCTCCGAGGCGACCGCGCGTGACGGCTCCGCCCTGATCGCTGGTCCGGCGGTACTCGAGCCGCGCTCGTTCGCAGTACTGCGCGATCGTTCCGTCGGGCAGGGCGATCGGCTCGCTGAGCGGGAGCCCGGTCAGGCGGACGGCGAGGTCGTCGGCGGCCACGGCCAGGTCGGGAGCGAACGCGTCGACCGTGCCGAGCCAGGCAGCCAGGAAACCGCCGCAGAGCGCATGGCCGGTTTCGGCGAAGTAGCGACACGCCGTCGACTGCGGACTGGAGACGGGGCGGAACGGGCGGGTGCCCGGGAGGTCGAGCCGCTCGGCGAGTTCGGCCCCGATCCGGTCGAGCACCACGCCCTCGAGGGCCCCCGGATTGTCCGGTTTCCAGACGAACCGAGCGCGCTCGAAGTACTGCACGGTGCGGAAGGCACCAGTCGTCGGGTCGAGTTCGTCGAACTCCTCCGAGATGGGGAAGCCGAACAGCTGCGTTCCTCCGTACCGCTCCCAGAAGCGACGGAACCCGTTCGCGAGGTAATGCCCGGTCTCCGGGAAGTACCGCCACGTCGAACTCGCCTCGCTCGGTGCGGCCCGCGGCGCGGTCGGCAAGAGGTCGCTGATCGGGGCAGCCCAGAGCGTCTGCAGCGCGCCTTCCCCTCGGGTCCACACGAGCCAACCGCCGCTGGCGGCCAGCGTTTTGGTCTCCTCGGCTGCCGGTACCGCCACGAAGCGACTTCCGCTCGCTGCGTCGTAGGCGACGATCGCAGCGCCGTCCTGTCCAGCCGGTGCGGGATCCAGCCAGAAGACGTACTGTCCGTCGGTCGCAACCAGCGCGGCACCAGCGACGGTCCCCAGCGTGACGACTCGGGGACTCGTCGGCCGGATCCGGAGAGCGGCGTCGTCGCTGACCGTCACCACCTCGGATCCCGCGACCAGAAACTCCGGCGCAGGCGCATTCCCTTCGAGAACCGTGACGGGGTCGGACGACGCGGCGATCGGTCGGGTACGGAGGCGCCAGGTGCCGGTGGCGGAGACTTCCAGCCAGAAGAGCCGCCCGTCGTGAAGACGAAGAGTTCGGAACTCCGTACCTTCGTCGGCGACGGAAGCGAGGGTCGCGGTCGGCTGCTCGCTGCTCAGATCGGCCACATAGAGACGATCGTGTCCGTCTCTCGACAACCAGGCGAGCCAGCGTCGCCAGAGCACCGGGGAGCGCTCGTCGCTCGCGCTGGCGACCAGCAGGTCGGTGGTCTCGGTCAGCCGGCGAACGCGGAGACGGGACGGACAGCTCGGGCAATCGCGCTCCTGCCACACGATCGTTTCGGCGGAGACGGAGACGGTGTCGATCGAGCCGGCGACGGAGGCGACGACTCGTTCTCCGTCCCCGCTCAGCGAGCGCACGACCAACTCCTGGCCGGAGGCGGACGACCGCGCGTAGACGACGACCCGTCCGTCGGTCGCGATCGGTCCGATCGCTGCGACGGCGAGAAGCAGGGGGCTCGTGATGGCCTCGGACCGGTCGCGCCAAGCGAGCGAGAGGGCGAGGAGCGTCGAGCAGAGCGCGAGGACGATCAGGGTCGCGCGCACGACGACGGACGGAAGAGCGAGTCGCGCGCCGTTCGCTGCCTCGCTCGAGCGCGGCGTCTCCTGGGTGCAACGCGACGTCGCGTGCCTTCGTCCGATCGGTCGCAGTACCGTCATGCGCGCATCCGGCGAACGAGAACCTCCTGTCCCGGTTCATCGGCGAGACGAGGACACCAGCAAAGGGACTCCGGACGGTAGCGGTCCGGTACGATCGGGCCTTCGTCGCTCGGTATTCCGGTCGTGCTCGGCCGCTGACTCCTCCTAC
>JANZZC010000043.1 GCA_026419575.1 Thermomicrobium sp. | reverse complement strand
AACTGGCCGTCGTCGTCGTAGACCGTCATTTCCATGAACGCCTGACCGATGCCCTGCACGACCCCGCCAAGCAGGGCGTGCTCACGGTCGAGACCGATACGGGGAACGGTGGCTTCACCCATCCCTTCTTCCGAGCACCGCGCTCGGTGGAGGACCTCGTCAAAGCCCGCGACGCGATCGCGGAATGGGCGCGCATGACCTACGGTTGGCTCGGACGCAGTCCCGACTACAAGGCGAGCTTCCTCGGCACGCTCGGCGCCAATGCCGTTTTCTACGAGCCGTTCAGCGAGAACGCCCGCCGCTGGTACCGTCTGGGCCAGGAACGCGTCCTCTACTGGAACCACGCCATCATCAACCCGCCGGTCGACCGCAACCGGCCACCGGACGAGGTCGGCGACGTCTACATGCACGTCGAGCGGGAGACGGACGGCGGCATCTACGTCTCCGGGGCCAAGGTGGTCGCCACCGGCTCGGTGCTCACGCACTACAACTTCATCGCGCACTACGGCCCGTTGCCGATCAAGGACAAGAAGTTCGCGCTCATCTTCACGGTCCCAATGGACGTCCCGGGCGTCAAGCTCATCTCCCGACCCAGCTACGAGTACACCGCTGCCGTCATGGGCAGCCCGTGGGACTACCCGCTCTCGAGCCGTCTGGACGAGAACGACGCCATCTTCATCTTCGACAACGTCTTCGTCCCCTGGGAGAACGTCTTCGTCTACGGCGACGTCGAGAAGGTGAACAACTTCTTCCCGGTGTCCGGCTTCATTCCGCGCTTCACGCTGCACGGCTGCACCCGCTTCGCCGTCAAGCTCGACTTCATCGCGGGCGTGCTCCTCAAGGCGATCGCGGCGACCGGCGTGAAGGAGTACCGCGGCGTGCAAGCCCAAGTGGGCGAAGTGATCGCCTGGCGGAACGTCTTCTGGGCCCTCACCGACGCCATGTGCCGGAACCCGATTCCCTGGACGGACGGATACGTCCATCCCAATCTCGAGTACGGCATGGCCTACCGTGCGCTCGCGCCGACCGCCTGGTCGCGCGTCCGACAGATCATCCTCGACAACATCGCCAGCGGTCTGGTGTACCTGCCGAGCCACGCGCTCGATTTCAAGAACCCGGCGGAACGCCCGTACCTGGAGAAGTACGTGCGCGGTACCGGCGGCATGGACGCTCACGACCGGGTCAAGCTGATGAAGCTCCTCTACGACGCGACCATCTCGGAGTTCGCCGGACGTCACGAGCTCTACGAGCGCAACTACGCCGGCAACCACGAGAACATCCGGCTGGAGTGCCTGGTGGTCGCCGAAGCGGTCGGCACCGCCGAGCGGATGCGCGGCTTCGCCGAGCAGTGCATGGCCGAGTACGACCTGGACGGCTGGCTCGCGCCGGATCTGGTGAACAACGACGACGTGAGCTGGGTTCTCAAGCGCTTCCTCGAGCAGCAGTGACCGGGGAGCTCCGGGCCAGCAGCTCGTGCGGATCCCCTGCGGGCTCGGAGGCCCCCGAGGGAGGTTCCACGGCCGGTGAGCGGGGTCGGCACCCAGGAGGGCGGAAACGCCCGGAAGCGTTCCGCGGTCTTCAGTGCAGTGGGAGGGAAGGCCATGAGCACGAACGGCTACACGGAACCGATCTTCGACGTCGCGCAGTTGGCTCACGTCGAGATCTACACGCCCGACCTCGAGGGTACTCTCTGGTTCTTCAAGGACCTCCTCGGGCTCGAGGAGACCGAGCGGGTCGGCGACTCGGTGTATCTCCGCGCCTACGAGGACTGGTACCACCACACGCTCAAGGTGACCAAGCGCGAGAAGCCGGGGCTCGGCCACGTCGCCTGGCGCACCACCTCGCCGCAGGCGCTCGAGCGGCGCGTCCGCGCGCTGGAGGCCGCTGGCTTCGGCGACGGGTGGATCGAGGGGGACCGCGGCCACGGCCGCGCCTACCGCTTCCACACCCCGGACGGGCACGTGATGGAGCTCCTCTGGGAGGTCGACTACTACAAGACCCCAGCCGAGGCCAAGACCAGGTTGATCAACCGTCCGCAGCGTCGCCCCTTGCGCGGTGTCCCGGTCCGCCGCATCGATCACGTCAACCTGTTGGCGAGCGATGTGACGCAGAACAAGCAGTTCCTCATGGACGTCCTCGGCTTCCGCTTGCGCGAGCACATCCTGCTCAACAACGGGCGCGAGGCCGGCGCCTGGCTTTCGGTCAGTCCGCTCGTCCACGAGATCGCCTTCATGATGGACCAGGCAGGGGGCAAGGGCCGCTTCCACCACGTCTGCTACTGGTACGGCTACGTTCAGCACCTCTCCGATATCGCTGATATTTTCAGCGAGGTCGGGATCAAGATCGAAGCAGGCCCCGGGAAGCACGGGATCTCCCAGGCATACTTCATGTACGTCATCGAGCCGGGCGGGAACCGGGTCGAACTCTTCGGCGATGCCGGGTACCTCATCTTCGACCCCGCGTGGCAACCGATCACCTGGCGAGAGGAAGAGCTGGACAAGGGGATCATCTGGTTCGGTTCACCCTTGCCGGCCGAGTTCTTCATCTACGGCACTCCACCGGTCGAAGCGGCCGAACCGGCTCGCGCCGACGACTGAGCGCTCCCGGGCTGCCGGGAGGAGTTCCCCCCGGTAGCCCCACGGCTCCCGTTCCTCGGCCGACCGTGGTCCGTTCGGACCGGTGGGCACCGCTCCCACCGGTCCGACGCGCTACCGCCTTGGCAGCGGCGCTCGCGTCGGGTACGCTCCAGGCGAGCGTGCAGTGGGAGGGATCGACCCGCGATGCCGATGCTCGAAGTCGTGATCGCCCGCGAGGAACCGGTGTCGGTCGAAGCCAAGCGCGCCTTCGCGCGCGAGGCCGTCGAGATCTTCCGCGAGGTCCTCGGTACGCAACCAGGACGCTTGCGCCTGGCGTTCTACGAGCTCCGCCCGGAAGACACCCTCGCGCTGCTTGAGGAACCGAGCCCGGACGACGCAGCGGCCGACCGATCGGTCTGAGCCGGCCGGCGCAGCGCCGCGCGATTGAGCCGGAGCCGACCAGACGTCGACGCGAGCCGCCGGGATCCGTCGCCCCGGGCAAGGCTCGATTGCGGTACGGCGCTTCTCGCCCGTCAGGAAGCCGGCAGCACCGGGAGCACGAGGAACGACTGGTAGGCGCCCCCGCTCAACACCGAGTGCCGGCCGCGATTCACCGTCGCCTCGTGCCGCGCGTAGACCCGGCCCGGCGGGTACTCCTGGATGTCCCGGCCCTGGACGATCAACCGTAGCGTTTCGCCGGCCTCGAACCGCGTCCCGGATGGCCAGATCTCGATGTCGACCGCGACCGCTTCCCCTGGCCGCACCTTCTCTTCCCGATCGTGAGGGTGGAAGGGCTGGAGCTGGGTCGAGCGGAGCGGATCGAGCGCTCGGTGCGAGAGGCGCAGCCAGCCGAGCGCGACCGGGCCGTCGTCGTACTGCGCGTAGTGCGGGAACGTGACCAGCTGCCCGTTCCGATCCAGCTTCTGGATGCTGACGAAGAGATCGGCATCGTCGGTATCGAGCGGCGCGACCCAGAGGTGCAACCGCATCGGCCCGATCAGCTCCACCGTCTCCCTGAACCGGTAGTCGCAGACGAGCCGACCGAGCGGCCGCCGCAAGCGGTCGACGCCGGCGCTGGTCGCGAGATACCAGCGGGACGTCACCGAAGTCGGCGCAGCCTCGACCAAGCGACCCTCCTCGAGATCGAGGTAGAGCCGTCGCGTCTCTCCTTCCTCGATCGGCCAGTGGTCGAACGCTCGCCAGGCCCCTTCGGTACCCGCCTGGCGCACGAAGGTTCGGACCCGCGGCCAGTCCTCGACTTCGGTGCGCTTGCCTTTGAGGAACCGCTCGAAGAACGCCAGCTGCCGTGCCCGGCTCTCCGGGCGGTAGTAGTACGCCCACTTCTTGTCGCCGTGGACCTCGAGCCACTTGCGCTCGGAGCGGATCCGCTTGAACCCCTCGAGCGTGCCGCGCGTATGGAGCCCGTGGTCGGTCCAGCTGGCGACCACGTAGGCTGGTACCCGGATACGTTCGAGCGCCGCCGCCTTGGCAGCCCAGAACTCGTCGAAGAGCGGGTGCTCGAGCGACTCCCCGAACAGATCCTCGACTAACGTCCGGCCGACCGGCAACCGCTGGAGTGTCCAGTACGGCCAGAACCAGGTTTCCGGGATGCCGCCGTGGAAGGCGAACTCGCGGTACGTATCCGACCACCCCTCCCACGGGTTGATCGCCGCCAGATGCGGCGATTCGAGCGCCGCCACCCGCCACTGGATATTGGCGAGATACGACACGCCGGTCATCCCGACCCGACCGCTGCACCACGGCTGCCGGGCGATCCACTCGATCGTGTCGGCGCAGTCGAGTGCCTCTTCCTCCGAAACGAACGTCGCCACCCCGTCCGAGTGCCAGACGCCGCGCGGATCGACGTTGACGACCGCATAGCCGTGGGGAACCCAGAAGTGCGGGTCCGGGCCCTCGAACATGGCGTAGGGACCGACGTCTTCCTCGCGCACGCCGGCCGCTGGGAAGGCCCGGACGAGATACTGCAGCGTCCCTTCGTGCTTCCCGTAGGGTCCCCAGGCGAGGAGGGCCGGTACCGGCTCGCTGGACGCCGGACGGAAGACATCGGCGTAGATCCGGGTACCGTCGCGGAGCGGGATGGCGACGTCGCGCTCGATCACCATGTTGCCCTCGATCGTCCGACTCGGCTCGGGCCCGCGTCGCCCGAGCTCTTCCGGTCGGTACGATGGCGCCACAAAGCGATACGGTCCCATCGACGTCCTCCCCCGCTCCGCGCAGCGCACCGCTAGGAGGGCAGCCGCAGCCGCAAGAGTCGCCGCGCGTTCCCGTTGTAGATCCGTTCCTTGTCCTCGCGCGAGGCCGTGATGTTGTCGATCACGCGGATCGTCTCCCCGATGAAGAGCCCGCCGCCCTGCGGATCGAACGGGAAATCGGTCGCGAACAAGACGCGCTCCGAACCGAAGAAGGCGAGCCCGCATTCGGTCGCCGGCAAGGCACCGAAGAGCGCCGTATCGGCGTAGAAGCGACGGAAATACTCGTACGGACGCTCGCGCAACCGCTCGCGGGCGGCCGCGTCCTCCGGGTCGTCGGTGCGCCGACCGAGCGAGTCGAGTCCCCAACCGACGCGCCCCTCGAAGTACGGCACCATGCCGCCCATGTGGTGCGTGACGATCTTGAGATTCGGATAGCGGTCGAAGATGCCCCAGAAGACCATCCGAGCCATGAAGACGCTGGTCTCGTAGGGCCAGCCGAAGCACCACCAGATGTCGTACTTGGAGCGTTCCTCGGTGCGGTAATCGGCGACCTCGGGCTCGCGGGACGGATGGACCCAGATCGGGAGATCGCGCTCCGCCATGAACGCGAACAACGGCTCGTACGCAGGCTGATCGAGCGGGGCACCGTTCACGTTGGTGTAGACCTGCACGCCGGTCGCGCCGAGCTCGTCGATGGCGAAGTGTGCTTCGTCCACTGCTCCCTCCGGATCGTTCATGGGGAGGGAGGCGACGAATCCAACGAACCGATCCGGATACCGCGCGCAGAGTTCGGCCAAGCCCTCGTTCGCGATCCGTGCCAGTTCCCTCGCCTGCGCGGGCGTACCGAGCGCCTCGAGCGGCGGCGCCGCCAGCGAGAGGACCTGCACGTAGTCCGGGTAGGCTTCCATCAGGCGAAAGCGGTGGTCGAGATCGTGGAGCGCTCGGATCCCGCGCACGCGCTTCTGCATGTAGGCGGACCCCGCGATCCGCTCGGTCATCGCTTGCCAGTACCGCGGCGGGAAAACGTGACAGAACACATCGATCTTGAGCATGCGTCCCGACTTCCTTCCGTATCGGTGCCCCGACTACGAGAGCTGTTTGGCCGCCTCCTCGAGGAAGCTGAAGTCGACCAGCCGGTCGACCGGGACTTTCTCCGGAATGCTCTTCCGGCGCAGCCAGATGTCCTGCACCGCTTCGAGATACGAGGGCTCGAAGCGGCCATCGGCGCGGAGTCCAGGCCAGACCATCTTCTCGTAGAGCTGGTCGTTCTTCAGCGGCGTGTACTGCTTGAGGATCTCCACGACCTCGCGGCGCTTCGCCGGGTCGCCCTGCGCCTCGTTGTAGAAGCGCAATCCGCGCAGGTACGCCGCCATCCAGGCCACGGCCAACGCCCGATCGTTCGCGACGTGCGGACCGTAGAAGATGCCGGCGATCGGGAAATCGTCGCCGATCACCTCGACGAGCGAGTCGCCGCGCAGGAGCGCGACCGCCACTCCCTGCTGGTCGATCGCGATCGTCGCGGTCGGTTCCACGAGCTCGGCCGCGTGGATCGCTTCGTTCTGCAATGCTGCCGGCATATCGGGCACCCGCATCACGACGATCTCGACGTCATCGAGCGTCAGTCCCCCGCTCGCCAGCACGCGCTCCGCCTCGAGGATGTCCATGCCGGAGTCGTTGGTGACGGCGAACTTCTTCCCGCGGAGATCCTGCACCGACCGGATGTCGCCGCGCTCGTACGCCTGCTTCGGCACGCCGATCGCATGGAACCCGAAACCCTTGCTCAGGCTTCCCTTCGTCGCCACGGCCGGCACGCGGATGCCTTGCCGGACGGCATTCGCATGGGCAGCGGAAAAGGAACCACCGGAGATATCGAGCTGACCGGTGCTCAAGAGCGGGATCGTCTCCCCGGCCGTACGCGCGGCGGTGTCGAGCTCGATCTCGATTCCGACGTCGGCGAAGTAGCCCTTGGCCATGGCGATGTAGATGCCGGCGTCCGAGACCGCCCCGATTGTCGTCACGCGCATCTTGCGGACGCTCGCCGGGCGCGTCGGCGCCGGCGCAGCCGTCGCGGTGGGCGACGCTGCGGGCGTTGGTCGCGGGCTCTCGGGCGTCGCGGTCGGCTGCTGCGCAGCCGGTGCAGGCGTAGCCGTCGGCACCGCAGTCGGGGTCGCCGACGCACCGCCGCACGCGGCGAGCAACGCTCCCGCTGCGATCCCGGAGACCGACACCAGGAAACGACGACGTGTCGCGCAGAAACCCTCCCGAGTCATCCTCTCCTCCTTATCCTCGATCCACCGACCGCGCTCACAGCGTCCGCAACGCCTCCTCGAGGTAGCTCAGATCGACCACCTGCTCGGTCGGCAACGCTTCCTTAATCTCGCCGCGATGGATCATGAACGTCTGGAGCTCGTCGACGAAGGTCGGGTCGAAGCGGCCGTCCGCCGGGATACCCGGCCAGATCATCTCCTCGTACAACGTCCGGTCGTTGATGGGCAAGTACTTGCCGGCGATGTCGATGACTTCAGCCTTGCCGGCAGGATTCTTCAGCGCCTCGTTGTAGAAGCGCGCGGCGCGCAGGTGCGCTCGCAGCCAGGCGACCGCGAGCGCCCGGTCCTGGAGAAGCTTCGGCGAGAACAAGACGACGCCAATGGGAACGTCGAGGCCCAAGCGGTCGCGGATACCGTCGCCCTCGACGAGTGCGACTCCAGCGTCCAGTCGCCGTGCGACCGCGCAGTACGGTTCGATCAGGAGCGCTGCGTCGACCGCGCCGTTGGCGAGCGCTGTGGGCATGTCGGGCGCCGCCATTCCCACCAGTTGCACGTCGTTCAGCGTGAGGCCGGCGCTCTCCAAGAGCTTCGCGTTCTCCCAGGCGACGAGCCCTTCGACGTTGGTGTTGGCGATCGTCCGACCCTTGAGGTCAGCGAGGGAACGGATTTCCCCGGCGTCGTAGCGCTGCTTCGCCGCCATCAGACAGTGGAACGTGAAGCCGCGCAGGAGCGCGGTGCGGCAGGCAACGGCCTTCAACGCGATGCCCTGGCGGATGGCGTTGAACAGCGCTGCGGAGAGCGCACCACCGGCCGCAAGGATTTCGCCCGTCCCCAGGAAGGGGACCATCTGGCCGAGCGTCTGGATCTCGACGATCTCGAGGTCGATCCCCTCGTCGCGGAAGTACCCCTTCTCGATCCCGATGTAGGCGGTGAGCGAGGCGATCTGCCGCGCTGTACCGAACTTGAACGCCGTGGGCGCGCGCGTCGGCGTCGGCGACGGGGCTACCGTCGGAGTCGGAACCGGCGTCGGCGTCGCGGCCGCCGTGGGCGTCGCGGTCGGAGCTCCGCCGCTCGCCGCTCCTGCGGGCGTCGGCGTAAGCGAGCGCCCACCGCAGGCAGCCAGGAGCGCCGATCCGAGTAGCGCCGACGCGACGCCGAGCGAGCGACGTACGAGCGCGCGACGTGTCACCACGCGACGCACCATCTCCCCTCCTCCAGCTGAGGCCGACCGCACGCATGCGAAGAATCGTACGCCGACGGAAGCGGAACACCCGCCGTCCCGACGGGTGTTCCCACGCACTATCGCCGTGCCCCCGTGCGCTGCCACGGTACCAGCAGCTTCCGCAGGAAGTCGACGAGTTGCACGCTCGCGAACCCCAGGATCGCCGTGACGAACAGCGTCGCCCAGAGCGACGAGACCGAGAACGTTTGCCAGGCGCTCCAGAGCAAGTACCCGAGCCCGTCGCGCGCCCCCAGCATCTCGGCGAGCACGCCCAGGATGAGTCCCGTTCCCACTCCCAGTCGGAGCCCGGCCAAGACGAGCGGCATCGCGCCCGGCAACGCGACCGTGCGGATCACGTCCCACCGCTTGGCCCCGAACGTCTTGGCCACGTCGAAGTAGACCGGGCTGATCGCCAGCACCCCTTCCATCGCGTTCGTGACAGCGAGATAGAAGACGCCGATCGCGACCATCGAGACCTTGGAGCCCTCGCCCAGCCCGAAGATCAGGAGCAGCAAGGGAAAGAGCGCGCTCTTCGGCAGGGGATAGGTCGCCGCGATGATCGGATCGAGCGTCAAGCGCAGCCAGCGCCAGAGCCCCATCGCCAGCCCGATGAGCACTGCCGGAACGCCGCCGATGAGGGTGCCCAGGATCACGCGCCACAGGGTGATCTTGAGGTGGTGCAAGAGCACGCCCGTCGTGACCGCCTCCCAGAACGCCCGCACGATCGCGCTCGGCGCCGGGAAGAACCGCTGATCGACCCAGCCGATCCGCGCGGCGATTTCCCAGAGCACCAGCAGCGCCACCGGCGAGAGGATCTGGACGACCGCTTCCGTCTTGGCACCGGCCCGCGGCAACCACCGCGCTCGCTGCGCCGCGGTTCGGTGCAACGTCGCTCCTCGCTCCGCCATCTCAGTCCTCCCGTGGCCCGCGTCGCACTTCCTCGGCGATCAAGCCCCAGATCTCCTCGTAGAGTTCCCCGTAGCGCGGATCGGCCCGTACCTCGACGACGTCACGCGGCCGCGGGAACGGGATCGGAATCAGCCGCTTCACCTGTCCCGGTCGATGGGTCATGACCAAGACCTCGTCGCCGAGCGTGATCGCCTCGTCGATCGAGTGCGTGACGAAGATCACCGTCTTCTGCTGCTCCTCGCAGAGTGTGGAGACCTCTTGCTGGAGGATCGTCCGCATCTGCTCGTCGAGCGCCGAGAACGGTTCGTCCATCAGGAGTACGTCGGGGTCGACCGCGAACGCCCGCGCGATCGACACCCGCTGCTTCATCCCTCCCGAGAGCTGATGCGGGTAGGCGCGCTCGAACCCGGCCAGACCGACCTTGCGGATCCAGTGGCCGGCCCGTTCCTCGACCTCGCGCCCCCGCACCCGCCGCAGCTTGAGCCCGTAGGCGACGTTGTCGCGCACCGTCATCCAGGGAAAGACCGACTGCTCCTGGAACACCATCGCGAAGGGCGGGTGACCGTCCCGGCTCGGCCGCATCCAGACTTCCCCGCTGTCCTGGTGCTCGAGGCCCGCCAGGATCCGCAGCAGCGTCGTCTTGCCGCAGCCGCTCGGCCCGACGATCACCAGGAACCGGCCTTCCCGGAGTTCGAAGCTCACTCGATCGAGCGCCCGCAGCTGCCGTCGCCCGTGCTGGAAGTGCTTGACGACCTCGGACACGCGCACGACGACTTCTCGTTGGGCTGCCGGTACCACCCCCGGCTCGCTCAGCGGTTCGTGCATTCTCCCCTCCGACTCCGCCTGAGATAGCCGAACGCGAGTATGCGCGAACGATCCCCGAACCCGTTCCCATCCTAGACCGGTTCGGTGAAGTTCTTCAACGTCTCCGTTCTCGATAGACGAACGAGTCGCGGGATGCGGGCTCCTTCGCCCGTTCCCCGCGACTCCGCTCTCCGAAACGGCACGCGTCGCGCTCGGCCGAGCCTGAGGAGGCAACCGCTCACCACCGGAAACGTTCGCCGGGTGCCCAGCGTCGCTCTTCCTCGAACTCGAATCGACCCCGGAGACGGATGTCGCGCGCGTTCGCGCCGACGAGCACCTCGTAGGTACCAGGCGGTGCGACCCAGGCTCGTGCCGCTTCGTCGAAATAGGCGAGGTCGCGCGGATCGAGCGTGAGGCGGACGGTCGTCGCCTCGCCGGGTGCCAGGTGTACCCGGCGGAACGCCCGCAGTTCCTTGACCGGACGCCGCACCGTACCCGGAGGGAAACTCACGTAGAGCTGGACGACCTCGCTCCCCTCGCGGGAACCGACGTTCTCGACCGTGCACGCGATCTCCAGCGTCTCATCGGGACGCAGGGTCGGACGATCAAGCACCAGGTCCCGGTACGCGAACGTCGTGTAGCCGAGACCGAAGCCGAACGGGAAGAGCGGTGCGATGTCCCGAGCATCGTACCAGCGATAGCCGACGAAGAGCCCTTCGCAGTAGCGGATGCGCCCGAACTCGCCGGGGTAATGAAGAAACGGCGGAGTGTCCTCGAGGCGCCGCGGATAGGAGAACGGGAGTCGGCCGCTCGGCTCCCGCGCTCCCGTCAGGACGTCGACGACGGCGTGACCGACCTCCTCGCCGGCATACCAGGCGAACAGCAATGCGCGAATCTGCTCCATCCAGGGGAGGTCCACCGGTGACCCTGCAGTCAGGACGACGACGGTATTCGGATTCGCGGCAGCGACGGCGCTCACCAGCTCGTTCTGCGCACCCGGCAGGGCGAACGATTCTCGGTCGAACCCTTCGCTCTCCCATTCGGGGCTCAGGCCCACGAAGACGAGCGCGAGCTCAGCTTCGGCGGCTGCCCGCACGGCTCGAGCGATCCGCTCCTCGTCGCTCAAGAGACGTACCGCACCGAAGCGCAGACCGGCGAGCGGCATCCCGGGCTGCGCCTTCCGGTACTCGGCGACGAGCTCGTACGTCCTCCCGGCTTCCAACACCACCTCGGCGCGCACCTCGTCGCTCCCGAAACCGAAATAGGTTCTCCCGGGCTGCGGGGCGGTCCAGTTGTCCAGTACCACCGCCCCGTCGAGGAGCAGCCGGACCTGACCGACCGCCGCGGCACCGAGGACATAGCTGCCCGACTCTGGTGGGCGGAGGAGGACACGCAGGCGCGCCGAGAAGTTCGTCGCATCGATACCCGGAGCGATCTCTCCCAACCAGATCAGATCGGTCGTCGGCACCCGAAGGGACGCCACTGGCTCACCGGTGAAGTCGGGATGGGCGTACAGGAGCAATTCCGCCCCGTCCGGCCCGAGCTCGGCCTGCTCGAGCGGCGGGATCAGCTTGTAGATCGCTGCCCCCTCCTCGACCAGGAACTCGCAATCGGGCGCCGTCTCGCGCAGGGCTTCCAGCGGGGTGACGACCGGGTGAGAACGGACGAACGCGCTCCCGCCACCCCCGACGGCGGGGCGGGTCGCGTGCGGACCGATGACCGCAACGCGACGGTACGCAGCGAGGTTCAGCGGGAGAACGCCGTCGTTGCGCAGAAGCACCATGCCGGTGGCTGCGACCTCGCGGATGAGCGCGCGATGCTCCGGCCGATCGATCGCACGCTCCTCGGTCGTCACTGGTCCGGGTGCGAGACGGCCTGCCCGTTGGTAGAGCCGGAGCAGACGACGCACGCTCCGATCCACTGCTTCGAGCGGTACCTCGCCCCGTTCGATCGCTTCGAGTAGCTTCGCCCCACGCCACTGCGGCGGCCCCGGCATTTCTAAGTCCAGGCCAGCCAGGAGCGCCTGCGTTGTGCTGTGGGTGGCGAACCAATCGGACATCACGACGCCGTCGTAGCCGAGTTCCTCGCGCAAGATCGTGGTGAGCAACCAGGGATGCTCCGAGCAGTAGGTGCCCCCCAGCTTGTTGTAGGCTGCCATGACGCTCCAGGGATCGGCTTCGGCGATCGCCACCGCGAAGGGAAAGAGATACACCTCGCGCAACGTTCGTTCATCGACCTCGACGGAGATGGTATGGCGCTCGAATTCCTGGTCGTTAGCGACGAAGTGCTTGATACAGGCGCCGACGCCGTGTCCCTGGAGCCCGCGCACGTACGCCACGGCGAGTCGGGCCGTCAGCCACGGATCCTCGGAGAAGCACTCGAAGTTTCGCCCCCCGAGGGCAGTCCGCTGAATGTTGATCGTCGGAGCGAGGACGACCTGCGCACCCTTCGTCTCGGCTTCCTCGGCGAGCGCTCGACCCACGCGCTCGACGAGCTCCGGATCCCAGGTGGCACCGAGCGAAACCGGGGCCGGGAAGGCTGCCGCCGGTACGATGCGACTCCCGCGCACGCCGGCTGGTCCGTCGCTCACTTTGAGCGGCCGAATGCCCAAGCGGGCGACGCCCGGTACGGTCCACAGACTGTCTCCGGCGAGCAGCGCCACCTTTTCCTCGAGCGTCAACGCCGCCAGGAGCTGCTCGATATCGCGCTGCGTCTCCACGGCACCCTCCTCACCGATCGAACGACCGAGCAGCACATGATAGCATGATCCGCGAAGGAGATCGAGCGTGGAACCGGACGGCAGCGTCGTCCGTCATTCGCCTTCCGGTTCCACGATCGCGGCGCCTCTCCGAAATCGATCGAGGAACAGTCACGCGGACGAACGTGACCCACCGGGTCGCTCGGCCTCCGCCACGTCGACCGGCCGCCACATCCGTGTCGGAGCAGGGCCGGCACCCGCGGTCGCCTCGCCCGAGCGTGCTCTGTCACGCATCCATTCCTGGCGAGCGTCCCGACGTACCGTGGCTTCCGATGTTCCGGCATCGCCCGCGACGGACGCGCGCCCGTTCCGAGCGAACGATCCAGGACACGTTCCGTCGCGACCCTCCGCGCGCCCGTGCGGTCGGCCGAAACCCCGAGGCAGCCGGCCCGCCCGAGAAGGTGACCGGAGACCGGTCGCTCGGGCCGCGGAGGCGACGACACGCTCCGCGAGAACACGCAGCCGCGTCGCACCGCGAGCCGGACGACCGCAGTTCGATCGACATGTGACCTTGACATGTACACGACCGAGTGCTAGAGTGGACGGGCTGAGCAGAATTGTCGGTGTGTGGTTTTCTCGCGGCTTCTCGTGCCGGGCGACGGCTGGCGCAGGGTGCTGCGCACGCTCCTCGAGTGCGGGCAGCGCGAGAGCGAGTGCGACGAGGAGGAGTGACCATGCGATCCGATGCGCGGAGGACCGACGAGCGTTTCGCGCACCGGCTGACCCGGCGGCATTTCGTACGCGGCATCCTCGCTGCGGGTGCGCTCGCGGCCGGCGGTCTGCTGGCCAGCTGTCGCCAAGGCACAGCGACACCGACTCCCGCGACGAGCGCTCAGACACCGGCTGCCGGGCCGACGGTGATCGCCTCGCCGGGTGCGGTCACCGAGTTTCCACGGAACGAGACGCTCTTTGTGGCTGGCTTCCAGTGGGGTCCGCCGACGACCTTCAACCCGATGACGCCGGGAACCGGTTGGCCTGCCGGCGACGATTTCCAGCATCTCTACGAGACGCTCTTCGGGTTCAATCTCCTGACCGGTGGACTCGAGCCCCAGCTCGGCCAGAAGCTCGAGCAGCCCGACGCCGCGACGATGGTCATCACGCTCCACCAGGGCACCAAGTGGCAGGACGGCAAGCCGCTGACGGCCGATGATGTGATCTTCACCTACGAACTTGCCAAGGAGCATCCCGAGGTACCGTACAACACGTTCTTCGACTATGTGTCGAAAATCAGCAAAGTCGACGACCGCACCATCCGCCTCGACTTGAACAAAGAGCGCCTCAACCCCGGCTTGGTCAAGCAGTTCCTCTCGACCGTGAAGATCTTGCCCAAGCACATTTGGGAGGAGCGCGCCAAGTCCGGGCAAACGCTCACCGAGATCGTCGATACCGAACCGGTCGGCTCCGGTCCGTACAAACTCGTCGGCTTCTCCCCGGAGCGCGTCGCCCTCCAGCGCGACGACAACTACTGGGGGATCAGCGTCTTCGGCACACCGGCCCCGAAGTACATCGTCCACCCGATCTTCAAGTCGAACGACGAGGGGAACCTAGCGCTCGAGCAAGGGCGGGTCGATATCTCGCAGCAGTTCGCGCCCAAGATCTGGGAGATGTGGGAGAAGAAGAACCTCCCGGTCGGTACCTGGTTCAAGCAACCGCCTTATCACGTGCCCGGGTCCATCCCGCTCCTGTTCATCAACGTCAACAAGAAGCCGTGGGACAACCCGACGCTGCGCCGCGCGCTCGCCTACGCGATCAACTACGCGCAGATCGCGGAACTGGCGATGTCGCGGTACTCGATCACCGCCAACTCGAGCCTCATCATCCCGGACGGCGCGGAGAAGAGATTCTACGACCAGGTCAACGTCGACCAGAACGGCTGGAAGTACGATCCGCAACGAGCCATTCAGACCCTCGAGCGTGATCTCGGCGCCAAGAAGGGCAGCGACGGCATCTACGTACTCCCGGACGGGACACGGCTGGGGCCCTTCAAGGTCGAGTGTCCGTACGGATGGACCGACTGGCAGACAGCGTTGGAGTTGGTCGCGCAGAGCGCCAAGGACGTGGGAATCGAGATCAATACCGAGTTCCCCGATGCCCCAGTACTCTTCACGCGGATTCCGAACGGCGACTTCGAGCTCGCGCTCTGGTTCGTGAACGGTGTGAGTCCGGCGAGCCCGTGGATCCGTTTCCGGGACGTGCTCGACAGCCGCGGCGTCCCGCCGGTGGGGCAGCAGGCATTCTGGAACTACAACCGCTACAACAATCCGGCCGTCGCTGATCTCCTCGATCGGGCTGCGGCGTCGCAGAACGAGGCGGAACAGAAGCAGCTGTTCTCGGAGCTGGACCGGATCTTCATGAAGGACGCGCCGGCTATCCCGCTCATGTACCGGCCGCTGGAGTTCTACGAGTACAATGAATCGGTGTGGACTGGTTTCCCGAACGCCGACAACCCGGTGGCGCCACCGTCGCAAGGCGGCGCCGGGATCAAGATCTTGTACGTCATCAAGCCGAAGAGCTGAGGGGTCGGCCCGGCATGACGCCGTTCCAGCGGTATCTCGTGACGAAGTCCGCGTGGTACCTGCTCGCGTTCTTCCTCGCCATCGCGGCGAACTTCTACCTGCCACGGCTCATCCCGGGCAATCCGGTCGACGCGCTGGTCGCGCGGATGGCAGCGGGCGGCGGAGCGGAGGGCGAGGCGCTCCGCCGCATCTATCAGCACTACATCAGCGAGTTCGGGCTCGATCGGCCGATGTGGGAGCAATTCCTCGTCTATCTGGGCAATCTCGCCCGCGGTGACCTCGGCACCTCGTTCTCGGTCTTCCCAGCGAAGGTCAGCGACCTCATTCTGCGTGCGCTTCCTTGGACGATCGCTCTCCAGCTCCCCGCCATCCTCCTCGGCTGGATCATCGGCAACGCGCTCGGTGCCATCGCCGCGTACCGTGGCGGATGGTTCGACCGCGGCGCGTTCGTGAGCTCGCTCTTCGTCTCCAGCATTCCGTACTACTGCCTCGCCATCATGCTGCTCTACGGCCTCGCGGTCGCGCTGCCGATCTTCCCGCCGGGCGGCGGCTACTCCTACGGACGATTGCCGACACTGAGCTGGTCGTTCTTCCTCGATGCGCTCCGTCACTACTGGCTCCCGTTCCTCTCGCTCGTTCTGATCTTCATCGGTGGCCAAGCGGTCGGCATGCGCTCGATGGCCATCTACGAACTCAATGCGGATTACGTCAACTACGCGCGCAGCCTGGGGATTCCCGACAGGCGGATCGTCGCCTACATCTTCCGGAACGCGATGCTCCCGCAGGTGACCGGTCTCGCCTTGTCGATCGGCTCGCTCGTCGGCGGGGCACTCATCACGGAGATCGTCTTCGGCTATCCAGGGATCGGGACACTCCTCTTCAGCGCGATCCGGCAGAACGACTATCCGTTGATCCAAGGGGTGACGCTCCTGATCGTCATCGGGATTCTCCTCGCCAATTACCTCGTCGACGTCGCGTACGGCTTCATCGACCCCCGGATCCGCGCGGTGCAAGCAGGCGAACGGTAGGAGCGTACGATGTACATTGCAGCTGCCCCCCAGACACGGACGACGAGTCGCCGGCACCCTCTCGCCTTCCTCGCGAGCGTCCTCCGCCTCGGCGGGATCGGTGTCAACACACGCTTCTGGATCAGCATCGGTCTGCTCGGCGCCATCCTGGTCTTCGGACTGCTCGGGCCGATCGTCCTGGGCAAGCGGGATCCGCTCCGGATCGTCGGCGGCTTGTATGACCCGCCGTCGAGCAAGGTTTGGCTGGGGACCGACAATTTCGGTCGCGACGTCTTCACGCAGCTGATGTACGGTACCCGGACATCGCTCACGATCGGCTTGATCGCGGGAGCGGTCGCGACCGCGATCGGGGTGGTCATCGGGACGATCTCTGGGTTCCGCGGTGGGATGCTCGAGGAAGCGCTGATGGGGATCACCAACGTCGTGATCACGATTCCCTCGATCGTCATCCTGATCCTGCTGTCGATCGCTATCGCCTCCCGGTCGGTCGTCGTCATGGGACTGATCATCGGCATCACCAGTTGGCCCTGGACCGCGCGGGCGGTGCGCGCCCAAACCGCCAGCCTCCGCGCTCGTGAGCACCTGGACATCGCTCGCCTCTCCGGAGCGGGGACCCTGTCCCTGATCCTCTGGGACATCATCCCGTACATGCTCTCGTACATTTTCATGGCATTCGTACTGCAATTCGCGAGCGGGATTCTCCAAGAAGCTGCCCTCAGCTTGCTGGGTCTTGGTCCGAGCAACACGATTTCCCTCGGCATCATGCTGCACTGGTCCCTCCTCTGGGAAGCGGTCCGGACGGGGGCCTGGTGGGCCTTCTTCCCGCCGACGGTGTTCCTGACCATCATCGCCTTCGCTCTGTTGCTCCTGCAGTCGAGTCTGGACGAGATTTTCAACCCACGTCTTCGGCGGAAGTAGAAGCGGAGCGGGTTCGATGCAACCGGTTCTCACGGTCGAAAACGTCGAAGCAGCGTATCGACTGCCGAACGCGCAGGAAGTACGAGCCGTCGACGGCGTCTCACTCAGCGTCATGCCCGGTGAGGTTCTGGGCATCGTCGGCGAGTCGGGTTGCGGCAAGTCGACGCTCGCCTCCGTCCTGGCATTCACTGCTCGCCCGCCATTGCGTATCAAGGCAGGGACGCTGGCCTTCGACGGGCAGAGGGTTCCGCTCACCGAAAGCGAGCGTGTCCCCAGCGATTGGCGCGGACGACTGATCGCGCTGCTTCCGCAGGGGGCGATGAACTCCCTCAATCCGACACTGCGGATCCGCGACTTCGCTCTCGACGTGCTCCGTGCCCACGAGCCGAACGTCGACCGGCGGGTCGCGGTCGAGCGAGCGCGCGAGCGTCTCCAGCAGCTGTCGCTGCCGCCGCGCGTCCTGGACTCGTACCCTCACCAGCTCTCGGGGGGCATGAAGCAACGCGTCGTCGCCGTCATCTCCACCCTGTTGAATCCCCGTATCCTCATCGCTGACGAGCCGACGTCGGCGCTCGACGTTTCCTCGCAACGGGCACTGGTCCATCTCCTGCTGGAGCTCCTGGAGCGACGGATCATCACGAGCGTGCTGTTCATCAGCCACGATCTCCCACTCCTCAGCAACGTCGCGGACCAAATCGCCGTGATGTACGCTGGGGAGATCGTCGAACTCGGGGCGACCCGTCAGATCGTGCGCACGCCGCAGCATCCGTACACGCAAGCGCTCATCCGCTCGACGCTCGTTCCCGAGCGGACGATCCAAGGACGTCGGATCGAAGGAATACCCGGTCAGCCGCCGGACCTCCGCAAGCCACCCCCGGGATGCCGCTTCCATCCCCGCTGCCCGCACGCGATGGAGCGCTGCACGCGGGAACGACCGCCGCTCGAACTCATCGACGGCGGACGCGTGGCCTGCTGGTGGGTCTTCGAGCGACTGCGGGTCGTACCGAGCAGAGAAGGATCGGACGCGTGACGAGTCGCACCGCGTTGCTCGAGGTCGAAGGGCTCACCCGACGGTTCGGGAGCGGCCGGAACGTCGTGACGGCTGTCAAGGACGTCAGTTTCACGCTCGCGCCCGGCGAAATCGTCGCGATCGTCGGCGAGAGCGGCAGCGGCAAGAGCACGCTAGCGCGGCTCATCCTCCGGTTGCTCCCGCCGACCGCTGGAACCATTCGCTTCGCCGAACTCGGGGACGTCACCCGGCTCAGGGGAGGGCAACTCCGCCGTTATTGGCAGCATGTCCAAGCGGTGTTCCAAGACCCCTTCGCCACGTTCAACCAGTTCTTCACGGTTCGACGCTTCCTGCTCCGTTCGCTCGGCATCCTGGACGATCCCCCACAGGGGACCGCTCGGGACAAGGCGATCGCGGCGGCCTTGCAGGCTGTCGGCCTGGAGCCGAGCGACGTCCTCCCCAAGTGGCCGCACCAACTCTCCGGTGGGCAGCGGCAACGGCTCATGATCGCGCGTACGCTTCTGCTTCGACCGAGGCTCGTCGTCGCTGACGAGCCGACCTCCATGCTGGACGCTTCGCTCCGCGTCACCGTGCTGAATCTCCTCGCTGAGCTCCGCCAGCACGGTACCTCGATCCTCTTCATCACGCACGACCTGGGGCAAGCGTTCTATCTCGCCGACCGGCTGCTCGTCATGTACCAGGGCGAAATCGTCGAGCACGGGCCGGTCGAGGCGGTCCTGAGCGCCCCTCGTCACCCCTACACCCAGCGTCTCCTCGCCGATGTGCCACGGCTCGGCGAAGGGCGCACCGCGCTCACCACGTCCGAGCACTTGACGCCGCACCACTTCTCGACCAGTAGCTGACGAACCAACCGCTCGGCCTCGACGAGCTGTAACCGGAAGGGAAGGGGTCGATGGGAGTTCAACGACCGGCGCCGAAATTGATGGTCAACGCCAAACCTGTCCTGTGGCTCGGTGCGAACTACTGGTCACGCAGAGGCGGTCCTTTCATGTGGCGACGGTTCGACCCCGATATCGTTCGCGAGGAACTGCGCGTTCTCGCTCGTCACGGGTTGACCGTGACGCGGTCGTTCTTCTTCTGGCCGCACTTCATGCCCGAACCGGACTGTCTGGACGAGACCTGCGTCGCCCGTTTCGCGACTTTCCTCGATCTCTGTCACGCGGAAGGGATCGGTACGATCCCCACCTTCATCGTCGGCCATATGTCGGGCGAGAACTGGGATCCGACCTGGCGGGGCGACCACGACCTCTATCGCGACGGTTGGCTCTTGGCGCAGCAGGCCTTCTATATCCGCGAACTCGTCCGCCGCTTCGGAGAGCATCCGGCTGTCGTCGGCTGGCTCATTTCCAACGAGGTTCCGATCTATGGCGGCAGCACTGAAGCGCGCTACGGCAAGAGCTGGGCCGAACTCACCGTCCAGGCTGTCCGTGCCGCTGGCGCCGAGCACCCTGTCTCTCTCGGAGACGGGGCCTGGGGCATCGAGATCACCGGGAACGATAACGGCTTTCGGTTGCGCGACCTCCTGCGCACGATCGACTTCGTCGGTCCCCACGTCTATCCGATGAGCGACGACCCGGTACGGCAGAACCTCACCGCCGCTGCGATCTGCGAACTCTGCCATTTCGGTAAACCGGTTATCCTCGAGGAGTTCGGTTGCAGTACGGACTTCGTCTCCGAGGCGAATGCCGCTGCCTACTACCGGCAGGTGCTGCACACCACCCTCCTGGCGGGCGCTGTCGGGTGGATCGCGTGGAACAATACCGATTTCGATCTGCCGGAGCAGGATCCTTACCGACATCACCCGTTCGAGCAGCACTTCGGGCTGACACGCGCAGACGGAAGGCCGAAAGCTCCGCTCCTCGAACTCCAACGTTTCCGCGCCATCCTCGATCGCATCCAATTCGCCCGCTGCGAACGTGCCCCCACCGAGGTCGGGCTCTTGGTCCCGTCGTACTTCGATACTGCCTATCCCTTCACGAACGCTGCAGAACGCCCGGTCATTCGCCAAATTCTTCTGCAAGCCTATTGCACCGCGCGGCTCGCCGACCTCGCCCCGCTCTTCGTTCGCGAACTCGACTCCTGGCCTCCGGCACGCCTCGTACTCTGTCCCTCCACCAAGGCTTTGACCGCTCCGACGTGGACACGCGTGGAAGCGCTGGCGGTCACCGGCAGTACAGTCTACCTGTCGTACTTTCCCGGCGCCACCGCGACGCAGCGCGGCCCATGGTGGCCGAAGCTCGACGAGCGTTTCGGCGTCCGGCACCAGCTCCGGTACGGTCTCGTCGACCCGATCGAGGACGACGACGTCGTCTGGACGTTCGAACAGCCCTTCGGTGACCTCCCGGCCGGAGCGACCCTCCGCTTCCGGGTCTCCGGTAGCGAACACGCTCGGGCGTTCTTGCCGGTCGAACCAGTCGACGCAACGGTCATCGCCCGCGACCAGCACGGGCGCCCGGCACTGCTCACGAGACGGCTCGGGAGCGGACAGCTCGTCCTGGCGACCGCTCCGATCGAATACTTCGCCGCGACACGGCCGCGCGCCAACCCCGATGAGGCGACGATCGCGCTGTACCGCGCGCTGGCCCGCGCGGCCGAGGCTGCCCCCGCGGTGACCGTCCCGCTTCCGGACGTCTGGTGCGACCGGATCGTCCGGGACGACGGGAGCGAGTTCGTCTGGTTCGTCAGCGAGCGGGCGACCCCCACCTCGGTCGTACCTACCTTGCCGCCCGGAGCCGTTCTCCGCGACCTCGAGACCGGTACGGAGGTCGATCGACCGATCGAGTTATCCCCGTACGGAGTCACGGTGTACGAGCTCGGATCGTGACCCGCACGTGTCGCGATCCGAGCATGCCGCCGATCGGCGCAGCGAGAGCTGGCCCGCGGTCGCGCCGGTGCGCATCCGACTCCCGCACCAGCGGCAGACGACTGCGGTTCGGCACCCAACGCGAGCGCCCTGGCACCTCCAGCGAGCGGGACAGCGGCGGTGGCTCCGGAGACGGATCCCTGGCGCCGCGTCCTCAGCCCAGCGCGGTATCCAGCACCATCATCACCGTGAACCCCAGGATCGTACCGGTCGTGGCGAGATCGCTGTGGTCGCCGCGCTGCGACTCCGGAATCAGTTCCTCGACCACGACGAAGAGCATCGCGCCGGCGGCGAAGGCGAGCGCGTACGGCAGGATCGGCTGGACGAGGATCACCGCTGCCGCGCCGATGAGCGCGGCGATCGGTTCCACGATCGCCGAAAGCTGCCCGTACCAGAAAGCACGGAACGGGCTGAACCCCTCGCGCCGCAGCGGCATGGCGATGGCCAGCCCTTCCGGCACGTTCTGCAGGGCGATCCCGATCGCCAGCGCTACGGCTCCGCTGGCGAGCGAGAGGGCGAGCGCCGGATCGAGCACACGCGTTGCCGCGCCGAACGCGACCCCGACCGCCAGTCCCTCGGGCACGTTGTGCAGGGTGATCGCCAGGATGAGCAGCGTCGTTCGCCGCCACGTAGTGGAGACCCCTTCGGCCGCTTCGCGCGGAAAGAAGAGGTGGAGGTGGGGAAGGAACCGGTCGACCAACCGCAGCGCGAGCGCTCCGAGGACGAGCCCGCTCGCTGCCGGAAGCCAGGGCGTGTCCCCGTTCTCCGCAGCCACCTCCATCGCCGGGATCAGCAACGACCAGACGCTCGCCGCGATCATGACCCCGGCCGCGAAACCGAGCATCATGTCCAAGAGCCACCGCGCAATGCCGCGACGGACGAGGACGAGCGCGGCAGCCACCGCCGTCGCACCCCAGGTGAGCAGTCCGCCGACCAGCGCCTGCACGAGCGGATCCAGCGCCAAGAATCGGTCGACCATCGGTTCCCTCGCATCCCCGATCGCGGAGACAGCAATCCGCAATTTAGTCAGATCTAAATTTACCCGGCGTGAAGGTTCGCCGCAACCGAGCAGGACGCGCTCGCACCGGCCACGCGTCAGGTCGCTTCGCCCGTATCCGGCCCGGTCACGGCGCGACCGATCCACGCGGCGGCAGACTGGCGTGCCTCGCTCCAGATCTCCTGGATCGGGACACCGGTCGCCTGGTGGAGAACGAGACAATCCCGGTACTCGGGCACGGCGTCGGTGACTCGCCCACCGAGGATCTTCAACTTCACCGACACGTCGCCCCAACGGGTCGCGACCTTCTCGCTCCGCCGCTCGAGTTTCGTCCGCTCGAGCGGGATCGCCCGCACACCGAACGTCGTCGAATGCTCGAAGAAGACCCGCTCGATCCGCGGCCGATCGCTCGCCAGGCAGATCACGCTGACCTCGACCGCTGGCCGCGAACGCTTCATGACGATCGGCGTGAGATAGACGTCGAGCGCCCCCGCCGCGAAGAGCTGATCGACCAGGGGCTCGACGAACTGCGGGTTCATGTCGTCGAGGTTCACCTGGAGCAGAAACTCGGCATCGGCCGGGCTGGTCGGCAACGCCGTCGCTTCCCCCAGCCAGAGCCGCAGCGCGTTCGGCCAGGGGAGCTCGCGCGTTCCGAACCCGTACCCGACCCGCTCCGGCCGGAACGCCGGCCGCTCGAACCGCGCGAGCGTCACGAGCAAGGCAGCGCCGGTCGGCGTGACCAGTTCGGCCTCGATGTCGAGCGGTACCGTCGGTGCCGCCGCCGCGGCCAGCAACGCGGCGGTCGCGGGAGCCGGAACCGGCAGCAGCCCGTGCGCCGTCTCCACCCAACCCCGGCTCAACGGCAGCGGGCCGCAGGCGACCGCTTCCACCCCGAGCATCTCGAGTCCCCAGACGACGCCGACGATGTCGACGATCGAGTCGACCGCGCCGACCTCGTGGAAATGCACCTGCTCGACGGGCACCCCGTGGACGCCCGCCTCGGCCTCCGCGAGACGCTGGAACACCGCCACCGCGCACTCCTTCACCCGCGGAGGCAAGGCCGAGCCAGCGAGGAGCGCCCGGATCTCCGCCCAGTCGCGGGCCGGTTGCTCCTCCTCGACCTCGACGCGCACGCGCGTGCCGCGCAGTCCGCGCCGTACCACCGTCTCGCCGATGATCCGGTATCCCTCCAGCTCGAGCGCCGCGGCAAGGCCCGCAGCGAGCTCGTCCAGCGCCAGTCCGACATCGACGAGGGCGCCGAGCAGCATGTCGCCGCTGGCGCCCGAGAACGGATCGACGACCGCGATGCGCACGTCGCGTCCCTTCAACGCTCGACCGCGACCAGCGTCCGCCGCCCGCGCCTGGCTTCCTCCTCCGCCCGCAGTTGCCCGCAGGCAGCGGCGATCTCCACGCCCCGCGAGTACCGCACCGTCGCCGGGATCCCGTAGTGCTCGAGTACCGCGCGGAACCGCTCGATACGCTCCGGCGACGGCCGCCGGTACAACGGTGCAGCCGGCGTGGGATTGTAGGGGATCAGATTGACGTGGCAGAGCAGACCCCGGAGCTTCCGGGCGAGCTCCGCCGCCGTCTTCTCGTCGTCGTTCAGCCCCTCGATCAGCACGTACTCGAAGGTCACCCGCCGGCCGGTCTTCGCGACGTAGCGGCGGCAGGCCGCCAGGAGTTCCCCGACCGGCCAGCGCCGGTTGAGCGGGACCAGCTGCGAGCGCAGCCCGTCGCTCGGCGCATGGAGCGAGACCGCCAGCTTCACCTGGTAGGGTTCCTCGGCCAGCCGGTCGATGAACGGCACCATCCCGGCAGTCGACAGCGTGATGTGGCGCGCCCCGATGCCGAGCCCGTTCCGGTCGTTGACGATCGCGACGAAGCGCATGACTTCGTCGTAGTTCTGGAACGGCTCGCCCATCCCCATGACGACCACGTTGGAGAGGCGCCGCTCGCGCTCGCGCGCCACCCGTGCCGCGTGGACGACCTGACTCACCATCTCCCCAGCGCTCAGATTGCGGATCAGTCCGGAAAGGCCGGTCGCGCAGAAGCTGCAACCGACGGCGCAACCGATCTGACAGGAGACGCAGACCGTCGTCCGATCCGGGTAGAACATGAGGACGGTCTCGACGAAGTGGTCGTCCTGCGTCCGGAAGAGAAACTTGACCGTGTCGCCGTCATCGGCGACCCGGCGCCGGATCTCGGCGAGGCCGGTGATCGGGAGTGCCGCAGCGAGCTCCTGCCGCATCGCTTTGGGCAGGACGGTCATCGCCTCGTAGTCGAGCACGAGCTGCCGGTAGGCCCAATGAAAGAGCTGCCGCGCGCGGTAGCGCGGCTGACCACGCTCGGCGACCCAGTCCTCGAGTTCGGCGAGCGTGAAATCGTGGAGCGTGTTCCTGCGACGGCTCCGTCGATTCGGTGGTGCGAGCGGTCGGTAATCCTGCATGCGCTGCCGCGTCCTTCGCGACCGTAAAGTTCTCCCCCGATTGTATCAACGAGTCGCGGCCCGCTCGAGCCGCGCGAGTTCGGCTCGCAGGAATCGGATCCGCGTCTCCAGCGCCTCGACCTCGAAGGCGGCCAGGTACGCCGGCAAGCGTTCGCCCCGTTCGCGGTGCCAGCGGCGGAACGCCCAATCGACGAGCGCCCGGTCGAGCGCTTGCCGGAACACCTGCGCCTCGAGACCGTACCGGAAGAGCGTCGCCCATACCCGTCGTCGGCGACGCCACGGATCGGGAAGCACCGTGAGATCTGCCGGGTCAGCCAATCCGAGGTCGACCGCCTCGGCGAGGTACTTCCGGACATCGCGCTGTCGCCGGCGCCCCTGCACGAAGGCTACGAGCGCGAGGCCGATCGCCCCCGGTAGGTAGACGAGGGCCGGAAGGGCGAGCACCAAGAGCCACCCGAGGACTTCGCTGCTGACACGTTCTACCAGTTCCGCTGCCCCGTTGTGCAGAGCGTGGAACGCCACAGCTCCCGCAAACCCGCTCGGAGGGAGCGACCACCGCAGCAACGGTGACCGCGCCTGAACCGCCAGCCCGAACCCCAGACCCGTCAATGCAGTGAAGAACGAATGGCTGAAACCAGTCAGGATTCCTCGAGTCACGAAGAGGAGAGCGACGGCCCACGGATCTCCCCCTTCGAACTCGTCGACGTAGTAGCCGAGGTCCTCGATCACCCTGAAGCCGAGCCCGACGATCCCGCCGTAGACGATGCCATCGACCGCATCGTCGAACTCGTGACGAGCCAGGAGGAACAGGAACAGCAGAAAAGCGCCTTTGCAGGCCTCCTCCACGAGCGGCGCGGCGAGCACCGAGTCGATCGTCTCGTAGGTGGCTGGCGAGAGACCGGAGACGGCGTGAACGACGGACTCGACCACGGTTCTCACGAGGGCGCCCACCAACGTTGCCGCGCCGGCTCCCCAGAGGAAGGCAAGGGCGAGCAGCCACCACGGTTCGCGCTCCAGCGGATCCAGCATCAGTAGGTAGAGCAGGTAGACGGGCACGACCGCCAGGGCCAGGACGGAAACGACGAGAATGCCGACCGGCGAACTCCACGGATGGTAGCCGGCGAGCATGCAACACGCACCGGTCACCGACACCAGCGCCAGGCAGCCGGTGAGGAGCGGCCAGACGATCGCTCGAGACCCGGAGGTCGGTTGCGACATGCCGACGAGCCTCCGTCCTGCACGCGGACCACGACGCCATGTATCGTATCGTGGAAGACGGAGACGAGCGCGCCTCAGCGAGGAGGAACGTCGGCGATGAGCGACCGCCAGGAACGACCGGAACAGGGTGTCCTCGACCAGCTTCCCGAGATCTGGCCGGAACAGGCGCCGCCCCGGATCCGACCAGTCTACGAGGATCTCCGCACCGCCCTCCGTGTTCCCGACGTGCCGTTCGCTTTCCGTTACCTCGCCAATTGGCCGCCGTATCTCGCCTTCGCGGTCCGGCAGTTCACGCCCTTCGTCCGCACGCTCGCCTTCGAGGCGGCCGCCGAGACGCTGCGGGGCGAGATCGCCCGCGCCCTCACGGCGACCCCGCGGACCGGTGCGGGAGCAGCGCGCGCGCTCGTGCTGCGGGAGCACGAGGTCGCGCCCAAGGTCCTGCTCGTGCTGACCGCCTTCGCCGTCGGGCTCCGCGGGCGCGCGACCGATCCTACCCCTCCCCTGGGGACAGCGCTCCCGGAACAGGAGCCGCTGCCGATCCGGCCGGCCGAGCTCCCGCGAATGGTGGACGAGCGGATCGCACCGCTACCAGATCTGCGCAGCGTGCCCGACTCAGCCCTCGACGCGCTCGAGGCGCTCGCGACACTGCGCGGCGTACCGACCGTCGACGACTTCAGTCGCGCGCTCGCAGCCGTCGAGGCGCGAGCCCTCGTCGAACTCGTCCGACTGCGTCGGGAGCACCCCGCCTCGATGGTCGAGTCGCTCCGCGCCCGGATCGACGAACTGACCGATCGCCTCGTGCAACGCTTCACGCTCCCGGGCGGGAAGGTGCTGCCGGACTTCATGGTGCCGGTGTCGGACCTCGCGACGATCGACGCTGTCGTCGCGGCGCTGCGGGCAGTGGCCCGGGAGGCAGTAATCGACGTCACGCTCGCCCGGGTCGCGCTCGACGGTCCGGAAGCGGCCGAGCGGTCCCCCTACCCCGTCAACCTGCCGGTAGCGTGACCGGAAACGAGCGCGAACGGTCCGGGCCGGAGCGCAGTAGCGGTGTAGTACAGGGCGAGTGCGACCAGGAGGGCGAGCGCGACCCGGCGTACGAATCC
>JANZZC010000168.1 GCA_026419575.1 Thermomicrobium sp. | reverse complement strand
ATGTGTATAAGAGACAGGTGCATATGCTTGTGGACAACTGTGGGGGAAGGTGGGGATAAGTGGGGGCTCTTGTGGAGAACTCCCGCGTCGCCCGCACCCCGCAGGCGAAAACGGCGAGGGTGGTGGCGTGTTCCTCGGACGGTTCACCCACGCGATCGACGACAAAGGGCGGCTGGCGATCCCCGCGCGCTTCCGCGAGGCGTTCGACGGCCAGGGGGTGCTGACGCGGGGGATCGACCGGTGTCTCACCCTCTACCCGATGGACTCCTGGCGCCCCCTCGCCGAGAAGGTCTCGGCGTTGTCGATCAGCGACCCGGACGCCCGCGCCTTCCGGCGGATGGTCTTCGCCGAGGCGACGGTCGTCGAGTTTGACCGCCAGGGCCGGATCCTGATCCCGCCGGAGCTGCGCGCCTACGCCGGGTTGGAGCGCGAGGCGATCGTCGTCGGCGTGCACTCGTACGTCGAGATCTGGAGTCCCGAGGGCTGGGCGGCCCAGGCCGAGCTCCTGGATGCCGAGGGGGCGTCGATCGCCCAGCGTCTGGCGAGTCTGATCTGATGCACGCCGCTATGACCGGGACGATGCTGCACCACGGGCGGCCCCCCATGGACGACGCTGCGCTCGCCACGGTCCACGAGCCGGTGCTCCTCGCGGAGGCGCTCGCCTTTCTCGCTCCCCGGCCCGGCGGGCAGTACATCGACGCGACGTTCGGCGGCGGCGGACATGCCCGAGCGATCCTGGAGGCGAGCGCTCCCGATGGGCGGCTCCTGGCGATCGATGCCGATCCAGTTGCAGTGGCCCGGGCCGCGGCGCTGGCCGCGCAGTATCCCGGTCGGCTCATCCCCTGCCACGGCAATTTCCGCGGACTCGCGGAGCTGGCGCGCCGGCACGGCTTCGTTCCGGTCGACGGTATCCTCTTCGATCTGGGGTTGAGCTCCGACCAGCTGGCCGACCCAGCGCGGGGGTTCTCGTTCCAGCATCCCGGGCCGCTCGACATGCGCTTCGATCCGACCCGTGGCGAGCCGGCCTCCGCGATCGTCAATCGCTGGTCGGAGGAGGAGCTGGCCGAGCTCTTCCGGCGGTACGGCGAGGAGCCGCGGGCGCGGGCGATCGCGCGCGCGATCGTCGCCGCGCGTGCCCGCCGGCCGATCGAGACGACGACCGAATTGGCGGCGCTCGTCGAGCGGGTGGTCGGCCGACGCGAACGGATCCACCCGGCGACGCGCGTCTTCCAGGCCCTGCGCATCGCCGTCAACCGCGAGCTGGAGTCGCTCGAGGCGGCGCTCGGGCAGGCCGTGGAGCTCCTGCGGCCGGGCGGCCGGCTCGTCGTCATCGCCTTCCATTCCTTGGAGGACCGGACCGTCAAGCAGTTCTTCCGGCGGGAGGCCGCGGGCTGCCTCTGCCCGCCCGGGACGCCGGTGTGCGTCTGCGGGCACGTGCCGCGGTTGCGGATCCTGACCCCACGCGCCGTGCGTCCCTCGGCGGAGGAGGTCGCGCGCAACCCGCGCAGTCGCAGCGCGCGGCTCCGCGCAGCGGAACGGGTGTGAGGCGATGGCTGCCGAGCGAGCGAAGCCCGTGGCGAGAGCGAGCGTGACGCCCGTCGGTCGGCAGGCGGCCGAGCGGTCGAGGCGCTCGTGGTTGCTCGTCACGCTGGTGCTGGTTGCCGGGCTGGCTGGGCTGTGCCTCCTGTACCTCGAGCAGACGGAGCGCGTGGTCGAACTCGGGTACGCGTTGACGCGCCTGCAACGGGAGCGCGACCGGACCGCGCTCGACGTCGCGGCGCTGCGGTACGAGCTCGCCCGACGCCAGTCGCTGGCGCGGGTGGAAGACCTGGCCCGGCGCGAGTACGGGATGGTTCCGCTGCGGCGCGTGGAAACGCTCACGGTCGAACGTCCGGCACCGACACCGGTGCCCACGCCGACCGCGCCGCCGCGACGCGGCGTCTGGCAACGGGCGCGCGACGCCGTGCTCGGGATCGGACGTGCCCAGGCGAGCGAGGTTCCATGAGCGGGCTCTCGGCGACGCGGCTGCGGCTGCTCTTCGCGGCGTTCCTGGTCTTCACCGGGGCGGTCGGGTACCGGGTCGTCTCCTTCGCCGTGCTCCAGGGGCCGGTGCTGGCGCAACGGGCGGAAGCGTTCCGGTACCGGGCGGACGTCGTGCCGGCCCACCGGGGCGAGATCCTGGACGCGAGGGGGCGGGTGCTGGCGACCGACGTCCCGGCTGATCGGGTCTCGGCGATCGTGCGGGAGATCGAGGATCCTCAGCGGACGGCGCAGCTGCTCGCGCCGCTCATCGGTCGTCCGGCCGAGGAGATCGAGGCGGCCTTGACTCAGCCCGGTCGCGAGTGGGTGGTCCTGCAGCGGCAGCTCGACCCTGCCGTCTCGGCGCAGATCCGCGCGCTCGGTCTTCCGGGTATCGTCCTCGATCCGGAGCCGAAGCGGGCCTACCCGATGGGCGACTTCGCGTCGCAGGTGCTCGGCTTCGTCAACTGGGAGTACCGCGGCGCCTACGGCCTCGAGGCGCAGTACGACGACGTGGTCGGTGGGGTGCCGGGGCAGCTGGTCGGCGAGCGCGACCTGGCGGGGAACGTGATCGCCCTCGCCCCGAGTTCCTGGAATCCGCCCAAGGACGGCGCGACGCTGGTGCTCACGATCGACAGCGCGGTGCAGTATCTCGCCGAATCGATCCTCGACCGGACGATCCGCGAGCAGCGGGCGACCGGTGGGACGATCATCGTGATGGACGTCGAGACGGGAGCGATCCTCGCCATGGCCAACCGCCCCTCGTTCGATCCCAACCGTTTCACCGAGGTGCGCGATCCCGCCCTCTTCGCCAACCCAGCGGTCGGCTCGGCCTACGAGCCCGGTTCGACGTTCAAGGTCATCACGATGGCGCTCGGGCTCGAGGCCGGTGTCGTGACGCCGCAGACGACCGTCGACGGCGGTGCCTATCGGGAATTGTCCGACGGCACGCGGATCTACAACGCCCTGCACCAGGAGTTCGGCCCGGAGACGATGACCGAGGTCCTCATCCATTCCTCGAACGTCGGGGCGATGGAGGTCGTCGATCGGCTCGGGCCGGAACGGTTCTACGAGGGGGTGCGGCGGTTCGGCTTCGGCGAGCCGACCGGCGTCGACCTCCCGGGTGAAATCGGCGGTATCGTCAACCTGCCGGGTAGCCCGAACTGGTCGCTCACGACCTTCTACACCAATGCGTTCGGGCAAGGGATCGCGGTGACGCCGCTGCAGCTGGTGACCGCTGTCGCGGCGATCGCCAACGGCGGTGTGCTGATGCGCCCCTATGTCGTCGCCGAGATCCGCGACGGGGATCAGGTCCGGGTCACCCAACCGACCGCGGTCCGGCGCGTGATCAGCGAGGAAACGGCGCGGACGTTGAGCGAGATGCTCGCCGAGGCGATGGACAGCTACGCCTCGCGCTTCAGCGTGCCTGGTTATCGGATCGCGGCCAAGACGGGGACCGCCGAGATACCGGGGCCGAACGGCTACGAGAGCGGCGAGGGGGCGACGATCGCCTCGGTGATCGGCTACGGGCCGGTCGAGCATCCGCGCTTCTGCGTGCTGGTGAAGATCGACCGACCCAAGGAGTCGCCGTGGGGAGAGCGAGCGGCTGGGCCGGCGTTCGCGGAGCTGTTCCGGCAGCTGCTGTTGCTCTACGATATTCCGCCGTCGCAGTCGGCGATGGCCGAGGCGACACAGGGGAGCCGGCCATGATCGGTCTGCGCGACGTGCTCGAGGGAACCAAGGGGATCCTGCACGGCTCCGCTGCACCGGACCTGCTCTTCCGGCGGGTCTGGCACGATTCTCGGTCGGTCGAGCCGGGAGACCTCTTCGTCGCCTTGCGCGGCGAGCGGCACGACGGCCACGACTTCGTCGCCGATGCGGTGCGGCGCGGCGCGGTCGGCGCGATCGTCGAGGCGCGCCGGGCGGAGGAGCTGGCCAGCCTCGGTATCCCGCTCGTCGTGGTCGACGATTCGTTGGCTGCGCTCTTGCGCCTCGCTGGGTACTGGCGACGGCTCTTCGACGTCCCGGTCGTCGCCGTGACCGGGAGCGTCGGGAAGACCAGCACCAAGGAAGCGATCGCCTCGGTGCTGGCGCAGCGCTTCCAGGTCGTGCGCAGCCGCGGGAGCTTCAACACCGACGTCGGGGTGGCGCTCGATCTGCTCTCCATCGACCCGGATACCGATGTGGTCGTGCTCGAGTTCGGTGAGGCCTATCGCTTGGGGGAAGTGCGCGAGCTCTGCGCGCTCGCCGAACCGCGCGTCGGGGTGGTGACGAACGTGTCGCATGCCCATCTCGCGCGGATGGGGACGATCGAGCGGATCGCCGACAGCATCGCCGAGTTGCCGGAATCCTTGCCCGAAGACGGTGTCGCGGTGCTGAACGGCGACGACTTCCGGGTACGGCTCATGGCCGAGCGGACGCACGCCCGGGTTCTCTTCTACGGTCTCTCGCCGGACTGTCAGATCCGAGCGGAGGAGATCGAGAGCCGGGGGCTGGACGGGATCGCTTTCGACCTGGTCGCCTACGGCGAACGCAACCGCGTGCGCTTGCCCTTGCTCGGGCAGCACAGCGTCCACCATGCGCTCGCGGCGCTCGCGGTCGGCTACGAGTTCGGCCTGACGCTCGACGAGATGCTGCCGGGGTTCCACGATCCGCGCGTGCAAGTGCGCCTGCTCACGGTTCCCGGAGTCAACGGGTCGACGTTGCTCGACGACACCTACAACGCGAGCCCGGCCTCGTGCATGGCGGCGCTCTCGTTGCTCCAGGAGATTCCGGCGCAGCGGCGCATCGCCGTCTTCGGCGACATGTACGAACTCGGCTGGTACGAAGAGGAGGGGCACCGGATGGTCGGCCGGCGTGCGGCAGCGGTGGTCGATCGGCTCTTCACGCTGGGGCCGCGGGCGCGCTGGATCGCCGAGGAGGCGATCGCGGCGGGGATGCCGGCCGAGCACGTGTTCGCGACCGACGACCGGCGGGAGCTCCTCGCGGCGTTGCGGGAGACGCTGCGGCGCGGCGACTTCGTCCTGGTCAAGGGAGCGCGGGGGATGCGGATGGAAGAGCTCGTGGAGGCGTTGCGGGCGAGCGGTGAGGAGCACGGCTCGTGATGGAACTGCTCGAGCTGCTGCGGTCGCGCAGCGTCTTGCCGCGCGACCCCGGCGAGAACCTGGCGCTGTCGCTCGCCCTCTCCGGCGTTGCGTTCGTGATCACGGTCGGGATCGGGAAGCCGTACATCGGATGGTTGCGGCGACACAACATCGGCAAGCAGATCCGGGTCGAGGGACCGGAGGGCCATCGGACGAAGCTCGGCACGCCGACGATGGGTGGCTTCATGTTCACCGTGCCGGTCATCGTCCTGACGCTGGTCTTCAACCTGGCTGGGCGGCTCTCGATGCTGCTCCCGCTCGGCGTGTTGATCGGCACGGCCGTGCTCGGGGCGATCGACGACCGCTTGAGTTTGGTCACGACGCGACGCGGGGGACTCACGGCGCGCTTCAAGATGGCGTGGCTCTTGCTCTTCTCGACGGTCGCCGCGCTAATCCTGCACTTCCCGCTCGGCCTCCGCAGCATCTACATCCCGTTCTTGGGCAAGTTCGAGATCGGTCTCTGGTACCTTCCCATCGCGATCCTGGCGATCGCAGGAACGGCGAACGCGGTCAACCTGACCGACGGGCTCGACACGCTGGCGGGAGGAACCGCGGCGGTCGCGTTCACCGCGTACGGGATCATCGCGTTCCTGCAGGGACAGATCCAAGTCGTCACGTTCTGCTTCACGATGGTCGGGGCGGTGCTCGGCTTCCTCTGGTACAACGCTCATCCGGCGCAGGTTTTCATGGGGGACACCGGATCGCTCGCGCTGGGGGCTGCGCTGGCGACGGCGGCGTTCATGACGGGGCAGTGGTTGCTCCTACCGGTGATCGGCGTGGTGTTCGTCGCCGAGGCCCTGTCCGTCATCCTGCAGGTCGTCTACTTCAAGCTGACCGGCGGGAAGCGGCTCTTCCGGATGGCGCCGCTCCACCACCATTTCGAGCTGCTCGGCTGGTCGGAGACGCAGATCACGATGCGCTTCTGGCTCGTCAGCATGATGGCCGGACTGCTGGGCATCGCGCTGGCGCTGGTCTGATGGGGGCAGCATGACGCAGGCCTCGTCGCTCGATCTCCGCGGGAAGCGTGTCCTGGTGATGGGGCTGGGGACGCGTTCCGGTGGGCTGGGCGTGACGCGCTGGCTCGTCGAGCAGGGGGCGGAGGTCACGGTGACCGATCTCCGCTCGGCGGAGGAGCTCCGGCCGAGCCTGGAGGCGCTGCGCGGCCTACCGGTGCGCCTCGTGCTGGGGGAGCACCGGCGCGAGGACTTCGAGCGACACGAGATCGTCGTGCGCAATCCGGCCGTACCCCGGGAATCGCCGTGGCTCGCGCTGGCGCGCGCGGCCGGAGCCCGGATCGAGATGGAAATGACGCTCTTCTTCCGCGCTTGCCCCGCGCCGATCGTCGGGGTGACGGGGACGAAGGGGAAGACGACGACGGCGACGCTCTGCGCGACGATCCTCCGCCAGTGGCGTCCCGACACGGTGCTCGCCGGCAACCTCGGTCGCTCGGCGCTCGAGGCGTTGCCGGAGATCCGCCCGGACACGCCGGTGGTGCTCGAGCTCTCCAGCTGGCAGCTCGAGGGGCTGGACGAGCACGGCCTCAGCCCGCACGTCGCCGTGCTGACGACGATCTCACCCGATCACCTCGACCGGTATCCCTCGTTCGAGGCGTACGTCGATGCCAAGCGGGCGATCGCCCGGCACCAGCGTTCGTCCGACTGGTTCGTGGTCAACCGCGACGATCCGGTGGCCTGGTCGTGCCGGGACGCTGGCGCTGGCCGCGTCGTGCCTTTCGGGCGCGACGACGGAGCGAGCGAGGGAGCCTTCTGGCGCGGCGACCTGCTGCTCTGGCGCTCGGCTGGGAGCGAGCAGGAGCTCCTGCGGCGTTCCGAGTTCCCGCTGGCCGGGACGCACGCGGTGTACGACGCGCTCGCCGCTGCGGCGGCGGCGCTCCTGCGCGGCGCCGCGATCGAGCACGTCCGCCGCGGTCTGGCGGCGGCGCGACCGGTACCGCACCGCTTGGAACGGGTGGCGGCGATCGACGGGGTCGAGTTCGTCAACGACTCGGCGGCGACCGCTCCCGCGGCGGTCCTCGCGGCGCTGGAGACGTTCGCCGAACGGCCGATCGTCCTGATCGGCGGTGGCGCGGCGAAGAACGTGCCGCTCGACGAACTCGCGCGCGTCGCGGCGGCGCGCACCCGGGCCGTCGTGCTCCTGGACGGAACGGCGACACCGGGGTACCAGACGGCGCTCCTCGCTGCCCGCGCGCGCGTCTACGGGCCGTACCGCTCGATGGACGAGGCGGTCCGCCAAGCGTTCGCGCTCGCCGAGCCAGGCGGCGTCGTGCTCCTCTCGCCAGGGTGCGCGAGCTTCGGCCTCTTCCGCGACGAGTTCCATCGCGGCGAGTCGTTCCGGGCCGCGGTGCAGCGGCTGCGCGAGGAGCGGGGAGGCGCACGGTGAAGGGGCTGCTGCGACGAGCGATCCGGCTGTTCGAGCCTCCCGGGCAGCGCCGGCGGTTGCACGAGCCCGACCTCGCGCTCCTCCTGACCGTGCTCGCGCTGAATGCGTTCGGTCTGGTGATGGTCTTCAGCGCGAGCGTAGGGAGCGACACGACCTACGCCGTTCGGCACGCGGTGTGGCTGGCGTTGGGTGCCGTCGCCGCGGTCGTCACGGCAGCGCTCGACTACCGGGTCTGGCGGCGGCTCGCGGTACCGGCGCTGCTGGCGGCGGTCGCGCTCATGACCGCGGTGCTGCTTCCGGGCATCGGCGATACCCGGTTGGGGGCGCAACGCTGGATCGACCTCGGACCGCTGTCGTTCCAGCCCTCGGAAGCGGCCAAGTTGGCCCTCGTCCTCTACCTGGCGAGCTGGTTGGCCGGGAAGGGAGACGGCATCCGGCGGTTCGGTCATGGGGTCGTCCCGTTCGTCGTGCTACTCGGTGCCCTGGCCGGTCTCACCATGCTCCAACCGGACCTGGGAACGTCGATGATCCTCGTGCTCGTCGGCTTCAGCATGTTCTTCGCGGCCGGGGCGGCGATCTCCCACTTCGCGCTCCTCGGCGCGAGCGGCTTGGCGGCGGCGCTCGTCCTGGCGCTGGGTGCGTCCTATCGGCGCGACCGTCTGCTCGTCTTCCTGAGTTCGGATCAGGAGTTGTTCGACCCGAACGGGCTGCTGCGGACGCTCGGCTGGCAGATCGCGCAAGCCCGCTTGGCCTTCGGTGGCGGGGGCTGGTTCGGCGTCGGTCTCGGCGCCGGGCGGCAGAAGTTCCAGTGGCTTCCGCACGCGCACAACGACGCGATTTTCGCGGTGATCGGTGAGGAGCTGGGGGTCGTCGGCTGCGCGGTGCTGTTGCTCCTGTTCCTCCTCTTCGCTTGGCGCGGCCTCAGCGTCGCGCGGCGCGCCCCCGATCGCTACGGTGGCCTCCTCGCGGTGGGGCTGACCAGCTGGATCGTCGGGCAGGCGTTGATCAACATCGGCGGGATCACGTCGACGTTGCCGTTCACCGGGATCCCGTTGCCCTTCGTGAGTTACGGCGGCTCCGCGCTCGTCATGTCGCTCGCGGCGACCGGTATCCTGCTCAGCGTCTCGCGGGCGACGGTGCCGCGCGGTGCCGAGCGTGCGACGCAGGGCGCGACCCGCCGGACGGCGCGCCATCCTTCGCTCGCGCCCGTCCTGCGCGCGTTCGGGCGCCACGGCGGGCGGCGTCCGATCTCGCGCACCGGGAGGTTCCGCGCATGAGCCGGTCGCTCCTTCCCGCCTTTCTCCCCCGCGAGGCTTCGCTGCACTTTCTCGGTGTCGGTGGGGCTGGGATGAGCGGTCTGGCCGAGCTCGTGGCGGCGCTCGGGTACCGCGTGTCGGGCTGCGACGCGGTCGACTCGCCGGTGCTGGCGCGACTCCGCGCGGACGGCGTCGCGGCCGTCGTCGGACACGACCCGCGGCATGCGGACGAGGCGACGGTGCTGGTGGTGACGAGTGCCGTGCGGGCCGACCATCCCGAGGTGGCGGCGTTCGCCGCTCGCCGACGGCCGATCGTCAAGCGGGCGGCGTTGCTCGGCTGGCTGACGGCGCCGCTCCGGACGATCGCCGTCGCCGGGACGCACGGCAAGAGTACGACGAGCGCGATGGTCACGCTCGTCCTGGAGGCAGCCGGGTACGGGCCGGGATTCGCCATCGGCGCCGAAGTACCCGATCTCGCCGGGCGGAGCGCTCGGCTCGGCGAAGGGGAGTTCTTCGTCGTCGAGGCGGACGAGTACGACTACAGTTTCCTGTCGCTCGCCCCGGAACTCGCCGTCGTGCTCAACGTCGACCACGATCACCCGGATCTCTTCCCCGATCACGGGAGCGTCGTCCGCGCGTTCCGGCGGTTCCTCGAGCGGCTGCGACCGGGCGGTACGGCCGTCCTCTCGGCCGACGACCCCGTCACCCGGGAGTTCGCTCGGACCTTCCGCCAGGACGGGAAGACGGTGGTGACGTTCGGGGCCGCTGAGGACGCCGACTTCCGGATCCTGCCTGACGGGTCGTTGCGGGATCCGGCGGGTTCTCGCTGGCCGCTGGTGCTGGCGGTACCGGGACGGCACAATCGGCTGAACGCCGCGGCGGCGGTCGCGGCGACCGCGCAGCTGGGGATCCCGATCCCCGTCGCGGTCGGCGCGCTCGAGCGGTTCCACGGCGTGGGCCGGCGGTTCCAGGACGTTGGGACGATCGGCGGCGTGCGGTTGATCGTCGACTACGCGCACCATCCGCGGGAGGTGGCCGCGACCCTCGCCGCTACCCGCGAGCGGTTCCCGGCGGCGCGGATCTGGGCGGTGTTCCAGCCGCATACGTACAGCAGGACGGCGCGGTTCCTGGAGGAGTTCGCTCGGGCGCTGGAAGGCGCCGACGTGGCGGTCGTCACTGATGTGTACGCCGCGCGCGAGCAACCGGTGCCGGGCGTGGACGGCAGCGCGATCGCGCGGCGGATCGCGCGGATCCCGGCGATCGCGGTGCCGGATCCGGGGGCAGCGGCGCAGACGGTCGCGGCTGGGATGCGCCCTGGGGACGTCGTCCTGTTCCTGGGAGCCGGCGACATCTGGAAAGCGGCCCAGCTGCTGCGGGAAGGAGGGGGGAATGCCGGCGCGCAGCGAGCGTGAGGTCGTCGTCCGTCTCGCTGGTCGGGAACTCCGTGTCCGCCGGCACGAGCCGCTCTCGCGGTACACGACGTTCCGGATCGGTGGCCCGGCCGACTATCTCGTGCGCGCCGGCGATCGTCCAGCGCTCGAACTCGCGCTCGAGTGGGCTGAACGCGAGGGCCTGCCGGTGACGGTCATCGGCGGTGGAAGCAACCTCTTGGTGCGCGACGGCGGGATCCGCGGCCTCGTCGTCGTGTTCCGTGCGGCCGGCGAGGCGCTCGACGGCTCCCTGGAGCTGGTGCCGGACGACGGGGCGACGGTGGTGACGTTACTGGCCACGGCTCCCCTTTCCTGGGCAGGACACCGGACGAGCGAGCTCGGACTGGCCGGTCTCGAGTGGGCGGCCGGGCTTCCGGGCGTGGTAGGCGGTGCGGTCGTCAACAACGCCGGCGCGCACGGCGGGGAAATCGGCAGCGTGCTGGTCGACGTGGAGCTCTACGACCTGGTCGAGCGACGCGTGGTGCGCTGGACACGGGCCGACGTCGCGCCACGGTACCGGATGACGGAGCTCAAGGCGCAACCGCGACCGCGCCGGTACGTCGTGCTGTCGGCGCGGCTCCGGCTCGTGCCGGGGGACGCGGCGAGCCTGCTGCGCACGGCGACGGAGAACGCGCGCTGGCGGCGGGAGCACCAGCCGACCGGGCCGTGCGCCGGTTCCGTCTTCACCAATCCGCCGGGGACCTACGCCGGCTACCTGATTGAGCAGGCGGGACTGAAAGGGCTCCAGATCGGGCGGATGAAGGTATCGGAGCGGCACGCCAACTTCTTCGTGAATCTCGGTGGCGCGACCGCCGCGGAAGCGCTCGCGCTCCTCGACGCGGTGCAGCGGCGCGTGAGCGAGCACTTCGGGATCCTCTTGCAGCCGGAAATCGAAGTCATCGGGGAGCCGTGAGCGATGGCGCGGAAGATTCGGGTCGCGGTCGTCTTCGGAGGGCAGTCGGGGGAGCACGACGTCTCGCTCCGCTCGGCGCAGGCGATCTTGCGTCACATCGATCGCGAGCGGTTCGAGGTCGTACCGATCGGGATCGCCCGCGACGGGCGCTGGCTCGTCGGCGGGGATCCGCTGCGCGCGCTCGCCGCGTCGAGCCGGTTGCCGCTCGAACCGGAGGCCGACGGCGAGGACCGCTCCGCGCGGGACAGCGAGGAGCCGCGGGTACTGGCGCTGCCCGAGCCGTTCTGGTCCGGCGGGATCGACGTCGTCTTTCCGGTCCTGCACGGGCCCTACGGTGAGGACGGGACGATCCAGGGGCTGCTCGAACTCGCCGGTCTCCCCTACGTCGGCTGCGGCGTGCTGGCCTCGGCGGTGGCGATGGACAAGCCGACCGCCAAACGGTTGTTCGCGAGCGTCGGTCTCGACCAAGCGCGCTGGCTCGTCTTCACCTGGCACGAGTGGCAGCGCGAGCCGGAGACACTTGTCGCCCGGATCGAGCGCGAACTCGGCTACCCGTGCTTCGTAAAGCCGGCCAATCTCGGATCGAGTGTCGGCGTGAGCAAGGTGCGCGGGCGCGACGAGCTCGTCGCCGCCGTCGAACTGGCCAATCGCTACGACCGGCGCATCCTCGTGGAGGAAGGGATTGACGCGCGGGAGCTCGAGGTGAGCGTCCTCGGGAACGACGAGCCGATCGCCTCGATCGTGGGCGAGATCGTGCCGAGCCGAGAGTTCTACGACTACGAGGCCAAGTACGTCGATACCGGATCGCGGTTGCTCATTCCGGCGCCGATCGCGGAGGAACAGGCCGAGACGGTCCGCCGGATGGCGGTCGAAGCGTTCCGGGTGATCGACGGCGCGGGGATGGCACGGGTCGACTTCTTCCTCGAACGGCCGACCGGTCGCATCCTGATCAACGAGGTGAACACGATTCCCGGATTCACGGCGATCTCCATGTATCCCAAGCTGTGGGAGGCTTCGGGCTTGTGCTTTCGGGACCTGATCACGCGCCTGATCGAGCTGGCGCTGGAGCGTCACCAGGAGCAACAACGACGCCGGTCGGCCTGAGCGATGACCGGCCGGAACGCGGCCGGCGTCGGCGCGTCCGCCGAGCGGTCGCGGGCGGCGTGCGGACCGGACGGTTGCTCGCGTTCCTTCTCCTCGTCGCGGCGACCGTGCTGCTGATCGGTTTCCTCGGTGGAGCGCAGTACCGTGTGCGCACCGTGATCGTCAACGGGAACCGGCTCGCGTTCGCCGAGAGCGTCGTGCGGGAGAGCGGCGTTCTCGGGACTTCGGTCTTCCGCATCGACACTCGAGCGGTCGCCGAGCGGCTCGTCCAGCATCCGGCGATCGCGCAGGCGACGGTGCGCGCGTTCTATCCGGATACCGTCGTGATCGAGCTCGTCGAGCGCGAACCGGCGAGCGCCTGGATCACCCCGGAGCGGACCTGGCTGGTCGATCGCGACGGGCGGGTGATCGGCAGCGACGAGCAGGTGACGGTGCCTCAGGTCGAGGTGCACGACGGGCTGACGCTGCAGCTGGGCGCCTCGGTGCCCCGGGCGGTAGCGCGGGCGGTCCCGGCGATCGTCGAGCGGTACGGTGACCGGCTGGCACGACTCGAATACGACGGGGCGGACGGCCTGGTTCTGGTGCTGGCCGGTGGTCAGCGGGTCGTGCTCGGGGGCGCCGAGCGGCTGGACGAGCAATTGGCGGTTCTCGACGCGCTTCTCGCCCGGGACGCGACCTGGCTGCACCTCGACGTGCGCGACCCGGATCGACCGGTGCTGTGGAGGGTGCGACCGTGAGCAGCCGTCGGCTGTGGTACACTCCAGCCTTGACGATGGGCACAGCGTGCGGGTGGGGCGCTACCCGCCGAAACGGGCGGGAGTTCGGCTTTTGGGCCGGAGCGCTGCTGGACGATCGGACGGAGGGGCAGGGCGACAGCGCAGGAGGATGAGCGCGATGACCAGCATGTTCGAGAATCACCACGAGGACGAACTCATTCACTCCTTCGCACGCATCAAGGTGATCGGTGTCGGCGGTGGCGGCGGGAACGCGGTCAACCGCATGATCGAAGCTGGCGTCCAGGGAGTCGAGTTCATCGCCGTCAACACCGACGCACAGGCGCTCCTGAAGTCGCTGGCGCCCATCACCGTGCGGATCGGCGACAAGCTGACGAAGGGGTTGGGAGCCGGCGGCCGACCAGACATCGGCGAGCGGGCGGCCGAAGAGAGCGTCGACGTGCTCGCCGAGCTCGTCCGCGGCGCCGACATGGTGTTCATCGCTGCCGGGATGGGTGGCGGCACGGGAACCGGGGCATCGCCGGTCATCGCGCGTTTGGCCCGCGAGGCGGGTGCGCTGACAGTGGGCGTGGTGACGCGTCCCTTCGACTTCGAGGGCGCCAAGCGGCGGCGCATCGCCGACGAAGGGATCGCGGTGCTCAAGGAGCACGTCGACGCGTTGATCACCATCCCGAACCAGCGGCTCGTCTCCATGGTCGATCCCAAGACGCCCTTCTCCGAAGCCTTCCGCATCGCGGACGACGTGTTGCGCCAGGGGATCCAGGGCATCTCCGACCTGATCACCCGACCCGGGCTCATCAATCTGGACTTCGCCGACGTGAAGACGATCCTGCGCGATGCCGGGACGGCGCTCATGGCGATCGGGCGCGGGACGGGCGAGAACCGGTGCGTGGATGCCGCGCGGGCAGCGGTGGAGAGCCCCTTGCTGGAGATGAGCATCGAGGGCGCCACGCGGGTGCTCTACAACATCGCCGGTGGCCCCGACCTCTCGATGGCCGAGGTGAACGAGGCGGCCGAACTCATCCGCTCGATGGTCGACGAGGAGGCCGAGATCATCTTCGGGACGACCGAGCCGGACGAGGCGATGGGGCGGGACGTCACGATCACGCTCATCGCGGCCGGCTTCACTGGCGCGGGAACGCAGCGGCGCCCGCGCACGGCCGAGCGGCGTTTCCGCCCGGAACCGTCGACACGGACGAGTGCACCGCCCCGGACGCCGATCCTGCCCGACGACGAGTGGGCGGAGCCGTCGATCCTGCGCTTCCTGCGCGAGCGGTGAGACGCGAGGGCGAGCGACGTGAAGTGTCCGTATTGCGGTGCCCGCGACGCGCGGGTGATCGATTCGCGCGAGCTCAACGGGGGCGAGAGCATCCGGCGGCGGCGTGAGTGCGTGGCCTGCGGCCGTCGCTTCACGACCTACGAGCGGGTGGAGCCGGTCTGGCTCATGGTCGTCAAGCGGGACGGGCGGCGGGAGCCGTTCGACGTCGCGAAGCTCCGGGAAGGGCTACGGCTGGCGCTCAAGAAGCGCCCGGTCTCGCCCGACGCGATCGACCGGATCGTGGCGACGGTGGAGCGGGAGCTCCAGAGTCTCGGGACCTCCGAGGTGCCGAGCACGCAGATCGGCGAGATCGTCCTCCGCGAACTCAAGCAGTTGGACGAGGTCGCGTACATCCGTTTCGCCTCGGTCTACCGGCGGTTCGCCGATCTCGAAGACCTGCGACGGGAGATGGAAGCGCTCGGATGGCGTCCTCAGCCGGAGCCGGTCGCGGACGAAGTCCGGTGAGGGTCCAGCTCTCGACGGCCGAGGGGGCAGCGCTCGCCGAACTCCGCTACACCAACGAGGGGAGCGGATCGTTCCGCTGGGTGCCCGACCGCTTCCGGGTAACCGTCGAGTGGCCCGACGACGCGGCGGTACCGGCGTTCCGCCTCGAGCTCCCGGCCGGTTGGCGTGCGCTCCCGGACGGCGAGCGTTCCTGGATCGTCTTTCCCAGCGGCCGACCGACGCTCCCGGTGGAGCTGCGGGTCCGCGCGCTCCAGGGCGAGCGGGCTCGGACGATCGCCGCGGTGACGCTTCCGGTCGCCTTCTGCGGCCGGAACCGCTTCGATCCGGAGCGCCATCGTCTCCCTTGGGCCAACCGGATCGAGGAACTCGGCGAGGTCGAGCCGGAGCCTCGGCACTTCCGGGCGACGTTCCGTTGGGCGCTCGCTCCGGGCGCCCTCTTCCGGGGACTGTACCGGGACGTCGTCGGCCTGCGGCGGCGGCCCGACGGGAGCGTCGAGGGCGGGCTGTGCACCGGGCTCTCGCGCAGCGCGCTCGCGCAGGCGCTCGGCCGGCTCGACCCGGGCGCGGCCGTGCGCGACATGGTTCTGGTGCTCCACGGCCGGCAGCTCAGCGACCGTGCGCTCCTGGCCGGTCTCCCCTGGTTCCTCTTCCCGAGCCCGCGCCGGGCATACCGGGCGTTCGTCCGCGACCTCCTCGAGCGAGGCTGGAGCGACCGGTGCTACGACGTCAACGTGCCGAGGCCTTGGCGCCGCGATGTCGTCCGCGCGCTGCTCGGGCAGGGGCATACCGTGGTGCCGTACGCCTTCTGCCAGCGCGCGGCTGAGCGGGCGCACGTCTGGGTCTACGATCCGAATCTCCCCGATCGTCCCGAGGCGACGGTGGTCGCCTTCGACCTGCAGCGGGACCGCTACGACTACCCACCACTCGGGGTCGACGGCGCTCGGACGACGGTGGTCGCGGTGCCGCTCGATGCCTACCTGCGGGGACGGACGGCCGTCCTGGCGAGCCTGGGAAATCTCCTCCTCCGCGCCGCGGAACGCGTCCCGCGCCGTGGGGTCGTGCCCCTGCTGGTGGCTGCCGCGTCGATCCTCGCGGCTCTGGTGCTGGCGGGTTTCCGGAGACGAGAAAGCGGCCGGAGACGTTCCGGCCGCTCGTCGAACGCTCGGTGGCTCGCGCTCAGAGGTGCTTCTCGATCTGCTGCAGCAGGCGCTGCTTGGGCATCGCGCCGATGATTCGCTCGACCGGCTTCCCGTTCTTGTACAGGATGAGCGTGGGGATGCTGCTGATGCCGTGCTGCATGGCGACCTGCATGTTCTCGTCGACGTTGACCTTGGCGACCTTGAGCTTGCCCGCCTTCTCCTCGGCGATCTCCTCGAGGATGGGAGCGATCATCCGGCAGGGGCCGCACCAGGGCGCCCAGAAGTCGACGAGGACAGGTACCGGGGACTGGACGACTTCCTTCTCGAAGGTCTCGTCGCTGACCGTTACCGTCTTGGCCATTCCTCTCGCTCCCTCTCGCTCCGTTCCCCCACGACGGGTGGGTCCTCGGTACCCACTATACCGAGGCGGTCCTCGAAGCGACAACCGAGCCGCTCGGCCGCCGGGCCAGGAGGTGGCGTTCCTCGCCGTATCGCGGGGCGAGAGCGTGGCCGCGCGCCGCTCTATACTCGGCGCGGAGTCGGGAGCGGAGCGGTGAGCGCGCCTGAACTGACCGTACTGCTCGACGGGGCGTTCGCGACGCAGCCGCGGACCGGAAGCGGCCAGTACACGCTCCCGCTGTGGCGGGGGCTCGTCGGTCGGGCGGAGATCGAGGCACGCCTGGCATTGCCCCACGAGGTTCCGCCGGGGCTCCCGGGAGGGGAACGGGTCGTCATCGAGCGGTCGCCGCTTCCCGGCAGGCTCGGCAAGGTATGGTGGGAGCAGCGTGGCCTGCCGGGGCTGGCTGCCCGCATACGACCAGCGCTGGTGCACGTCCCCTACTTCGCGGCCCCGGTACGGATCGCGGTGCCGCTCGTGGTGACCGTGCACGACGTGATCCCGCTGGTGCTGCCGGAGTACCGCAGCTCGCTCGCGATGCGCCTCTACACGGCGCTGGTGCGTCGGACGGTGCGACGGGCGACCGTGCTCCTGACGGATTCCGAGTGGTCGAAGGGCGATATCGTCCGGGTGCTCGGCTTTCCGGTCGAGCGGATCCGCGTCGTCCCGCTCGGTGTCGATGCGCGTTTCCGTCCGGCCGATGGCGACGACCGGTCGCGCGAACTCGCGGCCCGTTACGGTCTGCGTGGGCCGGTCGTGCTCAACCTCGGCGGATTCGACGTGCGCAAGAACCTCCCGCTGCTCGTCCGCGCGTTCGCGCGCGCCTTGCCGGAGCTCCCGGAAGGGTCGGTGCTCGTGATCCCGGGTCGGGCGCACGCGGACAACCCGAGGCTCTATCCACCGCTCGAGCCGCTCGTCCGAACGCTCGGGCTGGAGCGACGCGTCCTCCTGCCGGGCGCAGTCGACGAGGACGAGAAGGTCGCGTGGTATCGGCTGGCGAGCGTCTACGCGTATCCTTCGCTCTACGAGGGATTCGGACTCTCGCCGCTCGAGGCGATGGCGTGCGGCGTGCCGGTCGTCGCGGCCCGCTGCACGAGCCTCCCGGAGGTCGTCGGTGACGCCGGGTTGCTCGTCGAGCCCGACGAGCAGGCGTTCGCCCGAGCGCTGGTCCGCGTGCTGAACGACGCCGAGCTCCGGCGGACGTTGCGCGCGCGTGGGCTGGCGCGCGCTCGCCTGTTCACCTGGCAGCGTACGGCCGAAGAGACCGCGGCGGTGTACCGAGAAGCGATCGGCCTCCGGCAGCCGGTCGTCCGAGGAGCGGGAGGCTGAGTGCCGATGCGGATCTTCATCGTCTCCAAGGCGCTGGTGAACGGGGTCTACCAGCGGAAGCTGGAGGAACTGGCGCGTCTTCCTGGGGTCGAGCTCGTCGCGGTCGTCCCCCCGGCCTGGATCGAGAGTCGGGTCGGAGTCCTGCAACTCGAGCGTCGCTTCGTCGAGGGGTACCAGCTCGTGGTCGAGCCGATGTGGTTCAACGGACACCACCACGTGCACTTCTACCCGAGGCTCGGCCGGCACCTGGCGCGCTTCCGCCCGGACATCCTGCACATTGACGAGGAGCCGTACAACCTGGTCACGGCGCACGCAGCGCTCCTCGGCAAGCGCTACGGTGCGCAGATCCTCTTCTTCACCTGGCAGAACCTCTACCGGCGGTATCCGCCGCCGTTCTCCTGGTTCGAGCGGCTGAACTACCGCCTGGCGAGCGCGGCCGTCGCCGGCAACCACGAAGCGGCGGACGTGCTGCGCCGCAAGGGGTACCGCGGACCGCTGTCGGTGATCCCGCAGTTCGGCGTCGATCCCGACCTGTTCCGCCCCATGCCGGTCCCGCGGGCCGACGTTCCGACGATCGGCTTCGTCGGCCGGCTCGTCCCGGAAAAGGGGGCGGACCTCGTGATCCGGGCGCTCGCTCGCTTGCCGGGACGCGTGCAGCTCGAGATCGTCGGCGACGGGGTCGAGCGCACCCGGTTGGAGTTGCTCGCCTCGCAGCTCGGTGTGCGCGACCGCGTCATCTTCCGCGGCGGCGTGCCACCGGCGACGATGCCGCAGGCGTTGAACCGTTTCGACGTCCTGGTCGTCCCCTCGCGCACGCGGCGGAACTGGAAGGAACAGTTCGGGCGCGTCATCATCGAAGCGATGAGCTGCGGGATACCGGTGGTCGGCTCCTCCTCCGGCGAGATCCCGCACGTCATCGGCGACCCGGCGCTGGTCTTCCCGGAGGACGACGTCGACGCGCTGGCCCGCCTGCTCGCCGACCTCCTGGCCGATCCGGCGCGGCTGCGGCAGCTCGGCGAAGCCGGCCGCCGGCGCGTGCTCGCGCACTACACGCAGCGCCGGATCGCCGAACAGTACTACGCGGTCTACCAAGCGATGCTCGCTGGGCGACGCTTCGCGTCGCGGGCGACGGAGAGGAGTTGAGGCAGCTGTGGGGCGCAAACAGCCGCGCGAGCTGCGTCTGGCAGCGCGCTTGCTCGAGCCCGGACCGGTCGTCCTGGTCACGACCCAGCACCGCGCCCGACCGAACGTGATGACGGCCGCGTGGGTCATGCCGCTCAGCCTCGAGCCGCCGCGCGTCGCGCTCGCGATCCATCCGAGCCGACTGACCCACGAGCTGATCGGGAAGAGCGAGTACTTTGCGCTGAACCTCCTCACGGTCGAGCATCTGCCGGCGATCCACCTGTGCGGTACCGTCTCGGGGCGCGACCTCGACAAGTTCGCCCGTACCCAACTGCATCCGGTCGACGCATTGGAAGTCGACGCGCCGGTGATCGAGGAAGCGGTCGCGCAGATCGAATGCGGCGTGGTCGGACGTCTCGGTCTCGGCGACCACGACCTCTTCGTCGGTGACGTGCTCGCGGTAGCGGCGGACGAGGAACTGTTCGGTGACCGCTGGTTGCACCTGGAGGAGGCGCCGCTCCCGCACCACATCGGGGCCGAGTGGTACGGGGCGGTGTCGCGTCTCTATCGGGCGCGGATCCCCGGCGAAGAGGAAGAAGAAACGGAAACCCTTCAGGAAGAGAGCGGACGGTAGAGCTCCGGATCGGGCAGGCGCAGGCGGCTCCCGCTGCGCCGGAGGAGCTCCTCGAGCGCTCGGCGCGCTTTAGGAGACAGGACGTCCACGGTGTCCGAGAGATAGGCGAGGAGTCGCCCGGCATCGAGCGGCCGGGCCGCCGCGAGGTCGCTCGCGATCTCCGCCGCACGCTCGCGCAACCGCTCGGGGAGTTCCCGGGCCCAGCGCGCGAACGTCCGGCGGCCTTCCGGGGAGACCTCCGGTGGGCAGACGAGCAAGTGGCTGACGAACGGGAGGCCGGTCAAGATGAACCAGGCCCGGCCGAGGTCGTGGTGGCGCTCGTCCGGCGGGACGAGCGCAGCTTCGTCCTCCACGACGCGCAGCTCGACGGTCGTGCCGGTCGCGGAGCCGCTCGAGCGCTGCCATTCGATCGGGCGGATGCCGAAGAACGGCTCGATCGTGGCGCGGGCCAGCGCTTCGCTCGTCGGACGGCAGGCGTCGAGCAGGACCGTCGCTCGGTCGATGCGGTCGGGGCGGTCGGGGGTGAGGAGTGCCACGGCGCTCGTGTGCTGGGCGACGACCGCGAGGTCGTTGGCGATGAAGGCTGCCGGAACCAGGGCGAGCGCCTCGAACGCGTCGAGGAGCGCGATCCCCGGTTCGCCGCGCACCACCGCCGCGGTGAGGCCGGGGCGGCTGCGGAGCTGCCAACCGGCTTCCGCGACGAGCGGTTCGAGGAGGCGAGCGAGGACCCGGGCGATGAGGCTCTCGTCGAGCCAGACGATCGGTGGCGTCATCGGGTGGCTGTCCTTTCTCAACTGACGTCGGCGACGCTGCGCGCCCAGAGCCCACGCACCAGCTCGGCGAGCGCCGCGTGTTCCGGAGCGGCGAGTTCGGGATCCCGCGCGAGGAGCTCTTCGGCGGCGCGGCGCGCCGCCTGGAGTGTCGGCATGTCGGCGAGACTGGCGAAGCGGAGGTTGGGAAGGCCGCTCTGTCGCGTGCCGAGGAACTCGCCGGGGCCGCGCAACTGCAGGTCGATCTCGGCCAGGCGGAACCCATCGGGCGTCGTGGCGACCGCTTCCAGCCGCTGGCGAGCGGCCTCCGAGTCGGCGTCGGAAACCAGCAGACAATAGGAAGGGGCCGTCCCCCGGCCGACGCGCCCGCGGAACTGGTGCAGCTGGGCCAGACCGAACCGCTCGGCCCCTTCGATCAGGATCACGGTAGCGTTCGGGACATCGATACCGACCTCGACGACGGCGGTCGAGACGAGGATGTCGATCTCGCCGTCGCGGAAACGGCTCATCACCTCGTCCTTCTCGCGGGAACTCATCCGGCCGTGCAGGAGGCCGAGGCGGAGATCGGGGAAGACGTCGCGGCTGAGCCGCTCGTACTCGGCGGTCGCCGCTCGCGCCTCGATCGCGTCCGATTCCTCGACCAAGGGACAGATCACGAACGCCTGGTGCCCCTGCTCGATCTCGCGACGGACGAAGGCGTACGCCTGGGCGCGCTTCCGACCGGGCACGACGAACGTCTTGACCGGCTGGCGACCGGGCGGGAGTTCGTCGATGATCGAGAGATCGAGGTCGCCGTGGAGGACCAGCGCGAGGCTGCGGGGGATCGGGGTGGCGGTCATGACCAGGACGTGCGGGTTGTTCCCTTTGCTGCGCAAGGTATGGCGTTGCAGGACACCGAAGCGGTGCTGCTCGTCGATCACCGCGAGGGCGAGATCGCGGAACTGCACCCGCTCTTCGAGCAAGGCGTGGGTGCCGACGACGATGGCGATCGAGCCGCTGGCCAGGCCGGCGAGGATCGGCCCACGATCCCGCTCGGGCGTGCTCCCGGTGAGGAGCGCGACGAGCGGTCGCTCGACGGGGCCGAGGCCGCTGTAGAGCTTCGTCAGCGTCCGGAAGTGTTGCTCGGCGAGGAGCTCGGTCGGGGCGAGGATCGCTGCCTGCGAGCCGGCGCGGTGGACGAGCAAGGCAGCGGCCGCAGCGACGACCGTCTTGCCCGACCCGACGTCGCCCTGGAGCAGCCGGCTCATCGGGTGCGGCTGCGCGAGATCGGCGAGGATCTCCTCGAGCGCTCGCTGCTGCGCACCGGTCAGGCGGAAGGGGAGGGTAGCGAGGAAACGCTCGAGGAAGGCGCGGTCGATCGGGATCGCCGTTCCCGGCTGGGCGTGCCAGGCGAGCCGGCGTTGGACCAACCCGAGCTGCAGGATCAGGAACTCGTCGAAGGCGAGCCGCAGGCGCGCCCGTTCCGCTTCGTCGAGCGACGCCGGGTAGTGCACCCGCTCGAGCGCCCAGCCCAGCGCCGGAAGCCCGTAGCGGGCGCGGAGCTCCGGCGGGAGCGGATCGACCAGCCGCGGGAGCGCCCGGTCGAGCGCGGCTCGCGTCAACTGACGGAGCTGCCGCTGGTAGAGGCCGTGCGTCAGCGGGTAGATGGGGACGATGCGACCGGTGTGGACGAGTTCCGCATCGGCCGGTTCCCACTCGGGGTTGCGAAAGCGGACGTACGGCCCGCTCCCCTCCAGTTTCCCGCTGACGGCGATCAGCTGCCCGACCTCGAGCTGGCGCGCGACGTACGGGTTGAACCAGACGACCGGTATCGAGCCGGTCTCGTCCCGGAGTTCGACGGCGACGTAGCGGCGGCCGCTCTGCGCCTCGCGCGTCTCGAGGCGCGCGACCTCGCCGATGACCGTGCAGGTGATCTCCTCGCCGGGACGCACCAAGCGACCGAGCCGCCCGATGGGAACGACCTGCGAGTAGTCGGCGTAGCGGCGCGGCACGAGATAGAGGAGCTCGCGGACGGTCGCGACGCCGAGGGCTTCCAGTTGCCGTGCGCGCTGGCTTCCGACGCCGGGAAGCACGGTCACCGGATCGTCTGGGTCGACCTCGGGAGCGGAAGGTCGGCGTGCCGGACGCGCGCGCTGGGGCGCCGGCGGCACGGACGGAGCGACCCGCGACGCCCGTTCCGCCGGTTCGCCGTCGAGGACGAGGAGCGCGCGCCGCAGGAGCTCCGCGCGCTCGTGCGGTGGACGCCCGGCGTACCCGCGGAGGATGCTCGCCAGCCGCTCGAGCCGCGCGCGCAGCGCCGGCTCCCGCGCTGCCCAGACCGGGAGGTTGCGTGCCAGGAAGCGCTCCAGACCACCGACGACCGCGGTGTCCTGCAGCCCCTTGCGCTGTTCCAGCTCGAACACGCGCGCGAGGATCTCGCGCGGGTCGCGATCGGTCCCTGTCGTCATCGCTGCGAACCGTTCCTGGCCGGCACCTCGCCGGTTCTCAAGTCAACCCCTGGGAGGCGCGCAGCGTCAAGCGACGGCCGCTCGCACCGTCGGGGCGCGCGGGGCGCCGCTAGACGGGAACGGACGCACGTGCTAGCCTTAGCCCTCGGTGGACGAGGACGAGACACGACCGGAAGCGAAAACGGAGCGTCGACCATGGCGATGTGCGAGCTCTGCGGCAAGAAGCCGATGTTCGGGCACAACGTGAGCCACTCCAACCGGAAGACGAACCGCAAGTTCAAGCCGAACGTCCAGCGCGTGACCGTGGTGCTGAACGGCGTGCCCAAGCGCATGCGCATCTGCACCCGCTGCCTCCGCACCCTCTACAAGGAGGCGCGGAAGGCCTGAGCCCACCTAGCCGAGCGATCGTCTCCGCCGGGTCGCTCGACCCGTCGTTTCATCTTCCCGCTCCACCGTCACGTAGCGCGGCCGACCGGCCAGATCGGGCAGGAGCGTGACCGCGGCATCGGGAAAGAAGCGTCGGGCTGCGGCGACTGCCCGCTCGGCCTGCGACGGGTCGATCTCGAAGGCGAAGCCGCCGCCCGGTCGCAAGCGTTCGGAGACCTGCGGCAGGAGTTGGGCGTAGAGCCCGAAGCCGTCGTCCGGCGCGAAGAGCGCCTCGGGCGGCTCGTAGGCGAGCCCCGGATGCCATTGCTCCGGCCGGAGGTACGGGAGGTTGGCCACCACGAGGTCGAGCGGGCCCCGGCACCAAGCGAGGAACTCGCCGCAGACGAGGTGGACGCGGCCGGGCGCCAGCCGCTCGCGGTTGAGGCGCGCCACCCGGAGCGCCGCTAGGGAACGGTCGCTGCCGACGAGGAGCGCCGGGTGGTCGGGCCCGAGCGTCGCCGCGATAGCGATGACGATCGCGCCGCAGCCGGTTCCGACGTCGACGCAGCGGGCACGGTCGGTGCGTTCGCGGAGGCGCGCGGTCGCCCAGGCGACGAGGAATTCGGTCTCCGGGCGAGGGATCAGCGTCGCGGGCGTCACGACGAAGTCGAGCCCGTAGAACTCCCGGTAACCGGTGAGGTAGGCGACCGGTTCTCCCTGGGCGCGTCGTTCGACGAGGTGCCAGAAGGCGGCCAAGGGAAAGTCGACCGGTTCCGGCAAGCGGCGATAGAGCTCGGCGCGGTCGATGCCGGCGACGTGGCAGAGCAGCACCTCGGCGTCGAGCCGTGCCGTGTCGACTCCGCTCGCGCGGAGCCGTTCGGTCGCGGCACGGAGCGCTTCGCGATACGTCGGCACGGTCGCGGGCGTTCAGCCGATGCCGGCGGCACGCAACCGCTCGGCCGTTTCCAGCGCCTGGAGTTCCTGGACGAAGACGTCGATCTCGCCGTCCAGGACGGCAGCCAGGTTGTTGACGGTCAGCTTGAGCCGGTGGTCGGTCACGCGGTCCTGCGGGAAGTTGTAGGTGCGGATCTTCTCGGCCCGCTCGCCGGTGCCGACCTGCTGGCGGCGCAGGCCGGTGCGCTCCTCTTCCAGCTTCCGGCGCTCCAGCTCGTAGAGGCGCGCGCGCAGGACGGCCATCGCCTTGAGCCGGTTCTTGAGCTGCGACCGCTCGTCCTGGCAACTCACGACGATCCCGGTGGGCAGGTGGGTGATCCGGACCGCGGAGTCGGTCGTGTTAACGCTCTGCCCACCGTGGCCGCTCGAGCGGAAGACCTCGATGCGCAGGTCGTTCTCGTCGATGCGGACTTCCACTTCGTCGGCTTCCGGCAGGACGGCGACCGTCGCGGTCGACGTGTGGATGCGGCCGGACGACTCGGTGATCGGCACGCGCTGCACGCGGTGGACACCGCTCTCGTGCTTGAAGTGACTGTAGGCGCCCTTGCCGCGCACCTCGAAGATGATCTCCTTGAACCCACCGAGCTCGGTCGGGCTGCTCGAGAGCACCTCGACCTTCCAGCCTCGCCGTTCGGCGTAGCGGGCGTACATCCGGAAGAGGTCGGCCGCGAAGAGGGCCGCTTCCTCGCCGCCCGTCCCGGCGCGGATCTCGACGATGACGTCCTTCTCGTCGTTGGGGTCGCGCGGCACCAGTCGGCGGCGCAGGTCCTGGTAAAGCGCCTCGCGGTGTTCGCGGAGCCGCTCGAGTTCGTCGGCGGCCAGCGCCGCCAGCTCCGGATCCTCCGCGTCGAGGAGCTCCTCGGCCTCGGCGATCTGGCGGTCGACGTCCTTCAGTTGCCGGTACACCGTGACGATCTCTTCGAGATCGGCTCGCTCGCGGCCGAGCTGAGCCAGGCGCTGCGGATCGGTCGCGACCTCCGGGTCGGCCAGCAACCGTTCCAGCTCGTCGTACCGGCGTTCGAGTTCGGCCAGCTTGTCGAGCACCGAAATCGTCTGCGTCGTCACAATCCAACACCCCCATCAGCCGGACGCTGCGGTCCGGAGGAACGCGAGCGCGCGTTGCGCCGCGTCGCTGGCGTCCGCCGCTTCGTGGACACGGGCACCGGTGCGCGCGAGGAGGCCGGGGTCGAGCGGCCAGGTGCGCAGCGCGACGACCGGTCGCCCCAGCTTCAGGGCGAGCGCGATCTCCGAGAGCGTGCCG
>JANZZC010000131.1 GCA_026419575.1 Thermomicrobium sp. | reverse complement strand
ACACGGGCTCGTCCACCGCGACATCAAGCCGCAGAACATCCTGGTCGACGACCGTGGCTTCGTGAAGGTCACCGATTTCGGTATCGCGAAAGGACTCACCGACGTCAGCCTGACCGAGGCCGGCTTCGGGATGGGAACCGTCCACTACGTCTCGCCCGAGCAGGCTCGCGGCGAGCCGGCGACGCCGGCTTCCGATATCTACGCCCTCGGCGTCGTCCTGTACGAGATGTTGACCGGTCGTCTGCCCTTCGAAGCCGACAACCCGATCGGGCTCGCGATGCAGCATGTCCACGAGCCGCCACCGTCACCGAGGAAGTTCAACCCCGAGATTCCACCGGCCGTGGAGGCGATCGTCCTCCGAGCGCTGGCGAAGGACCCACGCCAGCGTTTCCCCAGCGCTGGAGCGCTCGCCCAGGCACTGGCGCAGTGGCACCAGTACGTGCCGGGAGCGCCACCAGTAGCCACGCGCGCTCGCGCACCGGTCCGTGCCTCGGCCGCGCGGACTCGGACCCGAAGCGGGCCGCCACCGGCCACACCGACCAGCCGGGCGGGGGATATCGGGTGCGCGACCTGGCTGGTCGGCAGCGCGATCCTGGCCGGCATCGTCGCGCTCGTCGTCCTCGCCTTCCAGCTGGTCGATCTCCGAGCGTTGACCGGCGACGGCAATCCCCCATCTCCCTCGCCGACCGTCGTCGCGGTGGTTCCGAGCCCGACCGCGCTCGAGACCCCGAGTCCGGTACCGACCCCGACCGCCGTCCCGACGCTGACGACCGAACCGACACCGAGTCCGACGCCGACCCCGGAGACCGCCCGCGTCCCCGACCTGGTGAACTCGACGCTCCGTCAAGCCGAAGCGGTCGCTGCCGCTGGCGAGTTCCAGCTCCAGGTCGAGGAGGTCTTCGACAACGTCGTGCCTGCCGGGGTCATCGTCCGGCAGGATCCGCAACCCGGCACGCTCGCCGACAAGGGGAGCACCGTCCGCGTGTGGGTCAGCAAAGGGCCGGAATGGATCACGCTCATCGGTCTGGCCGGGCGTCCCTACACCGAGGTGTTGCAGCAACTCCAGGCGCTTCCGGTGACGGTCGAGAAGGTGAAGGAAGGCAGCCGGACCGTCCCGGAAGGATACGTGATCCGGACCGAGCCGGCCGAGCAAGTGCGGAACGGTGGAACGGTCAAGGTGTACGTCAGCGTCGGTGACCGCGTGCGGGTGCCCGACATGTACGGGAAACCGTATCAGCAGGCGGTGATCGAGCTAGAACGAGCTGGCCTCGTGGTCCGGAACCTCGTCCCGATGACGTGCGAGCAGATCACGGCGAGCTTTCCGTCTTTCGATTGCCGCACGTTTCCCGACGGCGGCGTCGTGAGCGCGACGCTGCAGTGGAACAGCTGGGTGCCCCGAGGTTCGCCGATCGACCTCGCCTACTACCACCAGCAGGCGACGCCGACCCCGTGAGGCGATACGGATGCGTCGACGTCGCCCGCTGATGTCTCTGGTCGCTGGGCTCGGCCTGGGATTGCTCGCGAGCCTCCTGGCCATCGGTCGGTCGCCGAGCGATCGGATCGTCGTCGGCGGAACCGGCAACACGCTGAGCGTCGTTCTCCTCCTGAACGGAAAAGAGATCGTGATCGGCGGCGGTTCCGTCCCCAACGATGCCGTCGATCTCGCCGATCGCTCGACGCTTCCCTGGCAACGCCCATACGAACTCTTGCTCGTTCCGGCGTGGGACACGGTGCACCTCCCCGGCGCGCTGAGCCTCGTCGAGCGTGGTGCCGTCCGCTCCGTCGCGGTCCTCGGCGCGCCGGGGAACGAGCCTGCTTGGACGATCCTCGAACGGCAGGCCAGGCGCTCGGGTAGCGAGTTCAAGGTGGTGACCCAGCCGGCGGTCGTACCGCTCGGGCCGGATGCCGCCCTCGAACTCCGGCCGACGCCGACGGGCGCTTTCGTCTGCTTGCGTACCGGAACCGTTCGGGTGAGCATCGTCGATGCCGTCGCGAACCCACTGACCGCCGACCCGTGCGGCCGCCCCACCGCAGCGATTGCCTTGCGCGCCTCCGCCGGGCGAGTCGCCCCGCTCGTCGTGCGGCCGAAACCACGGCGCGCCGAGGAGTTCGCTCAGACGGGGACGTTCGAGATCCAGCTCGCGCGCGGCGAACGCGCGGAACTACGGCTCGCCGGCGACGAGTTCCGCGTGCGGCGCTCCAGCCTCGTCAATCCTCCAACGTCGCGTCCGTCCGCACCTCGAGCGGCTGCTGCAGGTCAGGGGCACGCTCGGCACCCCGGGCTTCGGCCCGCGTCGATTCCGCTCGTGGCGTCCGCGGGTGACGCGCGTGCAGCTGGGCGCGCCACGTGCCGAAGCGGAGCAGCGCACCGAGCGTGAGGAGGAACCCGCTGATAGCGAGCACCTGCGCCCAACCCAGCTCGACGACTCCGCGGAGCACCACCTCGCGCAGCGTCGCGACGATCCCGAGCTCGACCATGAAATCGACCGCGACGCGATGCTCCTCCAGGTAGACGACGAGCAGCCGCATCAGCTCGATGCATCACCAACATGAACAGGACTTCGGCGATGACGATGCGGAAGTCGAGCTCGGGACCGAACAAGTGCTGCACCAGGATGACCAGCGTGCGGATCATGAGACCGAAGAGCACGACGACGAGGGCGACGACCAGCACATCCTGTGCAGCTTCGAGAAAACGCCGTGACAGGCGGTGGATGTCGGTATGCGGCAACCTGAGGCTGGCGCTCGCTCTCCACGGCACGTTCCCTCCCGGTTCGATGGTACCAGGTCAGGAGCCAGCACCCGAACGCGCGGTCCTCCCTCCGCCACCCGGAATCCGGGCGGACTTCCCCGCCAGCGTTCCGCTGCCGGGCAGCGTGCCTCGTCACCGGGTTCGTCACTCGGGCGGTATCTCCCGGAACGCGTACTCGATGCGGATACCCCGCCGGGCTTGGATCGCCTTGACCGTCCAGTAGAGCAGCGCGCCGACGACGAAGACCGCGACGGTCAGGACTTGCACGTTCGGGAAGTAGACGAGCCCGACGAACGGATCGAGCCAGAACACCGCCTCGCAGACCAGAAGGCTCACCACGGCGAGCGCACCTGTGATCGTCATGAGCGGGATGCCCGCGATGCGCCAACGCACCGGTGACGCCTCGAAGTCGGCGCGCCGACGGTAGGGGAACACGATCGCCGCCACCGCGGTCAGGATGAACGAGACGATCCAACCGAAGATACCGACGATGCTGGCCAGGACGATGTGCCAGGCGTAGAGCGCGAGGCAGATTTCGCCGAGAATCCCGACGACCAGGATCGCGACCAGCGGCGTATGGGTGCGCGGGCTCACGTAGGCGAGGCGCTCGGGCATCAGGCGGTCGAACGACCAGGCCAGCAGAATGCGGGTGGAGGCGAGGTAGTTGATCGGCAACCAGACGTACGTCCAGAGGAGAAAGCCGATACCGAGGACGAGCACGAGCGGGAGATTGCGGTGCACGACGGCCCCGGCGAGCTCCACGAACGTCGGCGAGAATCCGAGCCCCAGCGCCGCCGGATCGACCGCACCCAGGGCAGCGAGTCCCTCGTACCCGACCATCTTCTGGAAAGCCGCGACGAGCACGACGATCCAGGCCGTGCAGTACAGCACCTGTCTCTTATACACAT
>JANZZC010000012.1 GCA_026419575.1 Thermomicrobium sp. | reverse complement strand
TCGTAGAACTTGGTCGCCGACAGCAACGGTTCCTCTCCTTCGGCGCGGACCCGCCCGTCGAGGTAGGCGGCGAAGGCCACTTGGAACAGACTCAGCGACCGGTCCGGCGCGCCCTTGACGAACACGTTGCCGTCCTGGATCTCGAGGTCCTCGGGAGCGACCTCGAGCAGGCGGCTGGCGACGCGCAGCACCTTCTCGCGCACTTCCTGCGCTGCTAGGGCGACCATGCCCCCGCCGATGACCGCACTGCGGCTGGCGTACGTTCCCATGCCCCATGGCGCGCGGTCGGTATCGCCGTGCTCGACGATCACGTCGTCGATCGAGACGCCGAGGATCTCGGCCGCGACCTGCGCGAGCGTCGTCTCGTGCCCCTGACCATGGCTGTGCACGCTGACCGCGACGCGCACCTTCCCGGTCGGATCGATGGTCACCGTCGCGTTGTCATGCGAGGGGAACGGGAAGCCGGCTTGCAACGCGATCTCCGAGCCCCACGCGGTCGGTTCGACGTAGAGGCTGACGCCGATGCCGAGGTACCGTCCCTGGGCCCGGAGCTCCACCTGGCGTCGCCGCAGCTCGTCGTATCCGACGAGTTCGAGCGCGCGCTCCAGCGACTCGCGATAGCTCCCGCTGTCGTAGACCATACCGGTGACCGTGGTGTAGGGAAACTGGTGGCTGCCGATGACGTTCCGCCGTCGGAACTCGGCCGGATCGATCCCCAGTTCGCGCGCGATCTCGTCGAAGAAGAGTTCGCGGGCGGTCTGGGCCGCGGTCCAGCCGACCGCACGGAAGGCACCGACCGGCGCCTTGTTCGTGCAGACGGCGATCACCTCGTGCTGGTACGCCCGGATGTCGTACACTCCCGGCACGATCCCGGCCGCGGCGAGCGGTTCGATCAGGGCGCTCGCGGTGTTGAACGAGTAGGCACCGCCGTCGCCGATGAGGCGCGCCTTGAGGCCGAGCACCTTCCCGTCGGCCCGGACCGCTGCCTCGAGTTCGACGATCTGCTCCTTGGCGTGCGTGGCGGCCGCCAGGTTCTCCCGTCGGTCCTCGACCCACTTGACCGGTCGGCCGAGTACTTTCCCGAGGTAGGCGATCACGACTTCCTCGGGGTAGATCGTCATCTTCTGGCCGAAACCACCACCGACTTCGGGCGAAATGACGCGGACCTTGTGCTCGGGAATCCCGAGGAACAGCGAGAGGAAAAGCCGCAGCATGTGCGGCATCTGCGTCGACGAGTAGAACGTGAGCTGCCCGCTCGCCCGTTCGTAGACCGAAAGACAGCCGCGCGTCTCCATGGGGGCAGCGACGAAGCGGTTGGTGTGGAAACGGCGGCGGAAGATCCGATCCGCCTGCGCGAAGGCACCGTCGACGTCACCCAGCGTCGTGACCTTCTGGTAGACGACGTTCGTCCCCAGGTCCTCGTGCAGGAGCGGTGCGTCGGCGGCCATGGCCCGCTCGGCGTGGGTGACGGCCGGGAGCGGCTCGTACTCCACCTCGACGAGTTCGGCGGCGTCCTCCGCCAGGTACCGGTCCTCGGCGACCACGACCGCGACCGCTTCGCCGACGAAGCGGACCTTGTCCTTGGCCAGCACCGGCTGCGGCGTCGGTTTGAGCCCTTCGATCGGCAAGCCGCTGGCCAAGGGGGGAAGCGCCGCCACATCGTCCGCCGTGAAAACGGCGAGGACGCCGGGTGCCGAACGCGCCGCGCTCGCATCGATCCGGCGGATGCGGGCGTGCGCGTACGGCGAGCGGACGAACGCTGCGTGGACGGTTCCCGGAATCTGGATATCGGCCAGGTACCGGGCCTCGCCGGTGAGGAAGCGGGGATCCTCGACGCGCTTGACCCGTGCCCCCACCCATTTGCCGCGCGGCAGGATCTGCAACGACATGGTCGTCCCCCTCTCGTCACTCGCTCGCGGGCGAGCTCATCGCGGCAGCACGCACAGCGCGGACGATGTTCTGGTACCCGGTGCAACGGCAGAGGTTCCCGCTCAAGGCTTCGCGGATCTCGTCCTCGCTCGGGTCCGGGTTCTCGGTGAGCAGTGCGACGGCGGTCAACACCATCCCCGGCGTGCAGAAACCGCACTGCAGCGCGTGCTGCTCCCAGAAGGCGCGCTGCACCGGATGGAGCGTTCCGTTCGAGGCGAGCCCCTCGATCGTCGTGATGGTCGCGCCGTCGGCCTGCGCGGCTAAAACGAGGCACGAGCGCACCGCTTCCCCATCCCACAGCACCGTGCAGCTTCCGCACACGCCGTGCTCGCAGCCGAGCTTGGTGCCGGTGAGCCCGAGTCGGTCGCGGAGGAAATCGGCCAACGTCGTTCGGGCTTCGACCTCGGCGGAAACCGTGCGCCCGTTGACCGTCAGGGTGATCGGGATCCGTTGCATCGTCGGGATCTCCTTCCGTCACACCGCAGCCGCTCGCTGTCGAGCCGCTTCGAGCGCGCGCTGCGCGACCACCGGCGTCACGCGCCGGCGGTAGGCAGCTGACCCGTGGACGTCGGAGACTGTCTCTTATACACATCTGACGCTGCCGACGAGC
>JANZZC010000117.1 GCA_026419575.1 Thermomicrobium sp. | reverse complement strand
GCGCGTCGACTTCCCCTACCTCCTCCAGCTCTACCGCGCCGGCCGCCTCAAGCTCGACGAGCTCGTCACCCAGACCTACTCCCTCGACGAGATCAACAAGGGATACGAGGACCTCATCGAAGGCCGCGTCATCCGCGGTGTCATCCGCTTCGCGTGATGCCGACCCGAGACGACGCGCTCGTGGGCTCCGCCGGGTGCGCACCCGACGGAGCCCACGCTCCTTCGAACGGCGGTCGAGCCTCGACCGAATGCACTGGAGGACGACCGCACCATGCCGGTTCGTCTCGGCTCGCGGACGTCCGACACGGCCTCGGTACGCCCGCTCCGGGTGCCGCTGTCCGGGGACCGCGCGACACTGTATACCTGAATCGTCAGGATTCCGGCGTGCGTACGCCGGGCCTGCCGGGAGCGCATGAAATACTTATGACGAGCAGAAGCCTGCGCGTCCGGACCGCGCGGTTCGAGCGCCCGGGCGAGACACGGGGGCAGGCGGTGCTCTGAGCGACGGATCCTGGAGGCAGAATGGCCAGCACGCGGGACTGGTTCGAGACGATCGCCGAAGCGCAGCGCCGAGCGAAGAAGCGGCTCCCACGTTCGGTCTACGACGCGATCATCGCCGGGAGCGAGCGGGGCGTCACGCTCACCGACAACGTCGCCGCGTTCGCCGAGATCGGTTTCCTGCCCCGCATCGCCGGTGTTCCACCGCAGCGCAACCTCGCCACGACGGTGCTCGGGTTCGAGATCGCGTTCCCGGTCATCATCTCGCCCACCGGCGTGCAAGCGGTGCACCCGGAAGCGGAGGTCGCCGTCGCTCGTGCCGCTGCCGCCGCCGGCACCATCATGATCCTCAGTTCGTTCGCGAGCAAGCCGATCGAGGAGGTCGTCGCCGCCAATCCGAGGACCTTCTTCCAGATCTACTGGCTCGGGAGCCGCGAGCGGATCCGCGCGCTGCTCGACCGTGCACGCGCCGCCGGCGCCAAGGGGATCGTCGTCACCCTCGACTGGTCCTTCGCCACGCGCCGCGACTGGGAGAGTCCGTTCATCCCCGATCGGCTCACGGTGCGCAACATGCTCAAGCTCGCTCCCCAGGCGCTCGCGCGCCCCCGCTGGCTCTGGGAGTACCTCAAGCGTGGTACCCTGCCCGATCTCACGGTCCCCAACCTCGCGCTTCCCGGTCGGCGTCCGCCGACGTTCTTCGAGGCCTACTTCGAATGGATGCAGACCCCACCGCCGACCTGGGACGACATCGCCTGGCTCCGCGAGCAGTGGGATGGGCCGTTCGTCATCAAGGGCGTCCTGCACCCGGAAGACGCCCGTCGCGCTGCCGACATCGGCGCCGACGCCATCTCGGTCTCCAACCACGGCGGCAACAACCTGGACAGCGCTCCTGCGACGATCCGGGTTCTCCCGACCATCGTCGAGGCGGTCGGTGACCGGCTGGAAATCCTCCTGGACGGCGGCATCCGCCGCGGGAGCGACGTGGTCAAGGCGCTGGCTCTCGGCGCGCGCGCTGTGCTGATCGGTCGTGCCTACCTCTGGGGCTTGGCTGCCAACGGCGAGGCCGGTGTCCGCAACGTCCTCGAGCTGCTCCGCAGCGGTATCGACGAGACGCTGCTCGGCCTCGGCAAGGCGTCCGTCCACGACCTCCGTCCCGAAGATTTGATCCTCCCGCCGGGCTTCGCCATCGGCCCCTCGGTCGGCGTGGCGCACTGGCGGTCCCGCGAGCCGAGCGAGCATCCGCTTCCCGTCTGACGAGCGCGCACCCACCGAGACCGCGCTCGGCTCGCCGTCCCGTCCCCGCACGGCAGCCGCCATGGGCACGCGCCGAGTGCCGTCGCACCCGAGTCGCGCACGGGAATCTCGCGCTCCGTTGCCGACCCGCGCTGGCCACGGCCGGTCGCGCCGCCGACTGTCCCGGTTGTTCGGCTATCCGGAACGGATGCATTGACGACACTTCAGGACTGATGTTAGCGTACGGCTAGTACCGGATCGACCTGCCCTCCCGGTCAAGCCACGGCGCCGGTGGGGTACGGAAGGGGGAAACCGGTGAAGACGCGTGCAGCCGTGCTCTGGGGACCGACCCAACGCTTCGAGATCGAGGAACTCGAACTCGACGAACCCAAAGAGGGCGAGCTCCTCATCAAGCTCGTCGCGACCGGCCTCTGTCACTCCGACTGGTACTTCGCCACCGGCGATAGTCCCGGCCGGTACCCCATCGTCGCTGGTCACGAGGGCGCCGGCATCGTCGAGAAGGTCGGTCCGGGTGTGACCGACTTCGCGCCGGGCGATCATGTCGTGCTGACCTTCATCCCACCCTGCGGCAAGTGCCGCTGGTGCTTGAGCGGCATCCCCGTTCTCTGCGACCGTGGCGCCAACGTCACCATCGGTGCCCAGCTCGACGGTACCTTCCGCCTCCACACCGAGGACGGCCAGGACGTCGGTCAGTTCGCCATGATCGGCTGCTTCAGCGAGTGGACCGTCGCGC
>JANZZC010000017.1 GCA_026419575.1 Thermomicrobium sp. | reverse complement strand
CTCCAACATGGCGCCGGAGATGGGCGCGACCGCCGTGATGTTCCCGATCGACGAGGAGACCCTGGGCTACCTGCGCCTGACCGGTCGCAGCGAAGGGCACGTCAGGCTGGTCGAAGCGTACGCCAAGGAGCAGGGGCTCTTCCGGACGGCGGAGGACCCGGAGCCGGTCTTCGACCAGGTAGTCGAACTCGACCTCTCGACGCTGGAGCCGAGTCTCGCCGGGCCGCGCCGGCCGCAGGATCGCGTGCGGCTCTCCGATCTGCCAGCGAGCCTGCGGGCGGCCTTTCCTGAGCAGTTCCCGGCACCCCAGACCGACCAGGAGCGGTTCGACTGGGAGGGCGGGTCGGTCAACGAGGCCCAGGAACCGAGCGAGCCGGTCGTACCGGTCGGGCAGCGGCGGAAGGTAGTGGATGTCCACCTCGATGGTCGCCACGTGGAGCTCACCCACGGTTCGGTGGTGATCGCGGCGATCACCAGCTGCACGAACACGTCGAATCCGGAAGTGATGCTGGGTGCCGGAATCCTGGCGAAGAAGGCTGTCGAGCGTGGACTCGATACGAATCCGGCGGTGAAGACGAGCCTGGCGCCTGGCTCGGGAGTGGTCACCGCCTACCTGGAGCGGGCCGGGCTCATGCCCTATCTGGAGGCCCTGCGCTTCCACCTGGTGGGCTACGGTTGCACGACCTGCATCGGGAACAGCGGTCCGCTGCCGGAGCCGATCGCCAAGGCGGTCCAGGAGCACGAGCTGGTCGTCGCGGCGGTGCTGAGCGGGAACCGGAACTTCGAGGGGCGGATCCATCCGCAGGTGCGGGCAGCCTATCTCGCCTCGCCGCCCCTGGTGGTCGCCTTCGCCATCGCCGGGCGCGTCGATATCGACCTGACGCGCGAGCCGCTCGGCTACGACCCGAACGGCGAGCCGGTCTACCTGCGCGATGTCTGGCCGACGCCGGAGGAGATCCGCGAGGCGATGGAGAAGGCGATCGGGCCGGAGCTCTTCGTCGAGCGGTACCGCGAGGTCTTCACCGGGGACGAACGCTGGCGCTCCTTGCCGGTACCGACCGGCGACCTCTACGCGTGGGATCCCAGCTCGACGTACATCCAGGAACCGCCGTTCTTCAAGGATCTCACGCTCGACCCGCTGCCGCTGCGCGACATCGAGCGCGCGCGTGTCCTCGCCTGGCTCGGCGATTCGGTGACGACCGACCATATCTCGCCGGCCGGGTCGATTCCGGTCAACAGCCCAGCCGGGCAGTACCTCATCGAGCGCGGGGTGCAACCGAAGGACTTCAACAGCTACGGCGCGCGCCGCGGCAACCATGAAGTCATGGTGCGGGGGACGTTCGCCAACATCCGGCTGCGTAACCGCTTGGCGCAGGGGCGGGAAGGTGGCTGGACGACGCACTTCCCGAGCGGCGAGCTCGTGACGATCTACGAGGCCTCGATGCGGTACCAGATGGCCGGGACGCCGCTCATCGTGATCGCTGGGAAGGAGTACGGCAGCGGGAGTTCGCGCGACTGGGCGGCCAAAGGGCCGATGCTGCTCAGCGTGCGGGCGGTACTGGCCGAGAGCTTCGAGCGGATCCACCGCAGCAATCTGGTCGGCATGGGCGTGCTCCCGCTGCAGTTCCTGCCGGGGGAGAACGCCGATTCGCTCGGTCTGGACGGAAGCGAACGGTACACGATCACCGGTATCGCCGATGGCCTGGCGCCCCGCGAGCTCCTCACGGTGCGCGCCGAGCGCGACGATGGGCGCGTGGTCGAGTTCCGTGCCGTCGCACGCCTCGACACCGAGATGGAGATCGAATACTACCGGCACGGCGGCATCCTGCCCTACGTGCTGCGGCGGCTGGTCCGGGGCGAGGCGTGAGCGGCGCGGTTGGAGCGGAGGCGACAGCGGGCGAGGACGGGGCAGCGCGATGCGGGACGACGGCACCGTGCTCGAGACGCGTCTGGCGAACGGGCTGACCGTTCTCGTCCAACCGATGCGGCAGGTGCCGGTCGTCTCCTGCTGGATCTGGTACCGGGTGGGAAGTCGCAACGAGCCGCCGGGCTCGACCGGCCTGTCCCACTGGGTGGAGCACATGCTCTTCAAGGGAACGCCGCGCTTCCCGCCCGGCTCGATCTTCCGGCAGGTGAACCGCTGGGGCGGCACGCTCAACGGCTTCACCTGGCTGGATTACACGGCCTACTTCGAGACCTTGCCGACTCCGGGCTGGCAGCTCGCGCTGGAGATCGAGGCCGATCGGATGGTCGCAGCCACCTTCGATCCGGCCGAAGTGGAGCGCGAGCGCACCGTCATCCTCGCGGAGCGATCGGGCAGCGAGAACCAGCCGGGGACGTATCTGCGCGAAGAGGTGGTCGCGGCGGCGTTCCGTGCGCATCCGTACGGGCATCCGGTCATCGGCTATCGCGAGGACCTCGAGCAGATCTCGCGTGACGACCTGTACCGTCACTACCGGACGTACTACCAGCCCGGCAACGCGGTGCTGGTCATCTGCGGCGACGTCGATCCGGAGGAAGCGCTGCGGGCTGTAGAGCGGCGCTTCGGCGACATTCCGGCCGCGCGCGAGATCCCCCTCCTGCGGGTCCGCGAGCCCGAGCAGTGGGGCGAGCGGCGGGTGACGGTGCGCCGTCCCGCACCGACGGCGCAGCTGCTGGTAGCCTGGCGCGTGCCGGAGGCGACGCATCCGGATGTGCCGGCGCTCGTCGTCCTTGATGCCGTGCTGTCGGGCGGGAAGCCCGTCGCCTTCGGCGGCGGCGGGATGGGGCGAAGTTCGCGGCTCTACCGGGCGCTGGTCGCGCCTGGGCTGTGCACGGCGGCCGCCTCGAGTATGTCATTGACGCTCGACCCGTTCCTGTTCACCGTCTCGGCGACCTTGACGCCGCGGGCGGAGCCAGCCGAAGTCGAGCGGATCGTCGACGAGGTAATCCGGCGACTGTGGGAGGAAGCGGTCAGCGACGAGGAGCTGGCGCGGGCCAAGCGGCAGCTGGCGGTGCAATTCGCGGCGGCGAACGAGAGCGCGCAGAGCCGTGCAGCGCTTCTCGGATCGCTCGCCATGGTCTGCCCGGGGCGGTCGGCGGAACGCTTGCTCGCCGAGCTGGAGCGCGTCACCGCTGAGGACCTCCTGCGCGTCGCCAATACCTATCTCAGGGTAGAGCGACGGACGATCGGCTGGCTGGAACCGGTGCCGCCGGAGGAGCGCGGCGTGGGCGGTGGGACGGCGGAGCCGGTGGTGGTGGCGCCACGCTTCTGGTTCCGCGAGCCGATGCACGCCCCGATCGAGCCGACTGCGCTGCCGCGCGTTCGCCTCGCACCGTTCCAGAGCGTGCTGCCGAACGGTCTGCGGTTCGTCGGACAAGAGATCGCGACGAGTCGGTTGGCCGTCGTGAGCGTGCGCCTACCGGCCGGAGCGGCGCGCGACGGTGACCAGCCGGGTATCGCCTACGTGACCGGTCAACTGCTCGCGCGCGGGACGCGGCGCCGGGACGAGGCGTCCCTCAACGAGGAACTCGATCGCCTGGGGGCGACCTTGTCCGTCGCGGTGGGGCGGGACGGCGTCGACGTGACGCTCACCTGCCTCGTCGACGTCCTGGACGCTGCGCTCCCGCTCCTGGGGGAAGTGCTCCGCGAGCCGGCTTTCCCGGCGGAGCAACTCGAGCGGGTGCGGCAGCAAGCGTTGACGGCGCTCCGGCAAGCACAGCAGAGTACGCGGACGCAGGCCGACGCGCTCCTGCGGGCGCTGCTCTACCCGCCCGGCCACCCGTATCACCATCGGATCCTGGGAACCGAGGAGATCCTAGAGTCGCTCTCGCGCGAGGCGATCCGCGCCTTCTACGAACGGTACTACCGACCGGAGGGAGCGTTCGTCGCCGTCGCCGGGGGATGTGCCCCCGAGCGCGTCGCGGCGCGGTTGAGCGAGTTCCTGTCCTGTCTCTTATACACATCT
>JANZZC010000011.1 GCA_026419575.1 Thermomicrobium sp. | reverse complement strand
AGATGTGTATAAGAGACAGGCCTTCCTCTTCTGGGCCTTCCTGACGAATCCGGCCTTCGGTCTCGCACGGTTGGGCATCCTCGGCTTCGCACTCTACTGGCTGATCGGCCTCGCCGTCTTCATCGTCAGCTGGCAGGTGCGGCGGCGCCAGGGCATCGACCTCTCGCTCGTCTACCGCGAAGTCCCCGCGGAGTGAGGTGCCACGATGCGCTGGTTCCGTCGCAACGCCGCGGCAGCGAGCCGGTTCCGTCTGCTCTACGCGACCGATCTGCACGGTGCGGATCGTACGTTCCGGAAACTGCTCAACGCCGCGCTCGCCTACGAGGCGCATGCGGTGCTCATCGGTGGTGACTTGACCGGCAAGGTGCTGGTGCCGTTCGTGCGGCAACCGCACGGCGGCTGGCTCGCTGCCATCGACGGTGAGCCCCGCCTCTTCCCTGACGACCGCGCCGCGGAGGCGGCGGCGAGCGAACTCGCCGACCAGGGTGTCTACGTCCTGCGCTGCGACCCCGATACAGTCGAGCGGCTGGATGGTGACCCGGCCTTCCGCGACGCGGTCTTCCTCCGACTGATGCAGGAGCGGCTGGCTCACTGGGCGAGCCTCGCGCAGGAGCGCCTCGCGCCCCGCGGTATCCGATTCCTCTGGAACTGCGGGAACGACGATCCGCTGGAACTCGATCCCTTCCTCGCCGACCTGCCCGGCGCGGAGTTCCTGGAAGGTCGCGTCGTTCCGCTCGTCGGACGGGTGCGGGTGGCCAGTGTCGGTGCTGCCAATCTCACTCCCTGGCGCTGCCCGCGCGACCTCCCCGAGGAGGAGCTCGCGCGGCGGATCGACGCGGTCGTGGCGCAGATCCCGGAGCCGGACCTCCGGTTCGCCGTCTTCAATTTCCACTGTCCGCCGTACGGGAGCGGCCTCGATCTCGCCCCGCGCCTCGACGAGACGCTCAAGCCGGTCGTCGTCGGCGGGGTCGTGGAGACGGTCCCGGTCGGGAGCACCGCCGTGCGTGCGGCGATCGAGCAGTACGCGCCGCAACTCGGCCTGCACGGGCACATCCACGAGTCACGCGGCGCACATCGGCTCGGCCGGACGCTCTGCCTCAACCCGGGCAGCGAGTATCGCGAGGGCGTCCTGCGTGCTGCGCTGATCGACTTCGACGGTGACGCCGTGCGAAACTATCTCCTCGTGAGCGCTTGAGCGGAAGGGGCCTCGCGCGTGTTCACCCGCTACCGCGTCGCCGCGATCCAGTTCGAGCCGGAGTTCGGTGCGAAGGAGCGCAACCTCGAGCGGCTCCTCGCCCTGTGCCGGGAGGCGGCCCGGGCCGGCGCTCGCCTGCTCGTCACGCCCGAGATGGCGACCACCGGCTACTGCTGGTACGACCGCGCCGAGATCGCGCCGTTGGTCGAGCCGATCCCCGGCCCGACGACGGAACGTTTCGCCGCTTTCGCGCGCGACCATGCCTGTTACGTCGTCGTCGGCATGCCGGAAGTCGATCCGCTCACGGGAATCTTCTACAACAGCGCCGCGCTCGTCGGACCGGGTGGTCTCGTCGGTGTCTATCGCAAGACGCATGCCTTCGTCAGCGAGCCGAAGTGGGCGAAGAACGGCGATCGGGGACTCCCGGTCTGGGACACCGAGCTCGGACGCCTCGGCATCCTGATCTGCATGGATGCCGACTACTTCGAGCCGGCACGGATCCTCGCCCTCCAGGGGGCGGACGTGCTCTGCTTCCCGACCAACTGGCTCCTCGAGAAAGGGCCCGGAGCCAGTTGGATCGCACGGGCGCTCGAGAACGGGTGCTACCTCGTCGCCGCCGACCGGTACGGCCGCGAACGCGGTGTACAGTTCTCCGGCGGCTCGGCGATTGTCGATCCCGACGGAACCATCCAGGCCCGTCTCGATACCGGCGACGGGATCGTCCTCGGCGAGGTCGACCTCGAGCGGGCACGCTGCGGGCGCTTCCCGTGGAGCACCGGCCCGGACAAGCTCGGCGCTCGCCGACCCGAGCTGTACGACAGCTTGACGCTCGATACCTACCTCTGGAACCCGCTGGAGTTCCACGGCCTCTACGGGCACCGGCCCCTCCCGCCCGGCCGGCGCAGCCGCGTCGCCGTGGTGCAGGCGCGACCGGTCCCCGGCGAGCTCGCTGCCAACCTGACCCAGCTGGAGTCGGCGCTCGCAGCGCTCCCGCGCGGGACTCGACTCGTGGTCTTCCCCGAGTACGCGCTCACCGGTGTGCCGCACGACGCCACCGAGGCAGCCGAGTTCGCCGTGCCGCTGACGGACGAACTCCTGGCGCGCCTGCAGCGGCTGGCCCGTCGTTCCCGCGCGACGCTGGTCGTCGGCTTGCTCGAACGCCTGCCCGACGGCTTCGCCTCCAGCGTCCTGCTCGTCGCCGCCGATGGGCTCCTCGCTCGCTACCGCAAGGCGCACGTCGTCGGTCGCGAGCGCGCGTTCCTCGTCCCCGGTGCCGACCGCCCG
>JANZZC010000100.1 GCA_026419575.1 Thermomicrobium sp. | reverse complement strand
CCCCGCCTCGTCGAGCGCCAGGAAGACCGCCGCAGCCGCGATCGCGTAGTCTCCGACCTTCCGCTCGAACTTGAGGTACGCCCCGCCCGAACGTGGCGGCGGCACCGGGATCCGGATCTCGGTCAGGAGTTCGTCGGGCTGGAGGGCGGTGACGAAGGTGTCGACGAAGAAGTCGTCGATCGGGATCACCCGCTCCCCTCGTGGCCCCCGCGCGACGACCTGGGCGCGCAGAGCCAACATCGTCGCCGGATGGTCGTTCGCCGGATCGCCGTGCGCGAGATTTCCGCCGACCGTCGCGAGATTGCGGACCAGCGGGTCGGCGATCACCTCCGCAGTGTCGTGGAGGATGGGATACCGCTCGCGCACGAGCGGGGAGCGTTCGAGCGCGTACTCGCGTACCAGTGCGCCGATCCGCAGGAAGCCGTCGCGCTCCTCCAGGAAGTCGAGGCCGGGTATCCGGTTGATGTCGACGATGAAGCCGGGCTCGGCCAGCCGGAACTTCATCATCGGGATCAAGCTCTGGCCGCCGCTCAGCACCTTGGCGTCCGTGCCGAGTTGCGCCAGGAGGGAGATCGCCTCGTCGATCGATTCCGCCCGACGGTACCGGAAGGCACCAGGTATCATCGCTGCGCTCCTTTCCTGACGGCTGTCGTCCGGTCACCCGAGCACCGGAGGATCGCTTTCTCGAGCGCGCTGAACGCACTGGCGTCGACGGATCGATGATCTCAGGTGATGAGTCTACGGAGAGTCCCTGACATGCGGAACCGCTCGCTCGGCGGTTCGTCCTCCCTCCGTTCGGAGGGTGCCCTCCTCCGTTCGGAGGGATCGGCTGCACCAGGATGCTCCCAAGCATACCGAACAGCGGCCCGCCGGTCCAGGTACGTGACCCACGGGGAGCTCGCTGGCCGCCGGGCCGGATCCGCGGAGGTCTCAGCGGTCCGCGGTCGCCGGTGCCTCGGCCGTTGTCGATGCCGCCTCGGCGGCGCGTTCCGGCGCCGGGAGATCGAGGTGCTCGGCGAACCAGCGCAGGAGTCGCACGAGGAGATCCCGCTGGTGCTGGCGTTCCTCGAAACCGTGCTTTTCGCGGGGATAGGTGACGAGCTGACAGGGCTTGCCGAGCAACTGCAAGGCCCGGAAGAACTGGATGCTCTCGCACACGCTGACCCGTCGATCCTCCTCGCCATGCACGATGAGGATCGGCGTCACGACGCGCGAGACGTAGCGGATCGGCGAACGCTCCCAGTAGGCATCGGGATCCTCCGAGGGCGTCCGCTCGAAGTACGAGAGATTGGCCGACGGGATGTCGCCGAGATTGTTGTCGCTGACAAGGTTCGAGAGCCCGGCGCCCATGAAGGCTGCCCGGAATCGGTCCGTCCGGGTGATCGTCCAAGCCGTCAAGTAGCCGCCCCAGCTCCAGCCGGCGACACCCAACCGGGCAGGGTCGGCGATTCCTCGGGCGACGAGCGCCTCCACGCCGCTCACCACGTCCCGGTACTCGCCGCCGCCCACGTCGCCGAAGAGCGCGTTGACCCATTCGGCACCGCGACCGGTACTTCCCCGCGGGTTCGGGAGCAATACCGCGCACCCGCGCGACGCCAGGGGCTGCGCCCAGTCGTGCCACGAGGCGGCGAACTCGTTCGCCCAGAGGCTGGTCGGCCCGCCGTGGATCTGCACGACCAGCGGCAGGGCCCCGTCCACCGCCCCGCCGCGCGGCAAGACTAGGAGTCCCTGCACGACCACGCCGGGGTCGCTCTCCCACTCCACGACGCAGACCGGGCACAGCTTGCGCTCGATCTCAGGATGGAGCTCCGTCAAGCGCCGGAGACCGTCGTCGGGATCGATCTGGGATATGTCGTACTCGACCGACCACGCCCACACGTCCGGTACGTGCTCCCCGTCCGACCACACCCCGGCCCAGCGCCTGCCGTCGGCGCTCCCGCTCACCGGACCATGCCAGTTCCCGCGTACCCGCGGACACAGCAGTGTCCGTCCCCCATCCCACTCCAACCGGTACACCCGCGCGTCGACCCCCTCGTAGGCGACGACGACGAGCGCCTCACCGCCCGCGAGGCTCCCGAGGTGTTCCACCGTCCCGCCGTAGCCCGGCGTCAGGCACTCGCTCTCTTCACCCCCGACCCGCCGCCGGAACACGGACTCGCCGTGGACGACGCGCCCCGCCGGCCCGCGATAGGCCAGCCACTCGCCGTCCGCCGACCAGACGAGTTCCTCGGCCAACCCGCGCTGGCGGAAGAGCTCCTGGTACGTACCGGTCTCGACCTCGAGGAGCGCGACGGCAGTCTCCCGGTACAGGTCGTCCACGCGCGGCGACCAGCTGACGGCGAGCGCCAAGCGCCGCCCGTCCGGCGCCCAGGCGTACCCCCACACCTGGACACCGGCCGGCGAGACGACCCGTGCCTCCCGCCTGACCGGATCCAGCAGCCACAGTCGCTGGAATTTCCAGTCGCTCTCCCAGACGTGCGCGTCGTCGCGCCGCTCGCGCTGCTTCTTCTCCTCCTCCGTCTCCGGCTCGACCATGAGAAAGGAGAGGAACCGCCCGTCCGGCGACCAAGCCAGTTCGCTGAGCTCGCCCTGGTCCGCGAACACGCGCACCGCTTCCCCGCCGTCGCGCGGCATCAGGTAGACGCTGAACTTTCCTCGTTCCGCGCGATCCGAGAGGAACGCCAGGTGCTGCCCGTCCGGCGACCAGCGTGGCTCCCGGTCCTCCCAGAGTCCGCTCGTGAATTGCCGCGCTGGACCGCCCGAGAACGGCACAATCCAGATCGCGCTCTCCCAGTGGTCCCCCTCGCGGCTCACCGGTCGTAGGACATAGGCGACGAGCTCGCCGTCCGGCGAGATCCGCACGTCGGACGGCCGCCGCATCGTCACCAGTTCTTCGACGGTCAACACCTCCGACCGCACGTCCTCCCCCACCACGCACCCCCTCCCGCTACTGCTCCGGGGATATGTCGCTCGAGGCCACGCCGCCGAGCGCGACGTAGTCCTCCCACCAGTCGATGTCCCGCGGCATCGCCGCCGCAAGTTCCACCCACTCCACCTCGACTCGGTACCAATCGATCAGTTTCCAGGCAGCCTTCTCCCCGCGCAGCTGTCTCAGCTCACCGAACGACTCGGCGGCGAACAGGAACGGATGTCCCTCCCCGTCCCGGTACCGCACCGCCACGATCCGCGCTCCTGACCGCTGCCACGCCTCGACGACTCGCTCGATCGTCTCGGCTCCCAATCCCGGTTGGTCTCCGAGGACGACCACGACGGCGTCCAGACTCTCTCCTTCCAACGCGGCCAGACCGCTTCGATACGACGCCGCGCAACCCTCGCCCGTCTCCTCCGGGAATACCACACGCGCGCAGGCGAGCCGATCGCCCTCGCGCAACCCGAGCGTCTCGGCCACTTCTCGCCGGAGCACCAGGACAACCTCGGCCAAGCTCCTCGCCCGGCACACCTCCGCCGTCACCGCCTCGATCAGCGTCCGCCCACCCCACGGCAACAGTTGCTTCGGTCTGCCCATCCGCTCCGAGCGACCGCCAGCGAGGATCAACGCCCCTACCCGCATGCCGCCTTCCGCTCAGCTTAGCCAACCACGGCGGTTGGCGATCATCACCGCTTCCAATCGGTTCTTCGCGCCCAGTCGCCTGAGAACTTCCTGCACGTATCCTTTGACCGTGTTCTCGCTCAGGAACAAGCGCTCGGCGATCTGCTTGTTCGAGAGTCCCTGCGCCATCAACCGCAACACCGAGTACTGGTGCGGCGAGAGCGGGAAATCGTTCGGCGCCTCCCGACTGCGCAAGCGCTCCACGACGACCGTGGCCACCCGCGGATCGAGCACCGCCTCGCCGCGCGCGACCGCTTTCAGGCTCTGCTTGAGATCGAAGTGCACGATGTCCTTGAGCACGTAACCCTGCGCGCCCGCCAACAGGCAGCGGTAGACGAGTTCCTCCTCACCGAACGCACTCAGTACGAGGATCCGCACCCCCGGCACCCGCTCCCGGATCAAGCGGCAAACGTCGTCCCCCTGCATCGACGGCAAGCGCACGTCCACGATCACCACGTCGGGACGGATCGCGTCCACCATCGCCACGCCGTTCGGGCCGTCGGCCGCCTCGCCCACGATCTCGAACTCGGGATCGTCCTCGAGGATATGTCGTAGCCCGCTCCGCACGATCTCGTGGTCATCGATGATCGCGATCCGCAGTGTCCGCTGCCCCATCGCTCCTACTCCTGTCTCTTATACACATCTGACGCTGCCGAC
>JANZZC010000104.1 GCA_026419575.1 Thermomicrobium sp. | reverse complement strand
GCCGGCGCCGTGGCGACCCAGTCCTACGCCAACGTCTCCTACGGGCCGCGCGGCCTCGAACTCATGGCTGCCGGCCACTCGGCCGGGGAGACGCTCGCTCGGCTCCTCGCCGACGACCCGGACCGCGAGCTCCGCCAGGTCGGGATCGTCGATGCCCGCGGCGGCACGGCGACCTTCACCGGCAGCGGCTGCCACGCCTGGGCTGGCGGGCGTACCGGCCCCGGCTACGCGGTCCAGGGCAATATCCTCGCTGGGCCGGACGTCGTCGACGCGATGGCGCACGCCTTCGAGACGACGAGCGGTCCGCTCGCGGTGCGGTTGCTCGCTGCCCTCGCGGCCGGCGACCGTGCCGGCGGCGACCGGCGCGGGCGTCAGTCGGCCGCCTTGCTCGTCGTGAAGGAGCGCGGCGGCTACGGCGGGTATACCGACCGATACATCGATCTCCGGGTGGACGACCACACCGATCCGGTCGCCGAGCTCCAGCGTCTCTACGAGATCTGGCGCCTCTACTTCGAGAAGCCCGATCCGGCAGACCGGCTGTCGCTCCGGGGCGAGCTCCTCGTCGAGCTGCAGGAGCTCATGCGGACGCTCGGCTACTACCAGGGGCCAGCGCACGGAGCGTGGGACGAGGCGACCCGCGCCGCCTATGCGACGCTCATCGGGAACGAGAACTTCGAGGAGCGTATTCCGCTCGATGCCGACTGGATCGACCGGGCCGTGCTCGCCTACCTCCGCGATCTGGCACGCCGTCGGGGCGGCTGACGCCACCGGCGATCGCCGCGCGTTCGAGCCAGACACTCGCAGCGTCTCACCAGAGTCCCCGGCGCCGGACGTACCAGATGCTGAGCGCGAACACGAGCGCGATCGCGCCGACGAAGGCGAACCAGCCCCAGTGGCTCTCGGCACCGGGAATCTCGACGAAGTTGACGCCCCACAAGCCCATGACGATCGAGACGACGCCGAAGAGGCTCGCCAGCACGGTGAGCCGGCGGATGCCGATCTCGGTCCGCGTCTTGCGCCGGAGCCGGTACGCTTCGATCGCTCCGTCGATGTCGTCGCAGACGGCCGTCGCCGACTCGATCGCTTCCCGTTGCGAGGCCGCGCAGTCCTCGAACGACGCTGCCTCTTCCGGGAATGCCCGAGCGATCCGACGGATCAGCTCCTGCTGTGTTACCCCGAGTCGCCGAGCCACCAGGAGGTCGCGCCGCAGCACGATCAGCTGCCCCAGTGCCGCGAGGCTGTCCTGCTCGTTCTCCGGATCCAACCGTTCCTCGAGTTCCTCGGCGAGTTCGGCGGTCCGCAACATGACCGCGAGATGCTCGTCCACCGGTGCATCGATCGCGCGGGCAGCGATCTCGGCCCGCGCGCCGCTCGGCCCTCCTCGGTCACGAGGAACGCCGTGAGGCGTCGTACCAGCGGCTCGATCGGCCCGCAGTGCGTCGTCATGTAGATAGGTCGGTCGGATGAGGAAGCCGACCGGGCTCGCCTGCAGCCGTGGTCCGGTGCCTTCCGCGAGGTGCAGGAGGAACAGGAGCGCGACCACCCCACCGTCCGGCAGCAGGTCGAGTTGCGGCATGCGGGCTGGCGAGAGCAAGTGCTCGAGCGGCAGCGCGCCGAGCGCGAGTTCCCGACGCAGATAGGCTGCCGCCGACGCATCGGGCGAACGGATGTCGATCCAGCGTGCTGTCCCGGTCTCGAGCGCCGCGTCGACCTCGGGCAGAGTGCGGAGCTCGTTCGGACCCGGGAAGAGACGCACGGCGAGCTCCTGCAGCTGCTCGCTGCGTGCCTCGTCCGCCGCGGTCAGCCCCCACGTCCCGGGCTGTTGCCGCTGCTTCGCCAGCCGAAGCCGCGGCAGGGCCAGAAAGCTCCGTGCGGGAGGAGTACCCTGTCCGGCACCCATGCGCATCGTCCCTCCGGTGCCGCGTTTCGCTCGTGCAGCCGCTCGTCCTGCCGCATCACGCGCGCGACGCCGCTCACGACGCGACGAGATCGCGCCGACCGGCACGGCGTTCTCCGCTGTTGTCGAGGACTTCGGCGGGCTTCCGTCGCCATGACCGACCGGCGATGGGCTTGACACGCTGACGGATTGGTTATAACATTTTAACCACACAGGATCGTCGCTATCCGAGATCGAGAGCGAGGTCGCGGGTGGCAGGCTGGTACGACCCTTCGAACGGGGTTCCCAAGTATCGCCAGCTCCAGCATGTCCTGGAGGAGATGATCGCTGCGCTGCGACCTGGAGAAGCGATCCCGCCGGAGCGGGAACTCGAGCAGCGCTTCGGTGTGAGCCGGGTGACCGTGCGGCAAGCCCTGCATCAGCTCGTGCTGGCGGGCCGCCTCGAGCGGGGGCAGGGGAAGGGGACATTCGTTGCCCGGCCGAAGCTCGAGCAAGGGCTCGCTTTGACCTCGTTTTCCGAGGAGATGTTGCAGAGAGGGATGCGCCCCGGGAGCCGCATGCTCGGCGTCCGGACGGTCGCCGCCACGACCGACCTGGCGGGATTTCTCGACTGTCAGGTCGGGCAACCGCTCATCGAGCTGCGTCGTCTGCGGCTCGCTGACGGTGAGCCGATGGCGCTGGAGACGGTCTATCTGTCCGCTGAGCGCTTCCCGTCGCTCCTCGAGGCGGACCTGACCGATCGCTCGCTCTACGCTTGGCTCAGCGAGCGGTACGGTGTCGAGCTCGCGCATGCGCGACAGACGATCGAGGCGACGGTACTCGGCCCCGACGAAGCTCGGTTACTGGAAGTACCGGTCGGGACTCCAGCGTTTCGCCTCGAGCGCGTTTCGTACGACCGCCGCGATGTGCCGATCGAACTGGTGCGGAGCCTGTACCGGGGCGACCGGTACAAACTGCACGCTCGACTCGAGCGTCCGCGGTTCGGTGCAGAGAGAGCGGGTCAGCGATGATCGGTCGTACTGGCATGCCTCCCGCGTCGTAGGTGCAACGGTTGCCGATGTCGGTGCGTCGTCATGGTTCGCCCCGTACCGTTCAAGTGATCCGGCGACTCCTGCGTGCCTACGCGCTGCGCCGCGTGCTCAAGGCGGTGATCACGGTCTGGATCGTCGTGACCGCGACGTTCTTCCTCGTCCGGCTTATGCCCGGTAGCCCGGTCGAGGTCTACATCCACACGCTCATTTCGCAGTACGGGTTCACGTACGACGAAGCAGCGAACCAGGCGGCAGCGCTCTTCGCTTTCGATCCGAACCAGCCGCTGCTCGTCCAATACCTCGACTACCTGCGTTCCCTGGCTCGCGGAGACCTCGGGCAGTCGCTCGTCTCGCCGGGGACCCCGGTGTCGTCGATCCTCTTGAGCTACCTTCCCTGGACGTTGTTCAGCGCTGGCCTGGGCCTCTTCGTGAGCTTCGTCTCCGGCCTCTTCCTCGGGATGCTCATGGCGTACCGGCGCGGGGGACTCATCGATCATGTACTCACTGCGCTCGGCTCGTTCTTCCAAGCCGTGCCCAATTACCTCGTCGCCATCGTGCTGATCGTCTTCCTCGGTGTCCAGCTGGGGTGGCTACCAGTGACCAAGATGCGCGGCGCCGTTTCTCCTGGCGTGCAGCCCGGCTTGACGGTAGCGTTCGTGGCCGACGTGCTGTACCACGCAGCTCTGCCTGTCCTCACGTACGTGCTCACGACCGTCGGTTCGTGGATGCTGCTCATGAAATCGTCGACGCTGTCCACGCTCGAAGAGGACTACGTCACCGTCGCCCGAGCACGCGGCCTCTCCGACGGTCGGATCATGCGCGCCTACGTGGGCCGCAATGCAGTTCTCCCGCTGTTCGCTCAGGTGGCGATCGCCGCCGGATTCGTGGTCGGAGGATCGGTCGTGATCGAACGGATTTTCGTCTATGAAGGGATCGGCTTCGTGCTCCTCGACGCGATCAATCGGCGCGACTACCCGCTGATGCAGGGGATTTTCTTCGTGATCACGCTGTCCGTCATCGCTGCCAATCTCCTCGCCGACCTCTTGTACAGCCGACTCGACCCGCGGATCCGTCGGCATCCTGCGGAGGGTGACCGATGAGCGCCGAGGCCGTCGTGGTGCGTCACCGCCGATATCCGCTCCGCCAGTTGGCTGCCTGGCTTCGCGATCTCCTCCGTCACGACAAGGTCGGGTTCCTCGGCGTCCTCGGCATCCTGTTCTTCGTCGGACTCGCGCTGTTCGGCCCCATCGTCGTCCCCGAACCGGGGAAGCCGGACGTTACGAAGATCTACCAGCCACCGAGTCTCGAGCACCCGCTCGGTACGGACTACGAGGGGCGCGACGTGCTCGCGCAGGTGCTCCGCGGTGGCCGCTCGCTCATCGTGGTAGCGGTGCTCGCGGCCCTCTTGTCGACCGTGATCGCCATCACGTTCGGCGCCCTCGCGGCATACCTCGGCGGTACCGTCGACTCTCTCACCGGCCTGGTGACCGACGTCATTCTGACCATCCCGCAGTTCCCGCTGCTGGTTGTCCTTTCTGCCTTCGTCAAGCTCGATCGTCCCTGGCTGCTCGCGGTTCTGATCGGTCTCCTATCGTGGCCCACGCTCCTGCGCGCTGTCCGTGCCCAGGTGCTCTCTCTCAAGGAACGGGAGTACGTCGAGGCTGCGCGGGCCCTCGGCTTGAGTACGTTCCACATCTTGTTCCGGGAGATCCTCCCCAATATGGCGCCGTACATCGTCATGAGCTTCACTATCGGTGTCACGTCGGCGATCTACGCTCAGGTCGGGCTCTATTTCCTGGGTCTCGCACCGCTCGCTGGAGAGAACTGGGGAATCATGCTCAATCTCGCTTGGGTGCGTGGGGCGATCTTCTTCAAGGATTCCGTTCTGTACATTTTGTCGCCTATTCTGGCGATCGCACTCTTGCAGCTTTCTCTCGTGACGGCCGCGCGTTCCCTCGAAGGGCTGTTCAATCCACGCTTGCGGGAGTCTTGACGTGATCGACGTGCAACGACCATCATGCCAGCCGCTGCTCTCGGTCCGCGACCTGGTCGTCCAGTACCAGGGGGCGAGCGGTGCCGTCCAGGCCGTGCGGGGTGTCAGCTTCGACCTCGCGTCGGATGAGAGTCTCGCGCTGATCGGCGAGAGCGGCTGCGGCAAGACCACGCTCGGACTGGCGCTTCTCGGATTGCTCCCCAAGGCCGCTCGCATCATGGGTGGCCAGATCCTCTATCGGACGCGCGATGGACGCGTCGTGGACGTCGTGCGCCTTTCCGATGCGGAACTCCGGCGCTTCCGCTGGCAGGAATGCGCCATGGTCTTCCAAGGAGCCCTGAACGCGTTCAATCCTGTGCTCAAGATCTGGGATCAGGTCGTGGATACTGCTCGGGCGCATGGCTTTCGCGACCGCACCCGTATCCGCGAGCAGTGCGAGCGCCTCCTCCGGCTCGTCCAGCTCGACCCTACGCGCGTCTTGGACTCCTACCCGCACGAACTGAGTGGCGGTATGCGCCAGCGCGTTATGATCGCCCTCAGCTTGCTCCTGGAACCGCGGCTGGTCATCTACGACGAGCCGACCACCGCGCTCGACATCCTGACCCAGCGCGCCATCATCGAGGTTCTCCGATCGCTGCGCCAGGAGCTCGGGTTCGCGATGGTGTTCATCTCGCACGACCTCCCGCTCGCTGCCGAGCTCGCTGACCGGGTGGCCACCATGTACGCCGGCCGTATCGTCGAGCTCGCCGATGTCCGGAACCTGTTCTATCGGCCACGTCATCCGTATACGCGCGGACTCCTGCTCGCTGTGCCGCCGGTCAGCGGTCCGCTGACCACGGTCGTCTCTATTCCTGGTTCGCCACCGAGTCTCGCGTCCTTGCCAGCTGGCTGCAGTTTCGCACCGCGCTGCGAGTTCGCGACCGACCGCTGTCGACGGGAGGAGCCGACTCTCTCGACCGTAGCCCCTGGCCACTGGAGCGCTTGCCACCACTGGTCAGCGGTGTCTCTGGATCGGTGGATGGAGCGCCTCGGAGGAGCGAGCCATGCCTGAGCCGATCCTCGAGCTGCAGCAGGTCTCCGTGCACTTCCGGCGAGGCCGGGTGCTCCTCCGCGCTGTCGAAGACATCTCGTTCCAGCTCGGTCTCGGCGACGTGCTGTGCCTCGTCGGTGAGAGCGGGTCCGGCAAGACGACGCTCGGCAAGGTCGTGGCCGGGCTCCTGCGACCGACAGTCGGAGTGGTTCGTTACCGCGGGCAGGACGTCTGGCGTCTCGATAGCGGTGCGTTCCGTCGATTCCGTCGAGCTGTGCAGATCGTGCACCAGGATCCCTACGCGTCCTTGAACCCGATCCGGACCGTCGTGGACACGTTGGTCCCACCGCTGCTCCATCATCGGATCGCTCGCAACCGTTCCGATGCCATCGAACGTGCTGCCCGCTTGCTCGAACTGGTCGATCTCGTACCCCCCGAACAGTTCTTGCCGAAATATCCGCATCAGCTGAGCGGCGGGCAGCGGCAGCGGGTGTCGATCGCACGGGCGCTCACCGTTCAACCCGAACTGATCGTCGCCGACGAGGCGACCTCGATGGTCGATGTCTCGATCCGCGTGAGTCTTCTGAATACGCTGCGCCGCCTTCGCGAGGAGCTCGGGGTCGCCTTTCTCTTCATCACGCACGATTTGGCCATGGCCAAGTACTTCGCCTGGCAGGGGCGGATCGCTGTCCTCTACCTAGGCCGGGTCGTCGAGCTCGGCCCGACACCCAGTGTGATCGGAGACCCTCTCCATCCCTACACCCAAGCGCTCCTCGCCGCTCTTCCCGAACCGGATCCCGATCTCACCCGTCGGAAGTCGAAGTTGCTCCTGCGCAGCCTGGACATCCCGAGCTTGGCGCACCTTCCGTCAGGTTGTCCGTTCCATCCGCGTTGTCTCCGCTTCGTTTCAGGGCTCTGTGACGTGGAACGCCCGTCGCTCCGGTTCGTGGACGCGCACCGCTCGGTCGCGTGCCATGTCGTCGTTCAGGAGCGAGCCGCGGGGGATCTGCCACCGTCTAGCCAGGAAGCGGCGACCAGGCGAGCCGACGAGCGGATGCCGTTCGAAAGGGGGTGAGAATGGGACAGGAGTGCGGCGATGAGCCCGGAAGCCGGACGAGCAGCGCTCGCAAGCGCCCTGTTCGTCACCCTGCTCGCGGCCGGCCTCTTGCTCCTTCTGCCGCGAGATTCTCCTGAGTTCGTCGTCGCACTGCTGAGTCTCGTCGTCGGTCTGGCGTTTCTCGTCGTCGTCATCGTCGTGATTCATCGGTTCACCCGGTGAGTCTTGGACCGGGTCACCATGAACGTGAAGTGGGAGTACCATGCAGCGCTCCGAAGCCCTTCGTCTGTCGCGTCGTCGCCTGCTCGCGCTGACCGGTGGCGCGCTCGCCGGTGGGTTGCTCGCCGCTTGCCGTGGCGAGCAAGCCACACCGACACCGGCCTCCACGCAAGCTCCCGTCGCGGGCCAGACCCCCGCTGCTGGCGCCTCGCCGACGGCCCCGCAGACGGCACCGTCGCCGACGGGTGGCAAAGCGTTCCACGGAGCCTGGCCGTACCAGATGCCACCCACCGGGCACTTCAACCTCCTCGAGGGGGTCACGCAAGCTATCCTCGGTGCCGGGATCTACCACGACTTCATTCTGGCTCCGAGCGCGATGTACTACTGGGCAGACAAGAAGTGGCTCCCGTTGCTCGCGGAGAGCTGGGAGTTCGATCGCTCGTCCAACGAGTTCGTTCTCACGCTCAAGTCGGGACTGAAGTGGAGCGACGGCTCCCCGCTGACCTCCCAGGATGTCGTGACGACCGTGTGGGCAGTCCGTGCCCTCCGGAACGTGATCTGGCGCTATGTCGACCGTGTCCAGGCAGTCGACGACCGGACGGTTCGCTTCCACATGAGCACGCCATCGACGGTCGTCGAGCGCTATGTGCTCAAGTTGCGCATCGTCTCGACCAAGCAGTACGGTGACTTCGCCAAGAAGGTGCAGGACCTCTTCGCTGCCGGAAAGGACATGGATTCTCCCGAGGGTACGGCGCTCCTCGACGAAATCAAGAACTTCCGCCCGCAGCAGATCCTGGCGAGCGGTCCGTTCCAGTTCGACTACAACAGCATCACGAACGCGCAGCTGACTTTGGTCAAGAACCCGAACGGTGTCGGTGCGGATCAGGTGCTCTTCGATCGTCTCGTCATCTACAACGGTGAGACACCGGATGTCACCCCGCTCGTCCTGGCGGGAGACGTCGACTACGCGACGCACGGGTTCCCGCCCGCGACCGAGAAAGCTTTCCAGCAGCAGGGTTTGCGGATCGTGCGCCCTCCTGTCTATTCCGGCCCAGCCTTGCTCTTCAATCTAGACAAACTTCCAGAATTCCGCGACAAGCGTGCACGCCAAGCGCTCGCCTATGCGATCGATCGTGCGCAGAACGGGACGGTCGCGCTCGGCGACTCCGGTAAAGCGGTCAAGTACATGGCCGGCTTCTCGGATATCCTGGTGCCCGACTGGATCCCGCAGTCGGAGATCGCGAAGTTGAACACCTACGACTACGACCCGGATCGCGCAGCGCAGCTCCTGACCGCGGCGGGCTGGAAGAAGAACGGGGATACCTGGCAGACGCCTGACGGCAAGAACGCTGAATACGAACTCCTCTTCCCCGCTGAATATGCTGACTGGTCAGCGAGCGCCCAGAACGTCGCCGATCAGCTGACCCGTTTCGGTATCAAAGTGGCTCCGAGAAGCGTGACCTACTCCCAGCAGCCGATCGAAGTCGACAAGGGGAATTTCCAGCTCGCCATTCAGGCCTGGGGCTCGACGACGAACCCGCATCCGCATTTCGCCTTCGTGCAGGACTTGTTCACGCACAATATTCCGATCGCGGCGAACCAAGGTGGCCGCGGCATGGGCTTCGAGTTGAAGCAACAGACCGAGGTGCTCGGCGAAGTCGACCTCGAGCGGATGGTCGTCGACGCCGGCTTGGGGCTCGATGTCGAAGCGCAGCGCCAGAACGTCACCAGGCTCGCCCTCGCGTTCAACGAGTTGCTGCCGATGATCCCGCTCTTCGAGCGCTACGGGAACAACCCGGTTCGTGAGGGGGTGCGTGTCCAGCCCTGGCCGCCGGACAGCGACCCGATCTATCTCAATGCCCCCTATGGAGACAATTTCGCCGTCATGATGATCTGGACCGGGCGGATCAAGCCAGTGTGACGTCGATCCACGGCGTGTCCCGCCTGACAGGCGGACCGCGGGCGGGACACGACGGATGTCGGTTCGCGCTCAGGAATTCGGTGCGAACACCGAGCGGAGGGGGCTGGCCGAGGATGCAACGACCGGTGGACGCTGTTCTGGTGGGCGCTGGCAACCGGGGGACCCTCGCCTACGGTACCTACGCGCTCCGCGCTCCGTGGGATCTCCGTTTCGTCGCGGTCGCCGAGCCGAACGACGAGCGTCGTGCCCGCTTCGCGCGACAGCACGATATCCCACCCGAGCGACAGTTCCGCTCCTGGCAGGAGCTCGCCGAGCAGCCGCAACTGGCGCCGGCGTTGATCAACGCGACGATGGATCGCGACCACTTCGCCAGTACGATCGCTTTTCTGGAGAAGGGCTACCACATCCTCCTCGAGAAGCCGATGGCCACGACACCGGAACACTGCCTCGCGCTCGCCGCGACGGCCGAGCGGACCGGACGAATCCTGCAAGTGGCGCACGTGCTCCGCTATGCTCCCTTCTTCCGCACCATCCACGATCTGGTCCGGGATGGGCGCTTGGGAGAGATCGTTTCCGTCGACTGGCGCGAGAATTTGTCCTACTTCCACTTCGCGCACAGCTTCGTGCGCGGCAACTGGGCGAACACGGAGCGTTCGAGTCCGATGATCCTCACCAAGTGCTGCCACGATCTCGACCTATTGGTCTGGATTCTCGATCGCGCTTGCCAGCGCGTCGCCTCCTTCGGTTCCCTCACGCACTTCACTCCGGAGAAAGCGCCGCCCGGTGCTCCGGCTCGCTGTACCGACGGGTGTCCGAGTGCCGACGAATGTCCATACTTCGCTCCGCGGATCTATCTGTTCACAGCGGCGGGGAGCTCCTTCCAGCACGCCGTCTCTCCCGATCCTGATCCCGAGGCGATCCTCTCCGCGCTCGCGACCGGCCCCTACGGTCGGTGCGTCTACCGCTGCGACAATACCGCGGTCGACCACCAGGTGGTGATGATGGAATTCGCGGGTCAGCTCGCCGTCTCGCTCACCATGCAGGGTGCGTCGCACGTCGAAGGACGCACCGTCCGCATTGACGGGACCCGTGCGACGCTCCTTGCGAACGAATCGCGCCGGGAACTCGTGATCGCCGATCATCTCACGGGGAACGTGGAGACGATCCGTCTCGCTCCCCCGATCGGTGGGCATGGCGGGGGCGATGTCGGTCTCATCCGGGGGTTCGTTCAGTCGGTGCGCGGTGAACGCTCCGATGTGCTGACGAGTGCTCGTCAGGCGGTCGAAAGTCATCTCCTGGCCTTTGCGGCCGAGGAGGCACGCGTTTCCGGTCGGATCATCGATCTGGCCGACTATCGTGCCCAGCTGGAGCGTCGTCATGTCGATTCTCGAGCATGAGATCCTCGAGCAACCGGTCGTCCTCGAGCGCCTCCTGAACGAGGGGACCGCACTAGTGCAAGAGCTCGCTGCGCGCATCCGGGCTGCTGCCCCACGCTTCGTCGTCATCGCCGCCCGCGGCAGCTCCGACAACGCTGCCCGCTACGCACAGTACCTCTTCGGCGCCTACAACCGGTTCACCGTCGCGCTGGCGACCCCTTCCCTCTTCACGCTCTACCAGCGCCCGCCGTCCCTCGCCGGGGGCCTCGTCGTCGCCGTCAGCCAGAGCGGTCGCTCGCCCGACATCGTCGCCGTCGTCGCCGAGGGGCGCCGCCAGGGCGCGCTGACGCTCGCCGTGACCAACGACCCCGCGTCGCCGCTCGCCGAGGCGGCCGAACTCGTCCTCCCGCTCTCGGCCGGCGAAGAACGCGCGGTCGCTGCCACCAAGACCTACACCGCGCAGCTCTTCGCGCTCGCGATGCTCAGCGTCGCGCTCGCCGACGACCGCGCGCGGGCGGCCGAGCTCGCGCTGGTCCCCGCGGCGGTCCACTGGACGATCGAGCGGAACCGCGACCTCGCGTCCCGGCTCGGCCTGTTCCGAACCCCCAGCCTCCTCGCGGTGATCGGCCGGGGCTTCAACTACGCGACGGCATTCGAGATCGCCCTCAAGATCAAGGAGGTGGGCCTCGTTCTCGCCGAGCCGTACTCCTCGGCCGATTTCCGCCACGGCCCGATCGCGCTCGTCGAGCCCGGCTTCCCCGTCGTCGCGCTCGCTCCCTCGGGGGCCGTCTTGCCCGATGTCGCGGCGCTCGTCGTGGAACTCGCCGAGCGTCGCGCTAGCCTCGCCGTCGTCAGCGACGAGCCTGCGCTCCTCGCCCGAGCCGATCTCCCGTTGCCCCTGCCGCCCGGTCTTCCCGAGTGGCTCTCGCCGTTGGTCGCGGTCGTCCCCGGCCAGTTCCTCGCGCTCGCTCTGGCGCGCGCCCGTGGCCTCGACCCCGATCGGCCGCGCGGGCTCGCCAAGGTCACCCGGACCTACTGAGGAGGCGCGTCGATGGTGATCACCTTCGCCGGTGCCGACCTCCTCCACGGCGGCACGCGTCGCGCCGGCCAGGCGCTCGCGATCGCCGGCACGCGCATCGTCGCGCTCGGCCCCGAGGTGCCGACCACCGGCCCAGTGGTCGACCTGTCCGGCTTCCTGCTCGCACCCGGTTTCATCGACCTCCATACCCACGGCGGCGGTGGCTTCGCGCTCCACACCACCGAACCCGAAGAGATCCTGTCCTACGCCCGCTGGGTGACCCGCACCGGCACGACCGGCTTCCTGGTCAACGTCGTCGGCGTGCCGGAGGGACTGCCCGAGCGGCAGCTCGCGGCAGCCGTCCGCGCGATCGCGATCGCCGAGCGCGGCGCTCGACCGCTCGGGATCTATCTCGAGGGTCCCTTCCTGAATCCGGCGCGCCGCGGCGCCCACCACCCCTCCTGGCTCCGTCCCGCCGAGCGCGCGCTGGCCGAGCGGCTCCTCCGCCTCGCCGAGGGGCACCTACGGGTCGTCACGCTCGCCCCCGAGCTCCCCGGCGCGATGGGGGTCCTCGAGCGCTTCGTCGCCGCCAGCGTCACCGTCGCGCTCGGTCATACCGACGCCAGCTACGAGACGGCGCGGGAAGCGTTCGCCCGCGGTGCCCGACTCCTCACCCACTGCTTCAATGCCATGCCGCCGTTGCTCCACCGCGCTCCCGGCCCCCTCGGAGCGCTCGTCGAGTGTCCGGAGGCCTGCGGCGAGCTCGTTGCCGATGGGCACCACGTCCTTCCTCCGGTCATGCGCGTCCTCGTGCGCGCGCTCGGCCCCGAGCGCACCGTGGTCGTCACCGATGCCCAGCCGGGGGCCGGGTTGCCGCCGGGCACGACGTTCGCCTTCGCCGGGCTCACCGCTCGGGTCGAGGGAGACCTCGCGCGCCTCGCCGACGGTACCATCGCCGGGAGCCTCCTCACGACGGACCGCGCGTTGCGCAACCTGGTGGAGCTCGTGGGCGTACCGCTCGAGCAGGCCGTGCGCATGCTCACCGAGACGCCGGCCCACGTCCTCGGCCTGGCCGGGCGCACCGGGCGGCTCGCGCCAGGCTACGACGCCGACCTCGTCGTGTTGGACGCCGACTTCCGCGTGCACGGGACGGTCTGCCGCGGCCGGATCGAATACGCCAGCCGCGAACTCGCCGAACGGCTCGCGGCCGCGGGTGTCCCGAACGCGCAGGGCACCGAGGAACCGGCCAGCGCGACCGGTTCCGTCACGTGATCGGAGCGAGGCGATGCTGCGACTACCCGAGGAACTCCGGCACCTCGAGACCGAAGCGACCGATCCCCGCTTCCGCGAGCTCGACCGGCTCTCGAGCCAGGAACTCGTCGATCTCATGCTCGCGGAGGAAGCGCGCGTCGTCCCGGCGCTCCGCCGCGAGCGCGACCGGCTCGCTCAGCTCGTCGACGTCGCCGCCGAGCGCCTGGAGCGCGGTGGCCGGCTGGTCTACGTCGGCGCGGGGACCTCCGGGCGACTGGCGGTGCTCGATGCGCTCGAGTGCCGACCGACCTTCGGCCTCGAAGCGGACCGCGTCGTCGCGCTCCTCGCCGGTGGCCCGCCCGCGCTCCACGACCCGCTCGAAGACGCCGAGGACGACGAGTCGGCTGGCGCCCGCGACGTCGCGGCCCTCGGCGTTGACCCCGACGACGTCGTACTCGGTATCAGCGCGAGCGGACGTACCCCCTACGTGCTCGGTGCGCTCGCCCGGGCGCGCGAGCAGGGAGCGTTCGTCGCTGCGCTCGTCTGCCAGCGCCCGTCGCCGCTCGAACCGCTGGCGGACCTCGTCGTCGCACCGCTCGTAGGCCCCGAGGTGGTGGCGGGTTCGACGCGCATGAAGGCCGGCACGGCCCAGAAGATCGCGCTCACGACGCTGAGCACGGCGGTCATGGTCCGGCTCGGCCGGACCTATGGGAACCTCATGGTCGACGTGCGACCGGCCAACCGCAAGCTCTGGTCGCGGGCCGTGCGTATCGTCGCCGAGGTCACCGGACTCTCCCCGGAAGAAGCGGCTCGTCTGCTCGGCGAGGCCGGCGGCGAAGCGAAGACGGCGATCGTCATGGCGCTCACC
>JANZZC010000137.1 GCA_026419575.1 Thermomicrobium sp. | reverse complement strand
GCGCGATCGCGCCCGTCGGGATCACGTCGACCTGCAGCTTCGACGCGTCCTCGCCGAGTCGCATGATCGCGCCTTTCCCGAAGGTGCGTTCGATCTGTGAGATCGCGAGTTCGAGCGCTTTCTGCCGGTCCATCTGTCTCGCCGCCTTCCCTGGTGGGTAGAACCCATGTTCGAGTCACGCTCAATCGTAACGCGCGGTGCGGTTGCTGTCAATCGTCGCCGACCCGGACGATCCGCTCGACCGGCAACACGAAGACGGTCGCTCCGCCGACCTCCACCTCGAAGTTCTCGGGCATCCAGAGGAGCCCGGGTTCCATCGCCGGTGCGTAGGGGATGACGACCTCCTTGCGCCGGCGGCAGGTGCGGCGGATGATGGAAAGGACACGCTGGAGATCTCGGTCCTCGATCCCGAGGAGGAGGCTCGCGTTCTCGCGCCGCAGCAGCGCGCCACTCGACGCGATCCGCGTCACGCGGAACCCCTCGTCCACCAGCTCGCTGACGAGCCGGTCGGCATCCTCGCTCTGTACGATCGCGATGACGAGCTTCACGGTCGTTCCGTTCGCGCGTTTCGACGCTGCCAGTATACCCGATCGGTCGCGCCGCTGCGCGCCGAGTTCCGGACGTGAACCGAGGCTCGCCGGTGGCCGGGAGCGCGGACCGTCGTCCGTGGTGGCGGGGGTGCACCGACGGGCTCCCGGTCCGGCGACAGGTGGGCAGGAGCGCGGGAGGGCGGCCCCTCTTGCGCTCACCGCGCCGTTCCGATAGGCTCGGCGCCAGGTTCGCACCGAGATGCACGGAGCGTCCCGTGACCGGATCGACCGGGCGCACCGCGACGAAAGCCTCCCGATCGCGCGCCGCCGGCTCCGCCCCGGACGCGATGCTCTGGTCGGTACTCGCGGTCGCGCTCGTCACCGTGCTGGGGCTCGAGAGCGTCCGCGTGTTCGTGTCCGACACGGTCTTCGTGATCGACCAGAGCCGCCGAACGCTCCTCTTGCTGGTGATGGCCGGTGCGTTCGCGAGCCCGGTCCTCGTGCCGATCGTCGGTCGCCTGAGCGGCGGCCGGGCGCTCGTCGTGGCTGCCGTCCTCCTCGGCCTGGCACGGGTCGGTCTCCAGTTCGTTCCCTGGCCGATCGCCCGCGTCGTGCTCGCTGGCCTGGGCCTGGCCGCTGCCGGCTGGCTGCTCGTCCCCCTGCTGCGCTGGCGCGCGCGTGCCGGGCTGGGACTCGTGCTGGGCGCGGTGCTCGATCTGGCGATCAGGACGGCGCGGGACACGCTCGATCTTCCCTGGATGCCTGGCCTCGGGAGCCACCTGGTGACCGGATTCCTCGTCCTGGCGCTCATGGTTTCTCTCTTCCTCGTCGTGAGCGACCGCGGGCCGCAGGAGCCGCGCGGTGCCCTCGGATTCCTCGCGCTCGGCCCGGCCTTCGGTCTCCTCCATCTCGTGGTGACCAATCTCGGCTTCGCGTCGGTGCACACCGGCTGGTCGCTCGTTCGAGCGAGCACCGTTCTCTTCGCCGGTGCGTTGCTCGCCGTCCTGCTGCTGCCGCTCGTCGTCCGGCACTGGAGCGGGTGGGTGGCGACGGTCCTCGCGGGCGGTCTCGGCTTCTGGCTCGCCGGCGGGAGCGGGTGGAGCGCGGCGCTCGGTGTCGTGCTCGCTGGGGCGAGTTGGACCGTCCTGGTGACGACGTGCGGGATCGGGGGCAGGGTCTTGCGAAGACCGGCCGGTAGCGGGCGGGTCGCCCTGGCGCTCGCGGCCGGCCAGCTGATCCAGGTGGCGCTGCTGTTCCGCTATTACACGCAAACGGGGGACCGCATCGTGGTGTTCGGTCTCTTGGGCATCCTCGCGCTGCTGGCCGCGCTCGACTGGCCGCGAGCCTGGCCAGCCGGAACGCTCGCCCTCGTGCCGCACGTCGCGCTCGGCATGGCGCTGCCGTTCGCCGGGGCGATCGTCTGGCAGGCGCTGCAGTCCCACGAGCGTCCGCCAGCAGCGTTGCCCCGGAACGAGCTCATCGTCGTCACCTACAACATCCAGTCCGGCTACGATGGTCGCGACCGTTGGAATCTTGAGGCGACCGCGCGGGTCATCGAGTCGGCGCAAGCGGACGTCGTGCTGCTGCAGGAAGTCAGCCGCGGTTGGCTGGTGACCTCGAGCGCCGACCAGCTCGTCTGGCTCGCTCGGCGGCTCGGGATGCATGCGAGCTGGGGGCCGGCGAGCGAGGACGGTCTGTGGGGGAACGCCGTGCTGACGCGCAGCCGGCCGCTCGAGACCCGGACCGTCCGCTTCGGTCGGACGCAGAATCTCCGGCGCGGTGCCGTCGCCGTACGGCTGGCGACGCCGACCGGTTCGCTCTGCGTCGCCAGTACGCACCTGGACGATCCGCGGCCAGCGACGGAGGTCCGGCTCGCGCAGATCGAGGAACTGCTGGCCTTCCTGGAGGCGTGTCGCCCGCTCGTTCTCGGCGGCGACTTCAACGCCGACCCCGAGAGTCCGGAAATCGCGGCGCTGCGCGAGCGCGGGCTCATCGATGCCGCGGCGACCATCGGCGCGACCGCGTCGACCTCGGCCGATCAGCGGCGGATCGACTACGTCTTCGTGAGCGAAGGGATCGAGATCCTCGCCGGCCGCGTGCCCACCGCGACGGCCTCCGACCACCGCCCGGTCCTAGTGCGGCTGGTGGTGCGCTGAAGAGCTACACGCTCCTCGGCGCGTGCCGCCCGCTCGGACTTCTCGCTCTGGCCGATCTTGCCTGTCGGTGGCGGACGAGCGCGTCGCCACCGTCAGGCGACTGACCATCGTGCGCGGCCAGTGGCCGAGACCCCGGACGGGGTCCGTACGCGTAGCGCCGGGTGCTACGCGTCGCGCTCCTGGGAAGCGGACCGGACTCGTGCGGGGGACTGGGTAGTCAGCACGACTCGAGCCAGCACGACGCAGCACGCTGACCGTGTTCATGGTCCAGTGTTCGGAAGGAAATCGGATCCGGCACCCGATCCCGAACCCACGCCCCGCTGGTATCGGGCGCACGGGCGCCCGTGGATGATCGGGCATCGAGCGCAGCGCCGCCTCGACGATCCGACGGGCGCGACGAACACCGCGGTCGGTCGAACCGGTGCCCAGCTCGTGCTCCTGGCGATGGCGGTGCTGCGAGCGATCGGTGTGCGGGCCGTCGGCGACGCGTGCCCGAGCGCCGAACGCTGCTCACCGCAGCCGGATCGCCTGCCGGAGCGCGGTCGCCGGGAGGCCCTGGCTGCTGGCCAGGCTGGCAGCGACCTCGCGCTCCGTCCAGACGAAGAGATCGACCGGTACCGGTGACGATCGGAAGGCCTCCAGGCAGCAGCGCCGTGCCTGTTCGCGATCAGCGTCGTCGGCGATGACGACGAGGATATCGGCATCGCTGCATGGGGTCGGCACACCGTGCGCGAAGGAGCCGAAGAGGTAGATGGCGAGGACACCCGGACACACCGCGGCGGCAGCGGCAGCCGACCGAAGGGCAGCGAGCGCTGCTTCATGGTCGAGGAGACGCACGCTCAAAGAACTCGACGACGGCTCGTGCATCGTCGATCGCCTCCGTCGCATCGCGTTCCGTGTAGTACTCCCCAGGGAGCCCGGCTGGAAATCCGTCAGGGTGCCGAGCGAGAATGTCGTGCCGATCCAGTCGCCGGGCGGCATCGAGGAACGCCGGTGGCAGGTCGAGCCGCGCCCGCAATCCCTCGAGCGAGCGGAGCACACTGTGCCCGCATCCCTCGCCGCCGAGCCCGAGGAGCAGGCCCTGCACCGCCTTCTCGGCTGCCTGCTGCGCCGCGAACGCCGCCCACTCGTAGTCCCCAGCCTGGCGCGCGTGCTCGGCATGCGCGAGATCACGTTTCGCTCGTTCGAGCCGGTCGCGCCCCCGGTTCGCCACTGCCAGCCCCGACGAACGGACGCCGGACGTTCTTCCTGACGCTGTCGCTCCCAGCCTAACACACGCCGCGAGACGACGCGATCCGCCGGCGGAGTTCGGACTCGCTCGCGCACCGAGCGTGCGAAGACGCGTCACCGGCGAGTACACTAGCCGCGGATCGGGAAAGGCGGTCAGGCTATGGGAATCGTCCAGCGCCTCCGGCACCACATTGGTTTAGTCCCGAACCCAGTGAGTCGCGCGACGCGCCAGGCGCACGCGCGCATCCGCGGGGCCGACGTCAGCGTGAGCGTCTGCCCCTATTGCGCGGTCGGCTGCTCCCAGCTCGTCTACACGAAGGACGGGCGGATCGTCGACATCGAGGGGAACTACGAGAGCCCGATCAACGGCGGGACGCTCTGCCCGAAGGGGGCTGCGACCTGGCAACTCGTCCACAGCCCGCTGCGCGAGCTCCGCGTGAAGTACCGAGCGCCCTACAGCGACCGCTGGGAGGAGCGACCGCTCGAGTGGGCGATGGAGCGGATCGCGCAGCTGGTCAAGGAGACGCGTGACGCCACCTTCGTCCATCGCGACGAGCGGGGGCTGGTGGTGAATCGGACGCTCGGTATCGCGCATCTGGGCGGGGCGACGCTCGACAACGAAGAGAACTATCTGATCAAGAAGCTGTTCACCGGTGGCCTCGGGATCGTCGCCGTCGAGAACCAAGCGCGCATATGACATTCCAGTACGGTGCCCGGTCTGGGCGCCCGGCTGGGAAGAGGCGGCGCGACGACGACGCTGGCGAGTCTCGCCGACAGCGATTGCATCGTCATCATGGGCTCGAACATGGCCGAGAACCACCCGGTCGGCTTCCGCTTCGTCGTCAAAGCCCGCCAGCGTGGTGCTCGCGTGATCCACGTCGACCCGCGCTTCTCGCGTACCTCGGCCCTGGCCGACCTCCATGTCCCGATACGCCCGGGAAGCGACCTCGTCTTCCTCGGGGCACTGGTCAACTACGTCCTGAACTCGGAGCGCTGGAACCAGGATTCCTTCTTCCGCGAGTACGTCCTGCACTACACCAACGCGAGCGTCATCGTCTCGCCGGAGTTCCGCGATACCGAGGAACTCGCCGGTGTCTTCAGCGGGTACGATCCCGAGCAGCGGCGCTACGATCCGACGAGCTGGCGGTACGCTGGGGAAGCCCGCCCGCTCGAGGGCGAACGCTGGCCTTGCCGTCCGCGCATCGAGCCGGAACGCGATCCGACGCTCCAGCATCCCAACTGCGCCTTCCAGGTCGTCAAGCGTCACTTCGCGCGCTACACGCCCGAACTCGTCGAAGCGGTGTGCGGCGTCCCGCGCGAGCTGTTCCGCGAGGTCGCCGAGACGATCCTGGCCAACTCGGGGCGCGACCGGACCACCGCCTTCTGCTACGCCGTCGCCTGGACGCAGCACACGATCGGCACGCAGATCATCTCCTGCTGCGCGCTCCTGCAGCTCCTGCTCGGGAACATCGGTCGTCCCGGCGGCGGTATCCTCGCCTTGCGCGGCCACGCGACGATCCAGGGATCGACCGATATTCCGACCCTCTTCGATCTGCTGCCCGGCTACCTCAAGATGCCGCGCGCCGTCCCCGAGCACGCCACGCTCGCCGACTACTTCGCTACCGAGCGCCCGGCGACCGGCCTCTGGTACGACATGCCCAAGTTCATGATCTCGCTCCTCAAGGCCTGGTACGGCGATGCGGCGACGCCGGAGAACGACTACGGCTATGCGTTCCTGCCCAAGATCGGCGGCGACTACTCCTTCCAGTCGATCCTCACCATGATGAAGGACGGGGTCATCAAGGGCCTCTTCGTCATGGGCATGAACCCGGCGGTCGGCGGGCAGAACGCACGGCTCGCCCGCCAGGCGCTGGCGAACCTGGACTGGCTGGTGGTGCGCGACGTGCACGAGATCGAGACCGCTTCGTTCTGGTACGACGCACCGGAAGTGCGGAACGGCGAGGTGCGACCGCAGGACATCAAGACCGAGGTCTTCTTCCTCCCGGCCGCCATCGCGGCCGAGAAGGACGGGACCTTCACCAACACGCACCGGCTCGTCCAATGGCACGACAAGGCGGTCGAGCCCCCCGGCGACGCCCGCTCTGAGGCGCACTTCGTCTACCACCTCGGGCGGCGCCTCAAGGAACTCTATGCCGAGGACGAGTCGCCGGCGGGCCAGCAGATCCGCGCCCTCACCTGGGACTATCCGACGGTCGGACCGCATGGGGAACCCGATCTGATGGCCGTTGCCCGGGAGATCAGCGGCTACCGGTTCGCCGATGGGCGCCCGGTCGCTGGCTTCCACGAGCTGGCCGATGACGGCTCGACTGCCTGCGGGTGCTGGATCTATGCGGGGATGGTGACACCGGAGGGGGAACACCTGGCGAAGCGTCGTCGCGGCGACGACCGGGCGAGCCTCGACTGGGGCTTCGCCTGGCCAGCTAATCGGCGCATCCTCTACAACCGGGCTTCGGCCGATCCGCAGGGGCGACCGTGGAGCGAGCGCAAGAAGTGGATCTGGTGGGACCCGGAGCAGGGGCGCTGGGTCGGGTACGACGTGCCGGATTTCCCGGCGACGAAACCGCCGGACTACTCGCCGCCGCCGGACGCGCGGGGACTGGCGGCACATCCCGGGACCGCACCGTTCGTCATGATGCTGGACGGGCTCGGTTGGCTCTTCGTCCCGGTCGGCCTTCTCGACGGCCCGCTTCCGACGCACTACGAGCCCTGGGAGACGCCGGTGGAGAACCTCCTCTATCCGGCGCAGCCGCGGAGCCCGGTCGCGCCGGTGTTCGTGCGGCCGGACAACCCCTACCACGAGATCGGCGACCCGCGCTATCCCTGCGTCATCACGACCTACCGCCTGACGGAGCATCACACGGCCGGCGGTATGAGCCGTTGGGTCCCCTGGCTCGCCGAACTGCAACCGGCCGGTTTCGTGGAGATCAGCCCGGAGCTCGCGCGCGAACTCGGCATCGCGAACGGCGATTGGGTGGTCGTGGAAACAGCGCGCGGCAGCGCCGAGGCGCGCGCGCTCGTGACCGAGCGTGTGCAACCGCTGACGGTCGCCGGACGGACGGTGCATGTCATCGGGATGCCGTGGCACTTCGGTTTCGGTGGGCTGGCGACCGGCGGCATCGCCAACGAGCTGGCGACGCTCGTGGAGGATCCCAATTCGCTCATCCACGAGGCGAAGTCGTTCACCTGCAGGATCCGGAAGGGACGACTGCGCGAGGGGGAGCGGGAGTGAGCAGCACGACGGGAGTCGGGCGGACGCGGGCGCGACCGGGAGCGTTCGGCTTCTTGACCGATACGACGCTCTGTATCGGCTGCAAGGCCTGCGAGGTCGCCTGTAAGCAGTGGAACCAGCTGCCGATGGACGACTTCGGCTTCACCGGCATGAGCTACGACAACACCGGGGACTTGGGGGCGACGACCTGGCGGCACGTCGCGTTCATCGAGCGGATCGCTGACCGGGAGGGACGGCGACCGGCGCGGTTGCAGCCCTTCCAGAGTAACTGGTTGATGCTGAGCGACGTTTGCAAACACTGCGTCAACGCCGGCTGCATGGAAGCCTGTCCGACCGGGGCGATCATCCGCACCGAGTTCGACACGGTCGTCATCCAGCAAGATATCTGCAACGGCTGCGGGTACTGCGTTCCCGCCTGCCCGTTCGGCGTGCCGGCCTTGAGCCCGTTGGACGGTAAGGCCCACAAGTGCACGCTCTGCTACGACCGGCTGCGGGACGGTCTCGAGCCGGCCTGCTCGAAGGCCTGTCCGACCGACGCGATCCAGTTCGGACCGGTGCACGCACTGCTGGACCGAGCCAAGGCACGCGTCGCCGAACTGCGTGCGCAGGGCGTGGAAGCGCACCTCTACGGTGACGAGGCGCTCGGTGGGACCGGCGGGATCGGAGGACTCAACGCCTTCTTCATCCTCACGGCCCCGCCGGAGGTCTACAACCTGCCAGCGAAGCCGGAACTGCCGCAGCGACGCGTGCTGCCGGGGTTTCTCACCAGCGCGCTGGCTGCGCTCGTCCTCGGGATCGCGACCGTACTCGCTTTCCGGCGCGAGAAGGAGGGACACCGTGCCTGAACTCCGCACTTGGCGGCACCGGCGTGCACCGGGCGAACCGGTCAGTGCCGAGACGCGCGAGAGCTACTACGGGCTCCCGGTGATCCATGGTCCGCACTGGCGCTGGCCGATCGTCTTCTACTTCGTGCTCGGCGGGCTGGCGGGCGGGAGCGCCGTCCTGGCCGCGGCGGCCCGGCTCGTCGGTGGGGACTGGGCACGACCGATCGTGCGGGTCGGTCGCTATCTCGCGTTCCTGGCGATGCTCCCTGGCCCCCTGCTCCTGATCGTCGATCTCGGCCGGCCCGAGCGCTTCCATCACATGCTGCGCGTGGTCAAGTTCCGGTCACCCATGTCGCTCGGGGTGTGGGGGTTGATCGGCTTCACGGCGACGGCGTTCCTGAGCTTGTTGCGGCAAGCAGCTACGGACGGGCTCTTGGGGCGCGCCAACGTGGTGGCGCGCCTGGCCCGCCGTCTGCCCGACCGGATCCTGGCCGGTGCGAGCCTCGTCCCGGCCTTCTTCCTGGCTGGCTATACCGGAGTCCTGCTCGGTGCGACCGCAGTGCCGCTCTGGGCGCGCAACGCGTTGCGTCTCGGCCCGCTCTTCCTGTGCTCCGCCCTGTCCAGTGCGGCAGCAGCCCTCTCGCTGCTGCTCGGGAGTCGCGCGGAGACCGCTCGTGCCCGCCACGCGGTGGAGCGGGTAGAACGACTGGCCCTCGTCGGTGAGATCGCTTTGCTCGAAGCGGTGCGGTTGGGCAGTGGGCCGGTCATCGGGCGTCCCTTGGCAGAAGGACTGGCAGGAGGAGCCTTCGCTGGGGCGCGGGCGAGCGCGATGGGGGCGCTCGCGCTCCACCTCCTGGCTGCCGTGTCGCCGCGCTGGCTCGGCCGTGCGCTCCGACTGGTGGCCAGTCTGCTCGCACTCGGCGGCGCGTTCCTGCTCCGCTCGAGCATCGTCTTCGGTGGCCATCGCTCGGCTGAGGATCCGGACGCGACCTTCGAGTTCACGCGTGCATCCCGTTGAACACCGTTGCCGAGACGCTCCTCCCCATCCTCCCCATGAACGATCGCATCCCCGCCGGCACGCACCGCGTCTCGGTGCAGTGGCACGGACGGCTGCTGGATGATCGTCCGACAATCCGGATCGCTCGGATGAGCTTCGGTGTCGACGAGGAGGTCCACGGTCTTCCCGTCCTCACGTTCCCAGCGGTCTTGCTCGGTTCGTACAAACGGGCGGGGATTTCATCCCCGCCCTGCGCTGTGTTCGCTTCGCCCGAGCGTTCACCTGGTGAAGCGGAACCAGGCTTCGCGACTCGTTCCGTCTCGCAGCGTCACGACGAGCTTGGCGCACCGACCACCCCAGCTCTTTTCGGTCTTCCAGACGTAGATGTACTGACCGCTCGTCGCGTCGTACTGCAGCCCACTGTTGCCGGCGGTGCTCGCCTCAGCCTCGGAGATCACGTCGCTGGGACCAGGAGAACACGGAACGAACTGGACGCGCGGGGCACCGTTCAGGATATCCATCCCGTAGTAGCCGCCCAGCGAGAACTTGATCGGAACCGCACTCCCGGCCTTCACGACGTTCCAGACCGGCGGATTGTCCACGGGCGGGAAGAAGCCGCGCCACTGCCACTGCGGAGCGACCTGATAGGTGCAGCTCACCGGCGCGCTCGCATTCCCCGCGTTGTCGCGGACGAATCCGGCAGGAAGCGTCAAGGTCCGTGTTCCAGCCTGACTGGTGTCGAGCGGCGTCTGTCCGGAAGCCGGTCCGGCCACACCGGAGCCACCGTCGCTGGCGGTCCAAGTCGCAGAGGCGGCCGCATACTGGGGCACCGGCGCGGTGGGGCAACTCAAGGTCACCTCGGGGGCCTTGCGGTCGACCCGGAAGGTGTAGGGGCCAGCGGGGGCGCTGTTGCCGGCCTGGTCGGTGACGGTGCGGTTGTCGGTGGTGGCAGCGGCGGTCTCCTGGCCGGGCGCCACGTCGGTGGCG
>JANZZC010000134.1 GCA_026419575.1 Thermomicrobium sp. | reverse complement strand
GCACCATCCAGTAGTAGAAGGCCCGCGACACGTACTTCTCGAAGGTCCCCATCGACCCGGAGACGTCCATCATCGCGATCACGACCGCGTTCGACTCGCGCTTGACGTCGCGCTCCCAGGTCTTGAAGCGCAGGTCCTCGTTGGCGAAGCCGCCGATCCGCGGATGCCCACGCCAGGCATTGCGCCGCAGGTTCTCGCGCAACGTCCGTCGCTTGTCGAGGTTGGCGAAGGGACCGTGCTTGCGGATATCGGTGAAGCGCACGGTCTCCGACTGCAACTCGCGCGACCGCTTCTCCTCGAGGTTCGGGAGCTCGAGGTCCTCGAAGATGAGCTCGCCGAGTTCGTCCATGGTCAGTTCGGCTTCGTAGTAGTCGATGCCCGGCTGGTCACCGGCCTGCGGCCCCGTCCCCGGCCCACCACTGCCGCTCGCCCGGCCGATCACGTCGCCGACCTTCGTCCCGCCAGCCCCCTGCCCGACCTGGCGTCCCGACTCCGGATCGAACCGGAACCGGTACTCTTCCAGCACCCGGATCGGCACGCGCACCAGTCGCTTCCCATCGGAAGTGATGATCGACTGCTCGCTCACGATGTCGGCCAGATTCCGCTTGATCGCCTCCTTGACCTTCTCCATGTGCCGGGCCTGGTCGATCGCACCCTTGCGGTGCAGGGACCAGTCGTCGCGTCGGATCGCGAGCGTGAACATCGGCCTACCTCCGCAACGGGATCGGTCAGCGGCTCAGCAGCGCACCGACGTACTTCAGCAGCTCGTTGGCGCAGACCGGGCAGTACCCGTGATGCTGCACCAGGCGATCGATCACCTCGTTCATCCGCCGCAGCTGCTCGGGGTCGGGCGTCTTGGTCGAAGTCGTGATCTTCACGACGTCCCGCAGATCGGCGAAAAGCTTCCGTTCGATCGCCTCCCGCAGCCGGTCGTGCGACGTGTAGTCGAACGCCTGCCCCCGGCGCGCCATCGCCGAGAGCTTGATCAGGAGCTCCTCGCGGAACTGCCGCTTCTGGCTCTCGGGAATCCCGATCTGTTCCTCGATGGAGCGCATCAGCCGCTCGTCCGGATCGAGCTCCTCCTCCGTGATCGGGTCGATGACTTTGGTGCGGTGGACGTAGGCTTCCACGTTGTCCAGATAGTTGTTGAAGAGCGTGCGGGCCTGTTCCTCGAACGAGTACACGAACGCACGCTGTACCTCGCGCTTGGCCCACTCGTCGTATTCCTTGCGCGCCTCCGCGATCAGGTTCAGCAGTCGCTCGCGCTCCTTCGGCGTGATGCTCGTGTGCTGCTCGAGGCCGTCGCGGAGGCTCCGCAGGACGTCGATCGCGTTGATGCACCGGGTTCCTTCACGCACGATCGCGGCCGAGATCCGGTTGATGACGTAACGCGGCGAGACGCCGTCCATCCCCTCCCGACTCGCTTCCTCCTGCAGCTCCTTGACGTCCTGCGGCGTGTATCCCTCGACAGGCTGACCATCGTAGAGCTTCAGCTTCTTCATCAGCGTCATGCCGGCCCGCCGACTCTCCTCCAGGCGCGAGAGCACGGCGAACGTCGCGGCGGTCTCCAACGTGCCCGGTGCGATGTGGACATCACGGATGCCGCTCTGCTTGAGCAGCTTCTGGTAGATCCTCACTTCGTCGGAGACCCGTAGGTTGTACGGGACTTTGACGAGGATGATGCGGTCCTGCAGCGCTTCGCTCCGCTTGTTGCCGACGAAAGCGTTGTACTCGTGTTCGTTGGTATGGCTGATCACCACCTCGTCCGCGTAGATCATCGGAAAGCGCCCGGTCTTGATGCTCTGCTCCTGGGAAAGCGTCAACAGGACGTAGAGGAACCGCTCGTCCACTTTGAGCATCTCGATGAACTCGACGAGCCCGCGGTTGGCGATGTTCAGCTCGCCATCGAACCGGTAAGCCCGGGGATCCGACTCCGACCCTACCTCCCCGATCGTCGAGAGGTCGATGCTGCCCACCAGCTCAGCGATGTCTTGGCTCTTGGGATCCGACGGCGTGAACGTCCCGATGCCGATACGGTGTTTCTCCGAGAAGACGATGCGGACGACCGGCACGTCCTCATGACGACCGCTGAACGGCTGTCCCGGCTGGCTCCAGGGGTGCGTCTCGTCGCGCGGCGCCTCCTCCAACTGGTACCGGCACCACGGGCACAACTCCCCCTCGATGTAGATGCCGTATTCCCGATACAGCTCGTCCCGCAGCGGCTCGGGTACCAGATGCAACGGCTCCTCGTGCATCGGGCAGCCCTTGATCGCGTACACCGCACCACGCTCCGTACGCGTGTACCGCTCCAGCCCGCGCTTCAACTTGGCCACGATCGTCGATTTCCCGCCGCCGACCGGACCCATCAAGAGGAGGATGCGCTTGCGAACCTCCAGCCGTTGCGCCGCCGAGCGGAAATACTCGACGATCTGCTCCAGGGGCTTTTCGAGACCGAAGATCTCGTCGGCGAAGAAGTTGTAGCGGACGCGACCGTCCGGCAGGTGCTCCACCCCGGCGTCCATGATCATGTTGTAGATGCGCGCGTGCGCCAGCTGAGCGATCTGCGGATTCTTCAAGACCAGCTCGAAGTAATCCGCGAAGGTCCCCTCCCAGCGCAACTGCGCTTCTTCCGATCGATAACTCTCCAGCCGCTCGAGAAGATTCATGACAGCATGCCTCTCCTTCCCGCCGTCCATCGACCGTACTCGTCCGCTCGCCATCGTTCGATCGATCCCCTCCTTTCGGACACGACAGTGCCATCGCTGGATTCCCGCGACGCGAGGCGGAACATGTCGAGTTGGGAAAGGTGGAACGCGGTCCCGCCGTGCGTGGTCTTGCCCGGCGGTCGCAGGGCATCCCGGCCCCGAAAAGAACGCTCGACAGCGGCCTCCCCGGCTCCTCCGGAGCTCCGGTGGGGGAAGAGCTTCGCTGTCGAACGTGCGTGTTCTTCCACTATTGTAAACGACGGAATCGGCCCGGTGGTTTCGTCGACCGCACGCTGTCGTCCGTTCCCCGACCGAAGTACTACGGTGCGTCGCCGCTTCCACGATCGGCGCGCTTCCGTGCCGTCGACCTCGACGGACGATGCCCGCACCGGCTCGTCGCTCCGGACGATCTGCCGCTCGCTCGACGGCCGCCTGCTGTCGTGGCGGCCAGCGCCCGTCCGCACCGTCCGTGCTCGCGCCGCCGCCCGTGGGTCTGTCCGACGGGTGGACACGCGCTATTTCGCATCGGGATCGACGGTCCGCAGCGGTCACCGAGCGGCATGGCCCCCGCGCGATCGGTATCCTTGCGCAGGGAGGTCGGCATGCTGGCGCTCGTTCGCGCCGTCGGCGTTCGTTTTCTCCTGGTGAATCGGGTACCGCTCACAGCGATCGATATCGCGCTTCGTTTCGCCAGCGCTGCGCTCTTGTCGCCAGCGGCGCGCTACCGCTTCGTCCTCGCCGGGATCCACCCTCGCACGCTCGCCACCACGCTGAGGCGCATCCGCCGCCTCCAGGATTGGCCACGCGCCTGGGTACGCGCTGCCCACCACTATCTCCTGGAGGCGCACGAGCGCGCCTCAGCCGGTGAACAGCGCGCGGCGGCCGAACTGCAACGGGTCGCCGCCCTCTGCTACCACTTCGGCCACGTCATGGTGTTCGACGATCCGGCCCGGCGCCGTTCCCTCTACGGTATCGCCGCCCGGCTCTACCGCGACGCGGCGCCGTACCTCGACCCACCTGTCCGGCGGGTCGAGATCCCCTGGCGCGATCTTGCGCTGCCCGGTTATCTCTGCACTCCGGGCGACCGCCCGGCCCCGCTCGTCGTCTTCCTCAACGGAGCCAGCACGACCAAGGAAGAGATGGTGAACTGGGCGCACCCCTTTTTGGAGCGGGGCATCGGCGTCCTCGCGCTCGACACCCCGGGAAGCGGAGAAGTCGCCGGTCTGGTACCGGCTGCCCCGGGTCAGGAAGACGTCGGTTGGGCGATCGTCGAGGCTGCCCGGCGTCTGCCCGGCATCGACCCCGGCCGATTGGCCCTGCTCGGCGTCAGCTTGCGCGGCGCCTACGCCGTTCAGCTGGCTGCTGCGCTCCCGGACTTCGCCGCCGTCGTCGCGGTCACTGCCCCTTTCGATCCGCAGCGGTATCTGCCCGCCCTCGGCGAACTCGTGCGCCGCGACGTGGCCTTCGCTGCCGGCGTCGAACCGCCCGAACTCGCCCGGCTAGCTCCCTCGCTCTCCCTCGCTGAGGTCGCACCGCGACTGCGCACGCCGTTGCTCGCGGTGGGCGCCGGCAATGACTTGGTCGTCCCACCCCGGGAGTCAGTCCGCCTCTATCGTGCGGTCGGGGGCCCGAAGCGACTCCTTTTCTTGCGTGACGCCAATCACGTGGCGTTCACGCATCTCGAACAGTGGACGGCCGCAGCCGCGGCATGGCTCGCCACCGTCCTCGGCGCCTGACGCGACCGCCCGGGACGTCAGCCGAGTCCCGGCGCATGGGGACGTCCCGAGTCGGCCTGTCCCTCGCTCCCGTCACCCGACTCACCGACAAGAGCGACCTCCCCCGTAGCCTGCTCGTGCGCTCCGTCGACGTGTGAGAGGAGCGCTCGTTCCTCCGCCTGACGCGCCTCGAGCGGTTCCTCCGGCTCGGGCAACGGCGGTGGTACCACGAGCTGGAATTGTCCGAGAATCTCGCGGAGTTGCTGCTCGTTGAGTTCATCGCGCTTCAAGAGTTCCTCGGCGACCGCCACGACTGCATCCCGATTGGCCTCGAGCAATCGCTTCACGTTCTGGAACTGGCGTTGCAGGATCCGCTCGATCCGCTGCTTGCGGTACAGGTCGGGCACCAGTTGGTTGTAGGTCAAGCCGCTGTACAGCGAACCGTCCATGCCCCAGGCCGAAACCATCAGGTTGGCCAAGTGCGTCGCCTGCGCGAGATCGCTGGTCGCCCCCGTCATCTGCGTGCCCAGGAACAGCTCTTCGGCCGCTCGTGCCGCCAGTGCCACCTGGATGTCTGCCAGGAGCTCCTCCCGGGTCTTCGTGAACCGCTCTTCGGTCGGTTTGGTCGCCGAAAAACCGAGCGCCTCGCCCCGACGGATGATCGAGACCTTCACGACCCGTTCCTTCGGCTGCAGGAGATACTGCGCCAGCGCATGCCCCGCTTCGTGATAAGCGATGCGTCGCCGCTCCTCGAACGACATGGTCCGGATCGGTTGCCGCAAGCCGAGTTCGTGGGTCTCGCGCGCTGCCGTGAAGTCCTCGTAAGTGATGTAATTGCGCCCCTCGAAATGCGCGTGGATGACCGCCTCGTTGATGACGTAGCGGATCGCGGCCGGCGTGTACCCGATCGTGTCGTACACCATGTAGTCGATCGGGATGTTGGGATCGTGCTTCACCTTGCTGAGGTAGTACTCGATGATCTCGCGCCGACCCTCGGCGCTCGGGAGGTCGACCACGATCTTGCGGTCAAACCGACCAGGGCGCAGGAGTGCCGGGTCGAGCGCATCCGGCATGTTGGTCGCCGCGATCGTCAGGACCGGTGGCAGTTCGGCTCGCCCGCGCCGCAGACCGAGCAGCCGCAGGATCCGCCCGATCAACGTGACCTCCTGCGGAGGCGGATCCAGCTGCAGGAGCAGCTCGTTCAGCATCGCGTTCCCGCCCCAGCCGAAGAGCGGCCCCATGAAGCCGCTTCCGGCGTAGCGTCCGCCGCGGGCTTGCCCGATCGCGTCGATCTCGTCGATGAAGAGAATGCAGGCCCCGTACTTCTTCGCCAGTTGCCGCGCCTTGCGGTAGAGCATCATGATGCGCAGGTTGCTCACCCCGAAGAACATGTTCTGGAACGAGGGCGCGCTGGCATAGCCGAAGGGGACGTTCGCCTCGGTCGAGATGCACTGGGCGAGGTACGACTTCCCGGTCCCCGGCGGTCCGACGAGCAAGAGCCCACGGATCGCCTCACCGCCCATCTCCTTGAATTCTTTGATCCCCTTGAGCAGGGTGACGATGCGACGCGCGCTCTCCAGAACCTCGGGATTACCCTTGTAGTCGGCGAAGCTCACGCCGGTCTCGCCCGGTTTGATCCAGTACGTCCGTCCCCGACCGAGGAACCAGAAAATCGCCGCGAACTGCACGATCACGAACACGATCGCGAAGGCGATCTGCAGCAACGCGAAGAGCACGGTCAGGACGATCGGTCCCCAGGCCGCCCGTGCCGGCCACGCCCAGGTGTAGAAGGCGTAACCGAGCACGGCGAGCGTCAGAAGGCCTCGAAAGTGGGTACGGATCAGGTCGGCGATCCCGACGATCACGTCGTCGATCTGCTGCTCCAGCTCGTCGCGGTAGCGACGGCGCTCGCGGGCCTTCGGCAGCGTCTGTGTCTGACCGCTCATGGTCGCCCATCCTCACTGCAATTGCGGCGTGTCGACGATGAAGATGAGTCCGTCGCTGTCCACCCAGAAGATCTGATAGACGAGGCCGCGCTGATCGTTCGCGTTGCGCACTTCGGTCACGTAGAAGTAGTACGCCTGTCCGTCAGGCAGGCGATAGCCGCCGACGTAGACGCTGTCGCCGAAACGGAACCCTTGCTGTTGGAGCAGCTGAACGGATTGCCGGAAGGTCGCCAGCGTCTCACCGCTCGCCAGACGACGCGCTTTGGCATCCGGACTGAGCGTCTGCCACATGCGCTCGGCGTCGAACGCCTTCTGCGCTTCCAAGTAGGCACGCACGCTCGGCGGCGGCGCGATCACCGGTGCCATCGGCACGGACGCCTCCTCGACCGGCCCAGCCGCATCGTGCACGAGCGCTCGATAGGCATAGAAGATCCCGAGCGCGACGATGAGAATGACGAGGAGATGCCGCCACGCGAAACGGACGGTCCTGATGGTCACCCACAGGACTTTCCGCAGGACGACCCGGATGATCTGCGCGATCGCGACGAGCGGCCAGAAGACGACGCGGAGGCCTCGTCGCCGCGGCGGGCTCGGGAGTTCGGGAACCGGGGATACCGGTGCCGTCGCAACCATGTCGTGCGTCTCGCTCTCTCGGTATTCCTTTGTCTGCGCGACCGCTCGTTCGTCGGAGAGTGTAGCACGGGCCGTGACGTGACGTTCGCTGCGTCGCTCCAGGCTCCGCTGAACCACCCGGGAGCACCGGTCGTGAACCATGACGCAGGACTGCGCCGGCCGGGTCCTGCTCGCCTCTCCCAGCGATCGGGCTCCGCCGGAGCGTCAATGCGCCGCGAGCCGCTCGGCCAAGCTCCGGCCGCTCGGGGGTTTTCCGGTCGTCTCGGCACGCCGGTCGAGCCGTTCCAGGCTCACCTGTACGTAGCGGATCCCTAACCACCGCAATGGCTCCGGCTCCCATGGGCGCAGCCGGTGCTTGGGCATCGGGAGCTCGACCAGACGACTCGGACGACCAGTGATGAGATCCGCCAGAATCCGCCCCGCCAAGTTCGCCGTCGCCACTCCCTGCCCGGTGTACCCACAGGCGATCGCGATGCCGCTGCGCGGGTCGTACCGCATGGTCGGCATCCAGTCCCGCGGCACACCGAGCGGCCCACCCCAGGCATGCGTGAACCGCACGCCGTGCAGACGGAGCATCGGGAACCACTCGTAGCACATCGCCCGCAGCATCTCGTGCGTCGGCTCGTGCCGATCGAACTCGTCGGCGATCCGCGACCCGAAGCGATACGGTGCCCCGCGTCCACCGAACATGATGCGCCCGTCAGCCGTCCGTTGGAGGTAATCCACCGTGAGACGCTGCGACGACAGGAGCTCCCGCTCGTTCCATCCGATTTCCTCCCAGAGCTCCGGCGGCAACGGCTCGGTCAGGACGATGAGCGAGTAGATCGGCACCAGCGCACGCTGCAACGGACGGAGCTGGGAAAGATAGGCTTCCCCTGCCAGGACCAGCACCCGCGCTCGGACTTCCCCGCGCGGCGTCCGCAACCAGGGGCGGCTCCCACCGCGGAAGTCGACCACCGGACTCCGTTCGAAGATGGTCGCGCCTCGGCGCTCCACCGCGCGCGCGAGCCCGCGCACCAGGCGACCGGGGTGGATCACTGCGCCGTGCGCCGAGTACAGCCCGGCGACCGCGTCGCTGACCCTTACTCGATCCCGAACTTGCTCGCTCGAAAGCCACTCCGCGTAGTCGCTGATCCCCAGGCGCTCCAGCGTGCGCGCTGTCTCCTCCAACGCCGCCAACTGGTGCCAACCGCGGGCGAGCCGGAGCACCCCGCCCCGCTGGAAGTGGGCGTCGATCGCCTCCGGGCGGAGCACGCGCTCCACTTCGTCCACCGTCTCCCGCATCGCGTAGTGCACGGCTCGTGCCGTCTCCACCCCGTAGCGGCGAGCCAGTTCACCGAGCGACAGCGGAAAGCCGGGGTACAACCACCCCCCGTTCCGGCCCGACGCACCGAATCCGGCGATCTCCTTTTCCAGCACCACGACGTTCGAGCTGGGCTCGCGTTGCAGCAGGTAGTACGCGGTCCAGAGCCCAGTGAAGCCGGCACCGAGGATCGCGATGTCCGCGTCGACCGTCCCCTCCAAGGCTGGACGCGGGGTCAGATCGTCGCCGCTCGTTTCCAACCAGAAGCTGTACTGCGCGTACCTCGCCGCCGCCCCGAGCGCCTCCATCGCGTCCTCCCTTCGGGGGCAGTATCTGTCTCTTATACACATCTCCGAGCCCACGAG
>JANZZC010000049.1 GCA_026419575.1 Thermomicrobium sp. | reverse complement strand
GGTGAGGAGGGACGGACGGAGGCCGAGCTGCACGAGGCGCGACCAGTCGCCCCGCTCGTAGGCGAGCACCGCGTCGAGGACGAGCCCCAACTCGCCTTCGCGGGTCAGGAGAGCCTGACGGAGTTCCTCGGCGAGCGGCAGGGAGGCCAGCAGCTCCTCCATCGGCTGATCGAGCAAGGCATCGAGAACGGAGAGGAGACCCACCAGAAAAGCCGACTCGCGGTTGGCTCGCCCGCGCGCTGCGGCGAGGAGTTCGGCCGTGCGGGCACGGACGACCGCCGTGGTGAGGAGCTCGTGCGGTTTCTCCGGAACGTCGGCCATGAGGAGCAAGGTGACCCACGCGGAGACGAGACGAGTACCGAGCAAGAGGAGAGCCTGGCGTACCGACTCGATGCGGCGTCGGCCGTACCACACCGAATTGACCAGCCGGAGCAGACGATAGGTGAGTCCGACGTCGAGCGAGATGAGCGCTTCCAGCTCGGAGAACTCGACCTCGGGATCCTGCAGGCGAGCGAGCAGCAAAAGGAGCGCGCGGCTCGAGGGCGGACGCGCCCCACGCAGCGGACGCGGCACGGCCAGGAAGGGGCCAGAGAAGAAGGAAACGTGTAGCTCCCGGCAGCGGTCGAACCATTCGTACGCCTCGATATCGTCCACGAGGATCCGGGCGTGCCCGGCGCGCAAGGCGGCGACGCGCTCCGCGAGCTGGTCGACGGAAAGCTCGCGGGCGCTGAGCACGACGAGATCGCACGCCCTAGCCCGCGAGAGGAGATCGGGCTCACAGACATCCCCGGTCAGCCCGATCCGGAAGCCGCGCGCCTGGAGGGCAGCGAACGCTGCCTCGAGCGTCGCGGGATCGGTCTCGGGGCCGAGCGCCAGGACCGGTAGGAGGCGGTCCAACGGGGCAAGGGCTGCGAGGAGTTCGGCGAACGCGAGCGCCGTCTCCGGTGCCAGGCGCAGGAGCGCCGGCAGGTCACCCACGAGCGCGGGCATACCGACTTCGGCGAGCGCATCGAAGAGGAGCCGCGCATCGGCGAGGACCGGCGCGGGCAGCGGCGCCCCGCTCACCGGCGGTCGCGGCCCGGCCTGCGGCTGGCCGACCGGCAGAACGCCTGGCTCGAGGATCCCGAAGCGTCCGGCGCTGATTTCGTATCCCCAGACCTCGAGGCGGCGCGTGAAGACCGGCTGACGACGCAGGAAGACGTCACGCATGAACACCCCGCGCGCTCCTACGCTCACTCCGAATGATCGGCGCACCGCGCCGGGACCACACTGGGAAAGGCGTCTCGGTTCTGCCGGGACTTCTCGGCCAGGAGAGGCGTGGGAGGCGGGACGTCCAGACTCCCGGCCCTCGATCGGGAGCGAACGCGCTCGTGCTACCCGCGTCAGCGACCGAACGGAAGGAGGAACAGCGGTCCGCTGTCCTCCGCCACGAGCGGCCAACGGTCGCCGCAGGCGAAGACGGACTCGAACCGTGTCACCAGGAAGGCGAGCGGGACGACCTCCAGCGACGCAGCGAACTCGCCGAGGGCCGCGTGGACAGCGATGCGATCGAGGATCGCTTCCGCGACGCACCGGGCCACCGGGACCGGCCCGAGGAGCGACCCAGCGAGTCGTCGACCGGACGCTCCGGTCCGCGAGTTACCGCCGCTCCTCATGGCCGCGAGCCGTCCCCCCGTACCGGCGCACGCTGCCCGTGCGGACGGTACCGGGGCGCTCGCTGCCGCGCTCCCCCGCGGTCGGCGGCCGGCACCCCCGACCGAGCTCCTCCGGGCGTGCTCCGCTGGCCAGCACCTGTGCCGAGGATCGGCACGATGCGGGAACACTGGTCTTCCCGCTTCGTGCCGCTCGGGCAAGGCAGCACCGGCCGAGACGCGCGACCGGAGTTCGCGGACGGCCGGAGAAGCGGGGCGTCCGGCCGGCCGCCTCGATCGTGGTACCGGGCGGACCCCAGGCGGCGCGCTCCTGCCGTCCGGACGACGAACCGCACAGGGCCCGAGCTGCTCCGGCCCCGGCTCCGATCGGCGGCGCGTCAGGTCACGAACCAGGCGCGCACGACCTCGCGGAGCGGGGTGGTCGGACGGCCGATCAGTCGGCTGAGCTGGTGGCTCTCGTCGAAGAGCGCGTCCTGCGCGATGCCGGCCTCGATCGCCGCGAGGATCTGCGCGACCGGTGGGGGCGTCCCTTGTCGGACGAGAGAGGCCTCGTACTCCGCGGGCGAGAGGTTCCGCCAGGTGACCGGTCGGCCGGTCACCTCGCTGACGATCCGGGCGAGGTCGCGCATCGTCCAGGCTTCGTCACCGGCAAGCTCGTAGATCCGGCCAGCGTGACCGTCGGTCGTGAGCACGACCGCGGCTGCCGCGGCATAGTCGGCGCGCGTCGCCGAGGCGATGCGCGCGTCACCGGTGGCGCCGACCAGCTCACCGGTCGCCGCGGCTGCCCGCGCCCGATCCTCGTAGTTCTCGGTGTACCAGCTGTTGCGGAGGAACGTCCAGGCGAGACCGCTCGCCCGCAAGGCCTCTTCGGTCGCCAAGTGCTCCTCGGCGAGCGCGCGGAGCGGCGTCCGATCGGCGTGGAGGATACTCGTGTAGGCGACGAAGCGGACACCGGCGCGCACCGCCGCCTCGATCACGTTCCGGTGCTGGGCGATGCGCCGGCCGACCTCGGATCCCGAGACGAGGAGCAAGCGCTCGACGCCGGCGAGCGCCGGGTCGAGCGTCGCCAGATCGTTGTAGTCGGCCCGGCGGACGACGACGCCGCGGTCAGCCAGGTCGGCGATCTTGTCCGGCGTGCGGGCGAGCGCGACGATCCGGCTCGCTGGAACCCGTTCGAGGAGCTCCGCGACCACTAGACGCCCGAGCCGCCCGCTCGCACCGGTCACCCCGATCATCCTGCGCTCCCTTCTGATCGACCGGACTCCGCGGAGAACAGTATAGCGCCGAAGTATCGGCTTCCGGGCACGGGAGCTCCCCTCAGCCGGACTCGCAGCCCACCCCGTCGCGATCGGGGTCGAAACGATGGGGATCGGGCGGGAGCACCGGGAAGCGGCGGTACGGGATATCGGCGCAGTCGAGGTCGGGCGGTGGCGGCGGAATGCAGACCGTCGGATAGCTCGGGTCGCAGTTCGGCGACGGCGCCGGGCCGGGCGCGGGCGTCGGCGTGGCTGTCGGTGACGGAGCCGGGAGCGGCTCTTGACCGCCGCCGACCGGTGAGACCGGGCAGACTCCCCAGAGCCCGGCCCTTTCCTCGCGGGCGACCCGCTCGGCCTCGCGGAACCGCCAGGTGTACTTCACGTCCGGTGGGTAGGTGGCGACACCGGCGTACCCGTCGCGCACCAAGAGCTCGTTGAAGAGATAGGGGCCGATCCAGACGTACCGGAGCAGGCGCCCGTAGCGGTCGGTCTCCGAGACGTCGCGCTCCAGCGCGACCTCCCGGCGGGCGAGCCATTCGGCGGTGAACTGCGAGGCGGCCACGCCGAAGCACTCCACCTCGTCGTAGACTTCGGGGGTATCGATCCCGATCAGCCGCACCCGCGCCCGGCGTCCGTCGCGGAATTCGACGTCGATCGTGTCCCCATCGACGACGTTCGTGACGACCGCCAGCTCGTAGACATGGGCGTCCTGCGGCGTCCGGCCGAGCTGCTCGTAGCGCCAGCGGTAGTAGTGCTGGCCGACGTTCCCGGCCTCGACCTGCCAGCCGGGCGGATTGTCCGGCGTGTAGGTGAGGCAGCGGCGTTCGAAGCACTGGACGAGCACGTCGCGTGGCGTCCCAGCGACCCGCACGCGCAGCCAATAGGCTTCGGTGAGAGGGAACCCGGTCGCGTAGAAGGGATTGGGGAAGAGCGTGTCCTCCCGGAAACGCCAGGCCGCGTAGACCGTGCCGCGGGCGTTCATGAAGGTCCAGAAGACCGAAGCCACCGTGTGGTTCGTCTCCGGCACGTGCACCGCCGCGGTCACGCCATAGCGGGCGAGCGCCGGGTCGTTGCCGACGACACCCCCGCGAGCGAGCGTCTGGGTGACGGGCGATCCGACCGGAAGCGGAGCGAGCGCGAGCAGCGGGGAGAAATCGGCGTAGGTGGGCGCGTTCGGGTCGTCGGGATCGCCGGCGACGTTGACCTGGGCTGGGGCCACGGACTCGAAGGTCGCATCGCCGAGCTGGAGTTGACCGGTGATGAGCTCCTTGGCCAGGAGACCGTTGGTCACGTACCACGGGGAGGAGCGGTCGGCGGCCGGATCGGTGAGCTCCATGCGCGACTTGTCGAAATACTGGACGAGCCGAGAGCCGCCGGGTGCCTGTGCGTACGGTTCGCGGAGCGGGGTGGTGAAGGGCTCCGGTCCCCACATCCAGGTCCGACTGACCCGACCCTGGGCGACCGGGAGGTCGCTCCGCGCCCACGTCTCGAAAAAGGCGTCGTGCCCGGTCGGCGCGGCGTGAACACGAGGGAAGGACCAGACGAGGACGAGGAGGGCGAGCACGATCGTCCACCCTGATCGAGCCGCGCGAACGCAGCGGAGGCAGACAGCGCGGCCATATCCGCACCCCACCACTGGGTATCCGTGCCTCGGTGCGCATGACCGGAACCAGTCACGCCACATGATCAATGCCCCCCGGCTCGGCTCAGCCGAACGTGCGCATCGGGCGTCTCGAGAGACGAACGCCGCTGCGCTCGACCGCACGGCCCGGACGAGACTCCGAGACAGCTCCGCGATCAGGACGAGCATACACGCGGGGCCAGCACCCGAGGAAGAGCTGCCTGCGCGGCCCAGATCGCTGGCCGCAGCGATGCTTCATTCCCCCGTCTGCTTCCAGGCTCCCTGCGCTGACAGCCCAGTGACGGGTGCGGACCGGCGGTCAGGGCTTCTCTGGAGTCCGGAAGCTGAGCGGACTGTCAGCAAAGCACCGCACGACTGCACTCCGCACCCCGCTACGCCGCGTCCGAAAGGCGTCGTGTGCTCCCCGGGTGCAAGGAGCGAACGCCCGGTGACAGGTTACCGTCAACCGCACCCCCTCGCAGAGGAGGCGGTGAGAGCGCTCTCACGGGTCGGTTTCCGGTTCACGCACCGAGGGAGGTGCAGGGATGTCCAGCCAGCACTGGGTCGAGTTCGAGGTCGTCACGGAGCTCCCGGAGCGGCTCGAGACCGTGCTGCTGGTGGCGATCGTCGGTCAGCAGAACACCGGTGCACAGGGTGGCGTGATCACTGGTGACGGGAGCACCGGCAATGGGATCAACGGCGGCACCAACCAGAGCACCGGCGTCGACGGTGGCGGCAACGGAAGCGGCCTGAACCAGCAGAACTTCGCCAAGGTCATCATGCAGCAGGTGTGGGTCAGCCGCGGCCGTCGCTAAGCACGGTACAACGCACGAAACCCATCGCCTCTGGGGGTGTCAGGGCTGGCTTCCAGGCATGCTGGAAGCAAGCCCCTTCACGGACGAGTCGGAGGAAAGTCGGAGATCGGAACCGCAGGCAAGGGGGACAGCGATGGAGCGGAACTGGCTGCTCGAGGAACGCGTAACGGCACTCCCGGAACGAGCGCTCACGGGGCCGCTCTTCACCGTCGGGGCAGGAATCCAACAGGGGAACGGGGCGGTCGCCGGCGGAAACACGTGCCTGGCCGGCTGTCCCTCGATCATCATCCAGCTCAACGTCGCGGTCGTGATCCAAATGGCGATGGGGCGTGGCGGGCGCGGGCGCTAGATGACACGCGAGACGGCCTGGAACCAGCACCGACTGTCACGCGGGCGGATGACGACCGAAGTTCTGCGGGCCCTGCGCGACGACCAACTGGGAGCACGATTCCCTCAGGACGACTGGATCGACGTCCCGGCGCGGGTCGACGGCCTGGAGCTCCTCGGCCGACTGCCCGACAGCGGCTTCGAGGGGGAACAGTGGCTGGCCGCGCTCGACGGTCGACACTTCGCCCTAACCCCGGTCGTCTATCGCATCCTCGAGTGCGCGGACGGCCGGACACCGCTGGCCGAGATCGCCGACCACGTCATGCAGTCGACCGGACGAGCGGTGAGCACGGAGGACGTGCGGTGGCTCATCGAGTACCGTCTCGCGCCTGCCGGGCTCGTTCGTCGCCCGATGCCGTCCGGCTCGGTCTCCCGCTCTTCTCACGGCTCCGCAGGATGCGCATGGCCCCTGTGCCCAGCGGAGCCGTTGCACCGTGAAGGCCCGATACGTCTGCGGAGCGATGCCATAGGTCACGACGCCCTCGTGGTAGACGGTACGCCAACCGCGGGCATGCAAGCGGAGCGAAGTCAGGATCTCTTCCGTGATACTGTGCGCCACACCACCGACCGATTCCAGCGCCGCGCGACGGACGACGGAAGGGCTGCCGCACCAGAAGGCAACGTTCCACCGATTCTTACCGGATTGGATGACGCGGAAGAAGAGCGACTGCTCATGCCACGGTCGGGGACCTCGGCCGTTCGGTGCATGCTGGAACGAATCGAGATTGGAGAACTCTTGTGGACACTGTACGAGGGCGACGCGATCGTCGACGAAGTAGCCCAACGTCTGATCGAGCAAGTCGGGCTGCGGGATCATATCGGCATCGAGCAGCGCGATGAACTCGCCCTCCGTGAGTGGGAGCGCGGCGTTGATGGTGCCGGCCTTGCCGTGGCGGTTATCGGGTCGCGTGAGGTAGCGGCAACCCAGGCGTGCGGCGAGGGCCTCCACCTCAGGTCGCCGGCCATCATCGAGCACGTAGGTAGTATGCGGGTACCGGATCTGCTGACAGCCGCTGAGCGTCGCTTCCAGGACCTCCAACGGCTCGTCATAGGTGGTCACGAGAACGTCGACGGTGAGGCCCTCGCGCAGCACGAAGCGCGGGCGCACGCCCGTCTCCCACGTCATCACCATGAAGAAGAAGAGGTTGAGAACGCCCCACGCCTCAGCTGCGAGCAAGACCACGGCGAAGACGAGCGCTTCCGGATTCAGGGTGAACGCTGCCCGCCAGACGACGTAGTAGAGGACATACAAACCGATCACGATCAGCAGCAGACGCAGCAGAAGCAGACGCTTCCGGTCGGTTCCTTCTCGCATGGTGCCCCCCGGCTCGATCGAGACAGTGGTCGCTGACCACTCGACAGCGCCACCATAGGCCAGCAACCTGACGTCGAGCTGACAGCCGCGGCGGCACCGAGCAGCGAGGCGTCCCCGCATCGGGCATGGGGAACATCAGTTCGTGGCCTCGTCTGGCTGACGAGGAGTCCCCGCTCGCTGACGGTCCCGACATGCTGCTAGAACCAGCAGCGCTCTGCACGCGATGGCTGTGGGCTTGGCAGCGGAAGAGGCGACAATGTGCACCAGCGTCAGCCGTGCCGGGCGACGACGCGTGCTCGCCGGTCCGCGTGGGAGCGGATCGCGGCCAGCACCACTGGCCCGCCCGTGGTCGAGCGGGACATCCTGTGGCGGGTCAGGAAGCGTGGTCTTGCATCCTCGCCACTCGCCGGTCGACGCCGGAGCGACTCTCCGGGCCGGGCGCTGCGTGCGGTCGCTCGCACGAGTGCTTTCGTCGCGCGCGAAGACGCATGCCGGAGGGGTACGGTGAGCTTCGTGTTCGCCATGAGGCGGCCCATCGCCTCACCGCTCGCGGCCCGGAGCACCGGTCACCCAAGCCACCGCACCTGGCCCTCCCGAAAAGGGCACAGGCCACCATGTCAGGTGTCGTGCACACCGTCCGCGTTGGCGAGGCGGTTTCAGACTGAGCGTTCACCCGAGACCGCCCGTCGCCAATAGGTCTGCCAGCCCTGGTTGCGCAGGCGCGCCTGCGGCGGCACTTGGGCGAGGACGAGGATCGCCGCGAGGAAGTCGCCGCCGGAGGCGAGCGCGTTGAGGAGGCCGAAGGAGAGGAGGGGGCCACTCCAGTCCGGCACCATCCAGGACAAGACCAGCGTGAGGAGACTGACGACCAGGAACGGAAAGAGCGTCACGACGAGCCAACGAGTGCGGCCGAGTTCACCCGCGTAGTGCACGTAGGCGAGCAGGGCACGTGGCCAGAGGCCGATGACGAGTCGGGAGGCAGTCAGCGAGCCCGGGACCACGACCGCGTGGAGCGCCTCGTGGACCGGGAGGAGGAGCACGAGTCCCACCACATCAAAGGAGAGGACCAGTTCCTGGTCCGGCTGGAGCAGGACGGCGAGGAGAAGGAACCCGAGCGCAACGACGAGACCGAGCGGCAGGGCAAGGACCGTCAGAAGCGCGACGCTCCGTGGTTCACGGAGCGGCCGCCACGGTGGCTGCGGACAGAAGGCTGGATCGACTGGCGGTGGACCGAGCCGGAACTGCATTGCTCTCCTCCGCTCGGCGCTGACGACCGGGAGCGGCCGGTCTCCGTGCACCTCGCATGGCAGTGACCGGCCCGAGGACTGCCTTCGCACCGTGAGTATAGCTCCGGGGGACCGATGAGGCGACTCCCTGGGATCGCCTCACCGGACACCACGCTGGCATCGGCTCCTCCATCGTCCGGCGGGGCACGCAGCACCGAATCCTCTCCGACGACGGTGGCAAGAGCCGGCCGCGCAGCGGCAGGGCACAGGGCCAGTACGCCACGAGGGCTGCGGCGGTGAAGCCACCGCTGGATGCCTCCCGCTCGTGGGCACAGGCAACGCCGACCCGCCCGACGAATGCGTCTAGGGCCAGCGCAGCAACGAGGGACGCTCGCCGCGGGCACGCTCGCCGGATCTGCACACCAGCGGGGCAGTCGTCTCCCCACGGTCTGCCGACCGAGACTCCCGCAGTCCGGACGACTGCACACCGTCTTGACCAGGACGGAGCAGACCGCTAGACTGCATTCAACTGGTTTCGAACGTTCGAAACCTCTCGAACGAGAGGCGAGCATGACCGGCGAACGGGACGATCCGACAGCCTTCGAACCGGCGGACGTGTACGTGATCGCGGACCCCGAGACCTTGCGGGCCTGTTTGCACCCGCTGCGCTTGGCGATCCTCGAGTGTCTGCAGCGCGAGGCGCTGACCGTCGCCCAGGTCGGCGAGCGGCTCGGCGTACGCTCGACCACGCTGTACTACCACGTGGGAGCACTCGAGAAGGCGGGGCTCATCCGACTGGTGCGGACCGCGATCGAGTCCGGCATCCAGACCAAGTACTACCGAGCGTCCGCCCGGTTCTATCGGCTCGATCCGGCATTGCTCCAGACCCGGGACGGCCAGGAACAGCGCGACGCCAGCATCGAACTACTGATGACCACGCTCGAGCTGACAGCCGGGGAACTGCGGACAGCCCTTTCCACCGGTCTCTTCGCCGCGCATCCTGACATCAGTCTGGTCCAACGCTGGATCGTCCGCACGACGCTCGAGCGAGCACGGGACTTCAAACGACGCCTGGTGGAACTGTTGGAGGAGTTCCAGCGACTCGAGGAGGAGCCGGGCGACATCGTGCTGGAGTTCACGCCGGTGCTGTTCCCGCGTCAGACCGCGTCCAGCGTCGCACGGGAGCGCCCACGGCGGGACAGGCGGCGCAGGAGGAGCGCGGCGCGGCGAGCGGAAGAACCGGGTTCCTGAGGGGACGAGGCTGATCGTCGTTGGCACCGAGCTGATCGACGGCGATGTCGGGCGTATCGACGAGGAGGAGTAGCCATGGTGGACTCGCGCAGTGGCAGCAGTTCCCGATGGCCGGATCTGCGGGTGCAGCTGAACCGTCGCCGGGTGATCGCTTCCGGACTGGCTGTCGGCGCGCTGGGGATCAGCGGCTTGCTCGCCGCATGCCGCGGTCGCGAGCAGGGGACGCCGGAGCCCGTACCGGCTGAGACGCCGACGGCGGTTGCCCCGGGGGAGACGCCGGCGCCGGCCTCACCGGAGCCAGCGAGCGGTCGGATCGTCGTCGGCCGCAGCGGTGATGCGGACAGCCTGGACCCGCACCTGACGGTCTCCTCGCTGTCGTGGCAAGTGTTCACCAACATCTACGATCCGCTCGTCTCCTGGAACGCGCGGCTCGAGGTCGAGGGGATCGTGGCCAGTGCATGGGAGATCTCCGACGACGCCCGCCAGTACACCTTTTCGCTCCGTGACGGGATCGTTTTCCATGAAGGGACGGCCTGTGATGCGGAAGCGGTCAAGTTCACCTTCGACCGGATCCTGGATCCCCAGACCGGATCACCGGCCATCGCCTGGATCGCGAGCTTGGACACGGTGGAGGTGGTCGATCGGCTCACTGTCCGCATGCGGCTGAAGGAGCCGTTCGCGCCCTTCCTCGGCAACCTGTGTACCGGGTACTTCGGCATCATCTCACCCTCGGCGGTCCGACAGTACGGGACCGAGTTCGGGAAACACCCGGTCGGCACCGGCCCGTGGAAGTTCAAGGAATGGCGAGTCGGAGAGGAGATCGTCCTCGAACGGAACCCGGACTATCGGAACTTCCGCTCCTACGTCGACAACAAGGGAGCCCCGCGGGTGGCCGAACTCGTGTTCCGCAACATCCCGGACGAGCAGACGCAGATCGCTGCCTTCCAGACCGGGGAGATCAACGTCCTCGCGGTACCGCCGCAGGCCCTCGCGGACTTCGAAGCCGATCCGAACGCGCAGCTGTTCCGCATCGAACAGAGCGTCGGCATCACCTTCCTCGAGTTCCGTATGGATCCGCCGGAGGGCGAGTACGGCGCGAAGTTCCGCCCACCGTTCGACGACGTCCGGGTCCGTCAGGCGGTGGCGCACGGCGTCAATGCGGACGACATCATCGCGACCGTGCTCGAGGGGCTGGCAGTGCGGAACTACGGGCCGCTCCCCACCGGTGTGGCCTGCTACGATCCGGCGATCGAGCAGTTCGGGTACCACTACGACCCACAGCGGGCTCGCGAGTTGCTCGATCGAGCCGGCTGGACGCTCCCGGCGGGCGGAGGGGTACGACAGAAGGACGGACAACCGCTACAGGTGACGCTCTGGACGTGGAGTGCGACGACTCAGCAGAAGGTGGCGCAAGTCATTCAGAACCAGCTGAACCAGTTGGGATTCGACGTCACGCTGGAGACCCTGGAGCCGGGGAGCCTCCTGGCACGGCTCGGTACGCCGGACGACACCTCGAACTTCACCTTGATGAGCTGGGGCTGGACGGAGCCGCACATGCTGTACATGATGACGTCGACCAACGCTGGGATCGGGCTGTACCGACCGCAGGAGTACCGCACGCTGGTCACGCGTGCCAGTCAAACTGTCGACCATGCCGAGCGGTGCCGGTTGTACTTCGAGGCGATGACAATCATGGTGCGCGATGCAGCCATGGTTCCCCTCTGGTCACCGGTGTCGGTCGTCGCTGTGCGCAAGGACGTCTCGGGATTCAAGATCGGTCCTCAGGGGATCTACGTCTACGAGGACGCCGTCGTCGGACGCTGAGCGCAGGACGCGCAGGCACCGAGGGACGGCAGGCCCGAAGCGGTCGGGTAGAGGGTCGGAGGGATGCGGCAGTATCTGGCCAAGCGGATGGTGTCAGCGCTCGCGGTCATCTTCGGCGTGACGCTGTTGGTCTTCACCATGGTGCGGCTCGTCCCGGGTGACCCGATCGACGTCATGTTCGCCAACCAGCCGCCGCCAACGCCCGAGCAGCGGGCTGCGCTGCGACGGCAACTCGGGCTCGACCTGCCTATCCACCGACAGTATTTCCACTTCATGCGGCGAGCGCTCCAGGGTGACCTGGGACGGTCGTTCCGGACCAGACAGCCGGTCATTGGCGAGATCCTGGCGCGACTGCCCAACACGCTGAAGCTGACCGCGGCGAGCCTCGCGGTCTCTCTCGTGGTGGGCATGACCGCGGGGATTCTGGCAGCAGTCTACAAAGGCTCGTGGTTCGACACGGCGACGATGGCGCTGGCCGTCCTCGGGGCATCGCTGCCGTCCTTCTGGCTCGGCCTGCTGCTGATCCTCTCGTTCGCTGTCCATCTCGGGTGGTTCCCGGTGTCCGGCGCAGCGACCTGGCGGCACGTCGTTCTCCCTGCAGTCACCATGGGTTCGGTGAGTGCAGGGATCCTGGCCCGGATGGTGCGGTCGAGCCTGCTCGAGGAGTTCGCCCGCGACTATGTTCGGACCGCACGCGCGAAAGGGTTGCCGGAGGCGACGGTGCTCACGCGGCACGTCCTGCGCAACGCGCTGATTCCGGTCGTGACGATCCTGGGTCTGCAGTTGGGACAACTGCTCTCCGGCGCCTTCGTCATCGAAGCGGTCTTCGCCTATCCGGGCATCGGACTGCTCGCCGTAGGCGCGTTACAGGCCCGTGACTTCCCGCTGATCCAAGGGATCGTCCTGTTCGTCGCGCTCGTGTACGTCACCGTGAATCTGGCGGTCGATCTGCTCTACTGTTGGATCGACCCGCGGATCAGCGACGCGTAGGGGACGGTGTCCGTGACCGGACAGGGCGACCGCGATGGCTGAGCGCGCGGTGATCGGCCGCTCGAGCGGCTGGGTCCGGCAGAGCGCCCGTTCGTCGGTGTGGTGGCGACTGGCTCGGCAGCGGAGCGCGGTGCTCGGGGGCAGCATCATCATCGCGCTGGTTCTGGTCGCGCTCGTCGGTCCGCTGGTGGTGCCGTACGATCCGCTCGCGATGGAACTCGGGAACCGTCTCCGACCACCGAGTCTGGCCCATCCGTTCGGGACCGACGAGTTCGGCCGAGACGTGTTGTCCCGCGTGCTCTTCGGTGCGCGCATCTCTCTGCACGTGGGGATCATCGCGGTCGGGATCGCTGGGACACTCGGTTGCCTCCTGGGACTGGTGACGGGCTACTTCGGCGGATGGCTGGACGCAGCAGGGCAGTGGCTCGTCGACGTGCTCCTGGCGTTCCCGGGACTGCTTCTCGCGCTCGCGATCACCGCGATCCTGGGTCCGGGGTTACCGAACGTGATGGTCGCGGTCGGTATCAGCGCGCTCCCTGCCTATGCCCGAGTGACGCGGGGGCAGGTGCTCGCGCTGAAGCGCGAGGAATTCGTCACCGCAGCTCGGGTAGTCGGCTGTTCGTCGGCGCGGATCCTCTTCCGCCATCTGCTACCGAACATGCTCGCACCGATCGTGGTGCTCGCCTCGCTCGGCTTCGCTGGCGCAGTACTGGCGGCAGCGTCGCTGAGCTTCATCGGGATGGGAGCGCAACCACCCACTCCCGAGTGGGGCGCCATGCTCGCTGCCGGGCGAGACTATCTCCGCCGGCAATGGTGGATCGCGACCTTTCCAGGGCTCGCGATCGCGCTCACCGTCCTCGGCTTCAACCTGCTCGGGGACGGGCTGCGCGATGCGCTGGACCCGTATCACCCGGTGACGCGCACGCAGCGTGGAGATCGGCTGTCGAGGTAGGAACGAGAACGGAGGGCACAGTGGCAGAACGACTGTCGATGCGCGATCTGGAGACCTTCGTCGCACAGCGGCTCGAGGACTGGCGAGTACCAGGGCTCACCATCGGAATCCTGGACGGCGATCGGACCGAAGAACGGGGGTTCGGGATCGCGCACGCGGAGACGCGGTGCGCCGTCCGCCCCGACACGCTGTTCCAGATCGGCTCCATCACCAAGGTGTACACGGCGACACTGGCCATGCAGCTGGTGGAGGAGGGAAAGCTGGACCTCGACACGCCGGTGATCCAGTACCTACCCGACCTGGAGCTGGCGGATCGCGACGCGCAACTGACGATCACGATGCGACACCTCCTCACGCATACATCGGGGCTAGAGGGGGACTATTTCGCTGACTTCGGTTGGGGCGACGACGCGCTCGCCGAGTACGTCGCGAGCCTCCGCTCGCTGCGCCAGTGGACGCGACCGGGTCAGCTGTGGAGTTACTGCAACAGCGGATTCAACCTCGCCGGCCGGGTCATCGAGGTGCTCCTGGAGCGACCGTACGAGCAGGCGGTCAAGGAACGGATCTTCGAGCCACTCGGGATGAACCACTCCACGTTCTTCGCTCACGAAGCGATCACCTTTCCGGTCTCGGTGGGACACGCCTACGATCCGACGACGGGAGAAGGACCAACGATCGCGCGACCGTACCCGATCCCCCGGAGCAGCAACCCGGCCGGAGGGATCATCTCGACCGTCGGAGACCTCTTGCGGTTCGCGGCCCTGCACCTGGATGGCGGCACGGTCGGAGAGCAGCGGCTCCTGAGCGCAGCTGCGGTGGAAGCGATGCGACAGCCGCACGTCAGGGCAGCCAACTTCGCCGATGCCTATGGGATCGGCTGGGCACTGCGGATGCCGGGTGGGCATCGCCTGGTGGAGCACGGCGGCTCGACGAACGGATTTCAGGCCCAGTTGCTGTTGGTTCCGGAACAGCGGTTCGCGCTCGCGATCCTCACGAACTCGAGCCGCGGGACCGCAGCGATCCGGGCGATCGAGGAGTGGATCCTGGCACGCGCCTGCGGGATCGTTCTGGAGCGCCCGGCGACCGTTTCGCTCGCAGCGGCGGAACTGGAGCGTGTCACTGGGCGCTACCGGCGACCCGGGGTGGAACAGGTGGTTCGCGTAGTGGAGGACGGCATCGCGGTCGAGTCGCGGATGCGCCACCCGCTGACCGGCGAGGAGACGACGCTGCCACCGATCCTCGCCAGGCCGATCAGCGCTCGCGAGTACCTGGTGACGGAGGGCGACTACGCGGGCATGCGGATCGACTTCATCGACGGGGAAGCGGGACACCCGGCGTTCATGCGGTTCGGCGGCCGCCTGGCGGAGCGCGTGGAGGAAGAAGAGACCGGCGCGTCAGCGGGCGACGGCGCGTGATCCGCACTGGGTAGCCGAGCGGACAGTCCGAAGGAGAACGAACGCGGGTTCGGGCCGGAGCAGGGGGTGGGGAGAGAGGCACGCCGCTGTTGACCGCGCGTACCACGACGGGATCCATACCGGCCGACGAGAGAGCAGTCCAGGCTGCGTGGCCGTTGCGGGTCCAATGCGAGCGAGATACTGCGGGACGCATGACGTGGAGCCGGTGCGGCTGAGCGTGTCCGCACCGGCACGTGGCGCACCATTCGCTGGGGAATGGGCACGACGACGGCTCGGGCTCTCAGCGCCGACGATCGGTGACGAGGTCTACCCTACCCTAGGGCACGGCGAGTCTCCGGTGCACTCCCCTCCCACATCCCGGTATGACTGACCCGCCTCGAGGCGACCGAGAGATCGCTGCGTACCCAGTATCGAGAAAGGTGTCGTGCCTAGGCGGAGCAGCGTCGGTGCGGGCACGCACGAGAGGCCGAGCGCGAGCACGAGCAGGATCAGCCGCCAGCTGATCGTCGTCCATCGGAGTCAGCTGTGTGCTTCCTCGGACTCGTGCACCATCCGCACGCTGCCGGGGCCTGCCAGGACGATACCGACCGGTCGCTGCGAGCGGCTGGGCGCCTAGATCATGGAAACGAGCCTTCCGACGAAGCTTCGCTGGCAAGCGGACCGTGACGTCATGCGCGCTGGCAGATCCCCAACGGGACGGTAGCCCACGAGCAACGGCGACCATCGTCGAGCGCGCTCTCCGCGTCGGAGCGACACGTATGCCTCTACCGTGCGGTCAATCGCCGGTCGAGTCGCTGCGCGACGCGATCGTGACGCAGGCGACTGACCTGGCAGGCGATCGACCCCTCGCCGTCGCCGCGACAGCGATCGCACTGGCCGATCCGGTCTTCCCCACGCTCGGGAGACGCCCCGCGCAGGAGACCGACGCTTCGGTGCATCGACATGACGGCTGCGGACGGAAGCGGCGGGCCGACCGCTGCACCGGGAGGCGAGCGAAGGGGAAGCAGAACAGACCCATGCTGCTCGGCGCCCGCCGTGGAGAGTCGCACGTCAGGCGGACTCCGCTGCGACGGCTGCGAGTGGTGACCACGTCCGGCTGGGTCCAACGGCGCTGCGGACAATCCGGCCCGCGGAGATGTCGTGCGGCACGCTTGGAACCGAAACCGGCACGTGGACAGTCAGTTCCCGATCGGTCGCCGCGATCGCTCGCGAGAGCCATCGCCCCTGCGTTCGCTGCGATCAGCGCTACGACTCGCTCTCCAGGGATAGTCGTGTCCCTCGTGCCGCTCGCAGGGTTCGGCTTCGACCGAGCGCTTCTCCCCGGAGGTGCGCGTTCTCCTCCTCCAGCACCACGAGGAGCGGGGAGCAGACGAAGACCGACCAGCGCAGGTCGTCGGTGTGCGGCGGTCTTCCTGGCGGATGGCTGTGCACGAAGATCGCCTGGTACAGCGTGGTCAGATGCTCGAAGGGAATGCGAACAGCCTCGTCCTCTCCGACCAACTCGCAGCGGAGCTGTCCATCAGGTCCGACGGCCCAGACCCGCTCCGGCGGCAAGGTTTCCCGCGCGGCGATCTCGTGCACCGTCTCCGCGACGGCGAACCAGTCGATGCGCTTGGGGAGACCGCCTGCGGTCCCTGGGGAGAGGTGATCTTCCCACTCCAGCCACCGCTTCTCACGGATCTCGAACCAGCGATCCCAGTTCGTCCTCGGCATCGTCGACCCACCCTTCGTGCATCTCTCGGAGCGCTTCACCGAAAATTCCACCGAGCGATGCGACGGGATCCTCCCCGGGAGGGTGAGCGGAGGGCAGCAAGACCAATGCCCGCGCGGCAGCGCCCCACAGCACGTTCGGCATGCCTGGCCTGCGCCCCAGCGATCGGTACGCGGTGCCGCTGCGCCGCCCCGCAGCACGCCGGTACGCGAGGCGACGGGGAGGGGATCTTCCGCCGCCGTGTCCCGTCACCATCGGTCCGGCTCCACGCGCACGGTCTCGCAGCGCAGCTGCGGCGTCGCCGCAGCGGGAGTGCCGGGCGGTCAGTATCCCGTCGGCGCGCTCCGGTGCATCCTTCGAGACCAGCCGCAGCGTGCCGCGTCCGAACCGAACCCTGTCCTCGATGATCCGCCCCGCAGTCGGACGACGGTCGCACCCTCTCCAGGCGACCGGAGCCTGCAGTCGGCGGACAGTGCGGTCACGGACCACCGGTCGCCGCACACCGACCGGACATCCCTCGATCGGACGGATGCCGGCTGCGGATCGCCATTGCCACTCGGGCACGAACCGACCGAGCGCAGCGTCGAGCGCCCCGGCATGCCCAACTGGTAGGGACGGCCTTCCACTGCCGGTCGGCAGCAAGGCCATACACTGCTGGAGGATGTCGGAGTAGTCGTACCGCTGCATGAGCGATGCCCCCGCGCATCCTTGCCTGATCATGGGCCAGGAACGGGAATACAGGAGTTCCCTTTCGCTGTCGGACTCGAACTCTTCAACCGGCAGCTCCGATCGACCGCGACGGAGCGCGGCGAGCGCTCAGGACTCCTGCTCGGTGGAGGGGGACCTCGGGGCAGTCCTCCCGTGCTCGGGGGATGCTTGCTAAGCCGTTCCCGCGCGCGACAACGTCGCCTGCGAAGCGAGATCGATGCGCTGCTCGGTACACCCCCACGTGCGTGGGGACAACGCTCCGCCGCTTCCGCGGCCGGCGAGCACCGGCGGTACACCC
>JANZZC010000149.1 GCA_026419575.1 Thermomicrobium sp. | reverse complement strand
AGATGTGTATAAGAGACAGGAAGAGTACCGTGCAGTTCGCCTTCGATCCGGATATCGCGGCTCGAGGTGAGCGTACCCTCGACGACGGTGTAGCGGTCTATGAGGGTAAGGCTCTCGACCGTGCGGGGCGACGGAGCGGTCGTCGGCTCGTAGGTCATGCGCGTCCCCCCGTCGTGCGAGGCTCGGCTTCGGCGGTCCCCATCCGGAGCGTTCCGGAGAGGCGAGCGCCCTCGTGGACGATCAGGGACGGCGCCTGGACCTCCCCGACGACTTCGCCGCTCGGATGGATTTCCAGTCGGCCGCTCGCTTCGATCCGCCCGCGGACCGTCCCGTGCACGGAGACGTTCTGCGCCGCGATCTCCGCGTCGACCGTCGCACCTTCCGCGATCGTCACGTCCTGGGTCGCACGGATCGTTCCTTTGACGGTCCCATGAACGATCAGCGAGCCTTGGCTCTCGAGCGTACCCTCCCAGCGGGCGTTCGCAGCGACGATACTCACCTGTCGGTCGCTCGCTGCGGGTGCGACTGGGCGAGGCGTCGTCTCGAGCGGTTGCCACGTCACTGCCGGTCGCTGATAGGTGGAGCTCGGGAACTCGCCGGTGCTCGGGAACTCGTCCTCCGCGAGGCTCTCGGGCTCGCTCGTCGTCTGTTCCAGATGCTGTCGCAGTTGGGAGAGCGGGCGCTCGATCGGGTCGCGCGGTTCGCGTCGGAACATGGAACGCTCCTTTCCTCGTCGATCCGGCGTGGTGCGGGAAGGCGTGTCGTCTTCAGTGTACACTGGCGACGCGATGGGGTAGGTTCTCGCTCGCCTTCCCCGCGACGCTCGCAGTATAGCAGGCGTGTACGGACAGGGTCAGCGAGAGGCTCGGGCGATGCTCGGACGCTGGGCTGCGGAGTACACTGGAACCATGGAGGAGCGAGGGAACTGGCGCCAGGTCGCATGGTGGTTCGGCGGGATCGTCGTGGGCTTCAAACTGTGGACGGTCCTCCTGGTGATCGTGTTCTCCGTTCAGTGGTCCACCGCGTGGTACCTCGTCTTGAACCACGTGGCGTGGTTCATCGGCTTGGTGGTCCTCGGTTCGGGTCCTTTCCTCTTTTGGTACCGTCTCGTGCGGGTGCGCCGTCGGCGCGAGGAGTTGCTGCGGGCGGAGTGGGAGATCTCCGAGCCCACCGAACATCGGGGATTTCGATCGGGAGAGCGGTGATGGTGCGCCCGGCAGGACTCGAACCTGCAACCTTTTGCTCCGGAGGCAAACGCTCTATCCATTGAGCTACGGGCGCTCGTTCCGGCCTGGTACTATAGCACAACGGTCGCTCCGGCGACAAGGTCCTCGTGGTGATGTTGCGGGCTTCCCTCCCACGGCCCGCTCGGCGGCTCGACCGTTCCGTCTCGGCTGGCCGGACGGCGTCTCCGCCGACCGAGGCGCGCGTTCCCTCGAACGCTCTCCGGGCGAGTGCCTGCCTGGCGAGCGCCCCGTTCCTGGTTGACATCGAACCCGATGCATGGTATGCTGGCAATTTGCGAAGAGGTGACGCGCGCGCATGCGGCGGCGTGACGCACAGCTGAGTCATCGGTGGGTCGGGCCGAGCGGCTACGGGCTGCTCGGGTTCTGGTTTTTTGGCGCGCCGCGACGTCGCCGGCAGTGATCCACGCGTCGTTCGATCGCATCACTCACGCCCCGTTCAGTCAGGACACGGGACATCCGAGACAGCGAGGGAGAGAGGAATGGCCGTGACGACAGGGACGAGCTTGACTGCATCGTCCGGTATCCGTCAAGTGCGGTCCAACCTGGGCATTGGACGCGTTTCGTTCTCGCGCATTCCGACCGTCTTGGAGATGCCGAACCTGATCGAGCTCCAGCTCTCGTCCTTTGAGTGGTTCAAGACGGAGGGTATGCGCGAGCTCCTCGAGGAAATCTCCCCGATCATCGACTACAACGGGAAACTCGAGCTGCACTTCCTGCGGCACTGGTTCGAGAAGCCGCGGTATACCCCGGAAATCTGCCGCGAGCGCGACATGACCTACGCCGCGCCGCTCTACTTCCGTGTCCGCCTCGTCGTCCGCGATACGGGGGAAGTCAAGGAGAGCGATATCTACATCGACGATTTTCCCATGATGACCGAGACCGGCACCTTCGTTATCAACGGTGCCGAGCGCGTGGTCGTCTCGCAGCTCGTGCGATCGCCTGGGGCCTATTTCGAGCTCGAGACGGATCCGGCGACCGGTCGCCAGCTGTGCATGGCGAAGCTGATCCCGACGCGCGGTGCCTGGCTGGAGTTCGAGACCTCGAACCGGGACGTCCTCTCGGTCAAGATTGATCGCAAGCGGAAGTTGCCGGTCACGGTGCTGCTCCGCGCAGTCGGGTACGGTACCGACGAGCAACTGTACGAGCTGTTCGCGGATGTGGACACCGATCCGGATCACCGGTACATCGCCGCGACGATCGAGCGTGATCGCACCAGGACGCGCGAGGAAGCGCAGATGGAGATCTACAAGACCTTGCGGCCCGGTGATCCGCCGACCCGCGAGAACGCGGCGAATCTCATTGATCGACTCTTCTTCAATCCGCGCACCTATGATCTCGGGAAGGTCGGGCGCTACAAGGTGAACAAGCGTCTCGGCCTCTTGGTCCCCGCCGATGTCCGGGTCCTCGTTCCCGAGGACCTGGCGGCGGTCGTGCGGACTATGATTCTCGTCAACCGGGGTCTCGACCGACCGGACGACATCGACCATCTCGGGAATCGCCGGGTCCGCACGGTCGGTGAACTCATCCAGATGCACCTGCGCACGGGGCTGCAACGGCTCGAGCGCGGCATCCGTGAACGGATGACGATCGTCGATATCGAGACGGTCACGCCGGCGAGCCTGATCAGCAGCACGCGGCCGTTGCGGGCGGCGATCAAGGAGTTCTTCGGTGGAAGCCAGCTCTCGCAGTTCATGGACCAGACGAACCCGCTCGCCGAGCTCACGCACAAGCGGCGTGTTTCGGCGCTCGGCCCCGGAGGATTGAACCGGGAGCGGGCTGGGTTCGAGGTGCGCGACGTCCACGACTCGCACTACGGTCGGATCTGTCCGATCGAGACGCCGGAAGGGCCGAACATCGGTCTCATCACCTCGCTCGCGACGTACGCCAAGGTGAACGAGTTCGGCTTCATCACGACGCCGTACCGGCGGGTCTACCGGTCGCTCGAGCTCCCGGCGCAGGCTGAACTCCTGCTCGGGCAAGTGCTCCGCACCGATGTGGTCGATCCAGCGACCGGCGAAGTGCTGGTCGCTCGGGGAACGATGGTCGACGCTGCGCTCCGCGATCGTCTGCTCGTGGCGGGGGTCGCGCGGGTGGACGTGGTGCCGTTCGTCTCCGACGAGGTCGATTACCTGACCGCGGACCAGGAAGAGCACTACACGATCGCGCAGGCGAACACGCCGCTCGACGAAGGGATGCGGTTCGTCGCGAATCGGGTCGAGGCGCGCCGTGCCGGTAAGTTCGTGCTCGAGGTGCCGGAGAAGATCGACTACATGGACGTCTCGCCGAAGCAGGTCGTGTCGGTCTCGGCGTCGCTGATCCCGTTCCTCGAGCACGACGACGCCAACCGCGCGCTCATGGGTGCGAACATGCAGCGCCAAGCAGTGCCGCTGTTGCGCCCGCGGGCGCCGATCGTCGGCACGGGCGTGGAGTATCAGGCTGCCCGGGATTCCGGTCAGGTGGTCGTCGCGCAAAAGGGCGGCATCGTCAAGTCGGTCACGGCGCGTCGGATCCTCGTGCTCGAGGACGACGGGAACGAGCGGGTGTACGAGCTCCGCAAGTTCGTCCGCTCGAACCAGGACACCTGCATCAACCAGCGACCGATCGTCCAGAAGGGCCAGCGGATCGAGGCGGGCGACATCATCGCCGATAGCTCGAGTACGGAGAACGGCGAGCTCGCGCTGGGGCAGAACGTGCTGGTCGCCTTCATGTCCTGGGAGGGCGGCAACTTCGAGGACGCGATCCTGATCAGCGAGCGTCTCGTCCGCGACGACGTCTATACGTCGATTCACATCGAGAAATACGAGTGCGAGGCGCGAGACACCAAGCTCGGGCCGGAGGAAGTCACCCGCGATATCCCGAACGTCGGCGAGGACAGCCTGCGGAACCTCGATGCCGACGGGATCATCCGGATCGGCGCGGAAGTGCGCCCGAACGACATCCTGGTCGGTAAGGTGACGCCGCGTGGCGAGACGGAGCTCTCCGCGGAGGAGCGGCTGCTGCGGGCGATCTTCGGTGAACGCGCCCGCGATGTGAAGGATACGAGCCTGCGCGTCCCGCACGGGGTGCACGGGATCGTGATCGACGTCAAGCGGTTCCGGCGGGACGACGAGAACGGCGTGGAGCTCCCGGCCGGCGTCAACGAGATGGTTCGCGTCCTCATCGCGCAGAAGCGGAAGATCTCCGAGGGCGACAAGATGGCCGGTCGGCACGGGAACAAAGGAGTGGTCTCGCGCATCGTGCCGATTGAGGACACGCCCTATCTGCCCGACGGAACGCCGGTCGACATCATCCTGAACCCGATTGGTGTGCCGTCGCGCATGAACCTCGGGCAGATTCTCGAGACGCATCTCGGCTGGGCAGCGCACGCGCTCGGCATTAAGGTGGCCAGCCCGGTGTTCGACGGCGCGAAGGAGGAGGAGATCCGCGAACTCCTCCGCAAGGCCGGTCTGCCCGAGGATGGGAAGGTCGAGCTGTACGACGGCCGTACCGGAGAGAAGTTCGATCGGCCGGTGACGGTCGGCATCATCTACATGATGAAGCTCGTGCACTTGGTCGAGGACAAGATCCACGCGCGTTCGACCGGACCGTATTCGCTGGTGACGCAGCAGCCGCTGGGTGGTAAGGCCCAATTCGGTGGGCAGCGGTTCGGCGAGATGGAGGTGTGGGCGCTCGAGGCCTACGGCGCCGCGCACACCCTCCAGGAGATGCTGACGGTGAAGTCCGACGACGTGGTCGGTCGCGTCAAGACGTACGAGGCGATCGTGAAGGGGGAGCCGATCGTCGAGGCTGGTGTGCCGGAGTCGTTCAAGGTGCTCGTGAAGGAGCTCCGGAGTCTGGGGCTCTCGGTGGAGGTGCTCAACGAGGACGAGGAGCCGATCGAGTTCGGCGAGGATCACGGTCGGGAGCGCGAGATTCTCTCCCATCTCGATCGGATCAACCTGAGCGGCTTCGAACGCACGGAAGAGTGACGAGCAGGGGTGAGGTCGCATGAGTACCGTCGCACGGCAGCGAGAGACCCGGAAGTCGGTCGACGTCAACAATTTCGAAGCGATCCGCATCGGCCTGGCCTCGCCGGAGGCGATCCGCAGCTGGTCGTACGGCGAGGTGACGAAGCCGGAGACGATCAACTATCGCACGCTCAAGCCCGAGCACGGCGGGCTGTTCTGCGAGCGGATTTTCGGTCCGACCAAGGACTTCGAGTGCTACTGCGGAAAGTACAAGCGGCAGCGCTACGCGGGGACCATCTGCGACAAGTGCGGCGTCGAGGTGACTCGCTCGAAGGTTCGACGCGAGCGCATGGGGCACATCGAGCTGGCGGCACCGGTCGCCCACATCTGGTACGTGAAGGGGACGCCGAGCCGTCTCGGTCTCCTGCTCGACATTACGCCGCGCAACCTCGAGCGTGTGCTCTACTTCGCGTCGTATCTCGTGACTCGGGTCGACGAGCAGAAGCGCGCCGAACTCATCGAGAATATCCGCGAAGAGTTGCGCGCGGAACTCGAGGAACTCGACCGCCAGCTGGAAGCGAAGCGCCGCGAGCTGGAGGGCGCGCAGTCGGCTGAGCTGGCGGCTTTGCGCGAGCGGCGCCAAGCGCTGGAACGGGAGGCACGCGAGTTCGCCGCGCGCGAGGTCGAGCGGGTGCGTCGCCAGGCGGCCGAGGTTCGCGAGCGCTTGCAGGAGCTCCTCGGCACGGTGGCCGACGCGTCGATCGAGTTCGCGGGACGCGCGCTCGTCGCCGAGGGGGAGACGGTCGCCGAGCGGCACCTGCTCCTTCTCGACGAGGCAGAGCAAGAGGCGGTGCGCGAAGCCGAGCGAGCGGGACGCAGCGCGATCAGCGGCGAGCAGGCGTTGGTCGAGGCGGAGCAGGATCTCTTGACCGCGCGTTTGACCGAGCAGCTCGCGGCATTCCAAGCGGAAATCGAGCGGCAGAAGCAGGACCTGCAGGCCGAGGCGGACGAACTGATCCGACAGGTGCAGGACATCCGCGAGCTGCAGGTGCTGACCGAGCAGCAGTACCGCGAACTCGTCGACATCGCGCCCGGTGTCTTCGAGGCCAAGATGGGCGCCGAGGCAGTGTACGAGGTCGTGTCCCGCATGGACCTCGATCAGCTCTCGGCGCAGCTGCGGGCCGAGCTGGCGCAGGCGACCGGCCAGCGGCAGAAGCGGATCGCCAAGCGGCTGCGCTTGGTGGAAGCGCTGCGCAAGAGCGGTAACCGGCCGGAGTGGATGCTCCTGACGGTGCTTCCGGTCATCCCGCCCGATCTCCGGCCGATGGTGCAGCTGGACGGTGGCCGTTTCGCGACCTCGGATCTCAACGATCTCTATCGCCGAGTCATCAACCGCAACAACCGGCTGAAGCGACTCATCGAGCTCGGCGCGCCGGACATCATCATCCGCAACGAGAAGCGGATGCTCCAGGAGGCGGTCGACGCGCTGATCGACAACGGCCGGCGCGGTCGCGTCGTCTCCGGTACCAGCAAGCACAAGCTCAAGAGCCTTTCCGACATGCTCAAGGGGAAGCAGGGGCGATTCCGCCAGAACCTGTTGGGCAAGCGCGTCGACTACTCCGGTCGCTCGGTCATCGTGGTCGGCCCGGATCTCAAGCTGCACCAGTGCGGCTTGCCGAAACGGATGGCACTGGAACTCTTCAAGCCGTTCGTGATGCAGCGCCTCGTGGTGCACGGACACGCGCATAACATCAAGGCCGCCAAGCGGTTGGTCGAGCGGATGGACCCACGAGTGTGGGACGTCCTGGAAGAGGTGACGCAGAACTACCTGGTGCTGCTCAACCGGGCGCCGACGCTGCACCGACTCGGCATTCAGGCGTTCGAGGTGAAGCTGATCGAGGGTTCGGCCATCCAGCTCCACCCGCTGGTGTGCGCAGCCTTCAACGCGGACTTCGACGGCGATCAGATGGCAGTGCACGTGCCGTTGTCGGCGGAAGCGCAGCGCGAGGCACGAGAGCGGATGCTCTCGACGCGGAACCTGCTTGACCCTTCGGACGGCGAGCCGGTCATCGCGCCGACGCTCGACATCGTGCTCGGTTGCTACGTCATGACGCTCCCCGATCCCGCTGCGCGGGGTGCCGGTAAGACGTTCGCGAGCCGGGACGAGGTGGTCCTCGCCTATCAGAGCGGGACGGTCGACCTCCAGGCGCCGATCAAGGTGCGGCTGGACGTGGACGGGGGTGGCGGTGGCGCGCAGCTCGTCGAGACGACAGTCGGGCGAGTACTCTTCAACGAGATCCTGCCGAAGGAACTCGGGTTCTGGAACGAACTCATGGACCGGAAGGCATTGCGCCGCCTCATCGCGGAGAGCTACCAGAGGCTCGGTTCCGACGAGACGGCGCGGCTGGCCGACCGGATCAAGGATCTCGGCTTCCACTACGCGACGAAGAGCGGCATCACCATTGGGGTGACCGACGTGCACATTCCGCCCGAGAAGGCGGAGATCATCGCGCGTGCCGACGCGCGCGTCGCCGAGGTGGAGCGGCAATACCGTCGTGGTCTCATCACCGACGCAGAGCGGCATCGCGAGGTCGTCGCGATCTGGAACGAGGCGCGCGACGAACTCGCGCAGGTGGTCGAGCGGAGCCTGGGCGAGCAGAACAGCCTCTACATGATGAGCAAGTCGGGTGCCAAAGGGAACATCAACCAGATCAACCAGATGGCCGGCATGCGCGGGCTCATGCTCGACCCGAAGGGGCAGATCATCGAGCTGCCGATCCGCTCGAACTTCCGGGAGGGACTGTCCGTTCTCGAGTACTTCATCTCGACGCACGGGGCGCGGAAGGGGCTCGCCGATACGGCGCTCCGGACCGCGGACTCCGGGTATCTCACGCGACGACTCGTCGACGTCGCGCAGGACGTCATCGTGACGATCGACGACTGCGGTACCGAGGACGGGATGTGGGTCCGGCTGGACGACGTTCCTGATCGCGAGACGTACGCCGATCGCATTCTCGGTCGCGTCGCGGCACGGGATCTCGTCGATCCGGAAACGGGCGAGCTCCTGGTCCGGCGGAACGAGGAGATCACCGAGCCGATCGTGGCGCACGTGCTGGCGTCTCTGGAGCGCAGCGATCCGGAGCGGCGGATCACGGCGGTGATGATCCGCACGCCGCTGTACTGCACGGCCGACTACGGCGTCTGCCGCTTGTGCTACGGCCGGAATCTCGCGACGCGGCAGATCGTGGAGCTCGGTGAGGCGGTCGGGATCATCGCGGCGCAGAGCATCGGCGAGCCGGGGACGCAGTTGACGATGCGAACCTTCCACACCGGTGGCGTCGCGGGCGAGGACATCACGACTGGTCTGCCGCGAGTCGAGGAGCTCTTCGAGGCGCGGGAACCGAAGGGGAAGGCGATCCTCGCCAAGATCGACGGGGTGGTGCAGGTCGTTGAAGACGAGTTCGGCCGGAAGGTCATCGTGCACGATGACCGACTGGAGACGGAGACGCACCGGATCCCGGAGGGCTACGTGCTCCTTGTCGGAACCGGTGAGATGGTTGCGGCTGGGCAGCTGCTGGCCCGTCCGGCGGAGGGAGACGGTGAGCCGATCGTCACGACGATGGACGGCGAGGTGTTCGTCGATGGGAACGAGGTGATCGTCCGACGCGAAGAGCAGCGCCGCGAGGAGTACCAGCTCCCGGCCGCTGCGCACCTATTGGTCAGCGACGGTGATCGCGTGAAGGCGGGACAACCGCTGACCGACGGCAACGCCAGTCCCGAGGAGCTCCTGTCGACGCTCGGCCGCGATGCGGTGCAGCGGTATATTCTCGACGAAGTGCAGAAGGTGTACAAGTCGCAGGGCGTCGTGACGAACGACCGGCACATCGAGATCATCATCCGCCAGATGCTGCGGAAGGTGGCGGTGACCGATCCTGGCGACACCGATCTTCTGGTCGGCGAGATGCTCGATCGCGCGCAACTGATGCGGATCAACGAGGAGGTGATCGCGCAGGGTGGGGTCCCGGCGACGGCGCAGCAGGTGCTGCTCGGGATCACCAAGGCCTCGTTGGCGACGGAGAGCTGGCTGTCGGCCGCGTCGTTCCAGGAGACCACCCGGGTGTTGACCGAGGCGGCCATCCAAGGGAAGGTCGACTACCTGCGCGGTCTCAAGGAGAACGTGATCATCGGGAAGCTCATCCCAGCCGGATCCGGCTTCTGGGAGCGGAAGCGTCGCCGCGAGGCGGCCCTGAGCGCGCTCGACGAGGTCACCCTGGCCGGACTGGCAGCGGTGGGCCTCGGTCCGAGCGGAGAACCACTCGCCGAACTCGGCGGTGGGACCGGGTCGACAACGGACCGCGCGGATCGGACGGAGTCGGAACGCGACAGCGGCGCGTGAGCGTCGCTGGCTGGGGCTGCGCTCGTCAGCGGCGAGCCGGCAGCTTGCTTGACGTTACGGGCAGAGTCCTGTACACTACACCCTCGTGACCCGGGTTTCGGGTCACGAGGGTGTGTTATTGTTCAGTGTTGCTGACGGACCGGAACGCCGGTTTGTGGGAGAGTGAGGCCCGACGGTGCCGACGATCAATCAGCTGGTGCGCAAAGGGCGGGAGAGGCGGCGCAAGAAGTCGAAGGCGCCGGCGCTCCAGTTCATCTACAGCCGAGTCGGCCGGAACGCGGGGAAGCTGCGGCAGGTTCCGAAGGGGAATCCGCAGAAGCGTGGCGTCTGCGTCGCCGTGCGTACGATGACCCCGAAGAAGCCGAACTCGGCGCTGCGCAAGATCGCCCGTGTCCGCCTCACGAATGGCATCGAGGTGACGGCCTACATCCCGGGCGAGGGGCACAACCTGCAGGAGCACTCGGTCGTCCTCGTTCGCGGGGGCCGAGTGAAGGATCTGCCCGGTGTGCGCTATCACATCGTCCGTGGGGCGCTCGATGCCAAGGGCGTCGAGAACCGGCGGCAAGGGCGCTCCAAGTACGGGACGAAGAAGCCGAAAGGATAAGGCGTACCGCGTCCTGGCGTGCGCCAGTCTGAGTGATTGTCGGCAGACGAAGTGCGGCATCGGGAATTCGTTCCAGGGTTGCCGCCTTCGTCTGTCTCATGCCGAGCGAAGGAATGACGGAAGGGGCGGCGAGTCATGCCGAGGCGACCGAAGTACGAACGCCGAACGATCCCGCCGGATCCGAAGTACGGATCCGAGCTCGTCCAGCGCTTCATCAACAAGGTGATGCGGAACGGCAAGAAGTCGCTGGCGGAGCGGATCGTCTATCGGGCTTTCGATATCGTCGGCCAGCGGACAGGGCAGCATCCGCTGGAGGTCTTCCAGCGGGCGATCCACAACGCGTCGCCACTGCTGGAGGTCAAGCCGCGGCGCGTCGGTGGTGCGACGTACCAGGTTCCCGTGCAGGTGGAGCCGCACCGGCGCGTCTCGCTCGCGATGCGCTGGCTGATCCAGTCGGCGCGGAATCGGAGCGGCTACAACTTCGTCGACAAGCTCGCGGCGGAGATCATCGACGCCGCGAACAACACGGGTGCGACCATCAAGAAGCGTGACGACACGCACCGGATGGCGGAAGCGAACCGCGCCTTCGCCCATTACCGGTGGTAGAGCCGACAACGAGCCAGCAAGCGACAGGGGTCGATCGATGAGTACGGTACAACCGCAGATGAGCGAAGCCAGGAAAGTGTTGCTCCAGAGGACCCGCAACATCGGCATCATCGCCCATATCGATGCTGGGAAGACGACGCCGACCGAGCGGATCCTCTTCTACACTGGGAAGGTTCATCGTCTGGGCGAGGTCCACGAGGGGACCGCGACGATGGACTGGATGGTGCAGGAGCGGGAGCGCGGCATCACGATCACCGCGGCGGCGACGACCTGCTTCTGGCGCGATCACCGGATCAACATCATCGATACGCCGGGTCACGTCGACTTCACCGTCGAAGTGGAGCGGTCGCTGCGCGTGCTCGACGGCGGTGTCGTCGTGTTCGACGGCGTGCACGGGGTCGAGCCGCAGTCGGAAACCGTCTGGCGACAGGCGGACAAGTACCGCGTGCCGCGCATCTGCTTCATCAACAAGCTCGATCGCGTCGGCGCCAACTACGTCCGGGCGATCGACATGATCCGGGAACGGCTGCGCGCCAATCCGGTGGCGATCCAGTGGCCGATCGGACTGGAGGCGGACTTCCGCGGGATCATCGACCTGATCGATTTTCGCGCTCGCATCTATTACGACGACCTCGGTCAGCACATCGAGGACATGGACGTGCCGGCCGAGTACGTCGAAGTCGCCCAGGAGTGGCGGCACAAGCTCATCGAGCAGATCGTCGAGACGGACGAAGAGCTGATGATGCGCTACCTCGAGGGCGAGGAGCCGACCCCGGAGGAGCTGCGCCGGGCGCTGCGGGCAGCGACGATTCGCGGGCAGCTGGTTCCCGTCCTCTGCGGTTCGGCGCTGAAGAACAAGGGCATCCAGTTCCTCCTGGATGCGATCGTCGACTACTTGCCGTCGCCACTGGACATCCCGCCGGTCAAGGGGACGCACCCGGTCACCGGCGAGGAGATCACCCGCGAAGCGGACGACGAGGCGCCGTTCGCGGCGCTGGCGTTCAAGATCCAGGCCGATCCGCACGTCGGCCGGCTCACCTATGTCCGGGTCTACTCCGGCCGCCTGACCAGCAGTTCGTACGTGTACAACTCGACGAAGGGCGAGCGGGAGCGGATCTCGCGGCTCCTGCGGATGCATGCGAACCATCGCGAGGAAGTCGAGTGGATCGGCGCCGGGGACATCTGCGCCGTGATCGGTCTCAAGAAGACCTTCACCGGCGATACCTTGTGCGATCCTGACCACCCGATCCTGCTCGAGCCGATCCAGTTCCCCGAGCCGGTCATTTCGGTGGCCGTCGAGCCGAAGACGCGGGCCGATCAGGACAAGTTGTCGCTCGCGCTGCAGCGTCTGGCCGAGGAGGATCCGACGTTCCAGGTGCGGATCGACCCGGAGAGCGGGCAGACAATCATCTCCGGTATGGGGGAGCTCCACCTCGAGGTGATCGTCGACCGCATGCAGCGGGAGTTCAAGGTCGCCGCGAACATCGGCCGACCGCAGGTCGCGTACAAGGAAACGATCACGCGGCCGGTGCGGGTCGAGGGACGCTTCGTACGGCAGACGGGCGGCCGTGGTCAGTACGGTCACGTCTGGCTCGAGCTCGAGCCCTTGCCGCGCGGAAGCGGCTTCGTCTTCGAGGATCGGATCGTCGGTGGCGTGATTCCGAAGGAGTTCATCCCGGCCGTCGAGGCTGGTATCCGCGAGGCGATGCAGAGCGGTGGCGTCTCCGGGTATCCGGTCATCGATCTCAAGGCGGTCCTCGTGGACGGATCATATCACGAGGTCGACTCCTCGGAGATGGCGTTCAAGATCGCGGCCTCGATGGCGTTGAAGGAGGGGGTGCGTCGAGGCAATCCGGTGATCCTGGAGCCGATCATGCGGGTGGAGGTCGTGGTTCCGGAGGAGTTCACCGGTGACGTCATCGGGGATCTCAACGCGCGGCGTGGTCGGATCGAGGGTATGGAGATGCGGGCCGGTGCCCAGGTGATCCGTGCCATGGTGCCGTTGGCGACGATGTTCGGCTATGCAACGGACCTGCGTTCCATGACGCAGGGGCGCGGTACCTACACCATGGAGTTCGATCACTACGCGCCGGTACCCGAGAACATCGCTCAGGAGCTCATGGCCAAGGCCGGCAAGGCTGGCTGAGTCGACGGTCGAGTGGAATGAGTCGTTGCGAGAGGCGAGAGAAGGGAGTCGGACGATGAGCAAGCCGCGGTTCGAGCGGACGAAGCCGCACGTGAACGTGGGGACGATCGGGCACGTGGATCATGGGAAGACGACGTTGACGGCGGCGATCACGAAGGTGCTGAGCTTCAAGGGGTGGGCGAACTTCAAGCCGTACGAGCAGATTGACAAGGCGCCGGAGGAGCGGGCGCGGGGGATCACGATTGCGATCAGCCACGTGGAGTACGAGACGGAGAAGCGGCACTACGCGCACGTGGATTGTCCGGGGCATGCGGACTACATCAAGAACATGATCACGGGTGCGGCGCAGATGGACGGGGCGATCTTGGTGGTGAGTGCGCCGGACGGGCCGATGCCGCAGACGCGGAGCACATCCTGTTGGCGCGGCAGGTGGAGGTACCGGCGATCGTGGTGTTTTTGAACAAGGTGGACATGCTGGATGACCCGGAGCTGTTGGAGCTGGTGGAGCTGGAGGTGCGGGAGCTGTTGAGCCAGTATGGGTATCCTGGGGAGAGCGTACCGGTGGTGCGGGGGTCGGCGCTGAAGGCGCTGGAGTCGCCGTCGCGGGATCCGGAGGCGCCGGAGTATGCGCCGATCTGGGAGCTGCTGCGGGTGGTGGACGAGTACATACCGACGCCGGTGCGGGCGGTGGACAAGCCGTTCCTGATGCCGATTGAGGACGTGTTCGGGATCAAGGGGCGAGGGACGGTGGTGACGGGCCGGGTGGAGCGCGGGCGGCTGCGGCCTGGGGAGAGCGTGGAGATCGTGGGGCTGGGGCCGACGCGGCAGACGGTGGTGACGTCGATTGAGATGTTCCAGAAGGTGCTGGACGAGGCGGTGGCGGGGGACAACCTCGGGTGCTTGCTGCGGGGGGTCGAGCGGGACGAGGTGGAGCGGGGGATGGTGCTGGCGGCGCCGGGGTCGATCACGCCGCACACGGAGTTCGAGGCGGAGGTGTACGTGCTGTCGAAGGAGGAGGGTGGGCGGCACACGCCGTTCTTTGCGGGGTACCGGCCGCAGTTCTACATTCGGACGACGGACGTGACGGGTGAGGTGGCCGGGCTGCCGGAGGGGGTGGAGATGGTGATGCCGGGGGACAACGTGCGGCTGCGGGTGGTGCTGGACAAGCCGGTGGCGCTGGAGGAAGGGTCGCGCTTTGCCATCCGCGAGGGCGGCCGCACCGTCGGCGCCGGCGTCGTCACCAAGATCATCAAGTAGCAGCTGAGACTGGCAACGACCGCGGGGGTTGTGGTATCATGGCAAAGAAAGCGAAGGCCGACCGGATCATCATCACGCTGGAGTGCACGGTCTGCCGAGAGAGGAACTACGTGACCGAGAAGAACCGGCGGAACGATCCGGGGCGGCTGGAGCTTCGGAAGTACTGCCCGCGATGTCGCCGGCATCAGGTGCATCGCGAGACGCGTTGAGCAGGGGCCGGTCGGGGCAGCACAGGGTCGTAGCTCAATTGGCAGAGCAGCGGTCTCCAAAACCGCAGGTTGGGGGTTCGAGTCCCTCCGGCCCTGCCGAGCCACCTGGTACAGGTGATCGATGCCCCGGCCGGTGACTGCCAAGGGGTCGAGCCAGGCGGCTCGCCCCTTTTCCGTGTCGAAGAGGCGTCTCGGGCGGTGACGAGGACGGGCGAAATGGCGACGAAGACACAGACGCAGGCGACTGCTCGGTCCGGTGGCAAGGCCAAGGCGCCGGCGCGGCCGGCGCGAGCGTGGGCAGGGCGATTGGCCGGGCTCCGACGGACGATCGCCGATCTCCGTGCGGAGTGGAAGAAGATCACCTGGCCCGACCGTGAAACGACCCGGAAGTTGACTCTGCTCGTGATCGGACTGGCCGCGGTCCTCGGCCTGATTCTCGGGGCGGTCGATGCGCTCTTCGTAAGACTCTGGAATCTTCTCGGAGGGTTGTGAGAACGATGCCGCGAACACTGCGTGAACGGCTCGCACAGAAGCGCGGCGCGACGCAGGAGCCGGAGCAGCAGGGGGAGTGGTACGTCCTGCACACGTACTCCGGCTACGAGAACAAGGTGCGTCAGAACCTCCTGCATCGCGTCGAGACGATGGACGTCGCCGACAAGGTCTTCGAGGTCGTCATCCCGACGCAGGAGGAGATCGAGATCCGGGGTGGGCAGCGACACACGGTTCAGCGCAAGGTCTTCCCAGGTTACGTGCTCGTGCGAATGATCCTAGACGACGAGTCGTGGCATGTGGTCCGCAACACACCCGGCGTCACCGGTTTCGTCGGTGTCGGCAACCGGCCGGTACCGCTGGATCGCGCTGAGGCGGAGGCGATCATCCGCGGCACGAAGGTGGAGCAACCGAAGGTGCGGATGACGCTGCTGCCGGGCGACGTCGTGCGGATCATCGACGGCCCGTTCACTGACTTCCGCGGTGTCGTGGACGAGGTGGACAACGAGAAGGGCAAGGTGCGCGTCCTCGTGTCCTTCTTCGGGAGGGAGACGCCGGTCACGCTCGACTTCCTGCAGGTCGAGCGCGAGACGTGAGAGCGACCATGACTCGTCGGGTTCGGAAGCGGGAGGGTTGGACGCAGTGGCGAAGAAGGTGAAGGCGATCGTCAAATTGCAGCTGCCGGCCGGCAAGGCCACACCAGCGCCACCGGTCGGTCCGGCGCTGGGTCAGCACGGCGTACCGATCATGAACTTCGTGAAGGAGTACAACGAGAAGACGGCGCACCTGGCTGGTCAGATCATTCCGGTCGTCGTCACGATCTACGAAGATCGTTCGTTCACCTTCGTCCTGAAAACTCCCCCTGCGGCCGATCTGCTGCGGCGAGCGGCTGGTATCGAGAAGGGTGCGGCTGACCCGAAGCGGCAGAAGGTAGGCCGCGTCACGCGCGAGCAGATCCGGGAAATCGCGCAATTGAAGATGCCGGACCTCAATGCGCGCGATCTGGAGGCGGCGATGCGCATGATCGAAGGCACCGCGCGGAGCATGGGCATCGAGGTCGTCGGTTGAGCTGGCCGTGGGAGGGGCTGCGGCTCCGTTCGTACCACGAGGAGGTGACGCATCATGCCGAAGCACGGCAAGAAGTATCTCGAGGCGCTCAAACTCGTCGACGTCACGCGACGCTATCCACCGAAGGAAGCGATCGCTCTCGTCAAGCAGTTCGCGCACGCGAATTTCGACGAGAGCATCGACCTGCACATCAACCTCAATATCGATCCTCGGCAAGCTGATCAGAATGTCCGCGGTACGGTGACCTTGCCGCACGGCACCGGACGGGTGCCGCGCGTTCTCGTCTTCGCCGTCGGTGAGGCGGCGCGGATCGCCGAGGAGGCCGGCGCGGATTACGTCGGTGTCGACGAGTACATCAAGCAGATCGAGAGCGGTTGGCTGGAGTTCGACGCCGCGATCGCGATGGCTGATCAGATGGGGAAGGTCGGACCGTTGGGACGTATCCTTGGCCGACGTGGGTTGATGCCGAACCCACGGACCGGTACGGTGGTGCGCAACCCGGAGGATCTGCCGGCGGTGATCCGCGAGATCAAGGCGGGGCGAGTCGAGTTCCGCAACGATCGAACCGGGAACATCCACATCCAGATCGGTCGCAAGAGCTTCAGCGACCAGCAGCTGCTCGAAAATCTCTACGTCGCAGTGGATGCGATCGCTCGGGCTCGTCCTCCGGCGGTGAAGGGGCAGTTTTTCCGGTCGATGACGATCGCTCCGACGATGGGGCCAGGTATTCCCTTGGACGTGGCGACGACGCTGGAGGAAGCGCGCGCGTTCGTGAAGTGATACACTCTCCGTCGGCGTAACGCCGCGCCGATGACCGCTGGGGCGCAGGGCGCTTAAAGATCCAGCCGAGGCGCGGGGTGGACGAAGCGAAGGCAAACTCGGCTTTGCCGCTCGTGCCCCCTGCGCACCCGCGCAGGGGGCTTCGCTGTGGAAGGAGGTGCACGTGCCGACGCCGGAGAAGGCTCGACAGATCGAGGAGATCAGCCAGATCCTCAGCAGTGCGAGCGTCGCGATCCTGACCGATTACCGGGGTCTTTCCGTCGCGGACATCACCGCGTTCCGCCGTCGCCTCCAGGAGCAGAACGCGAATCTGCGTGTCGTCAAGAACACGCTGACGCGCATCGCCGCGGAGCGGACCGGTACGGCGGTGATCGCACCGCTTCTGGAGGGACCGACCGCGCTCGTCTACACGACCGGCGATCCGGTGACGGCTGCGAAGCTCGCGGTCGAGTTCGCACGGCAGTCCCGTATCCTCACCATCAAGGGTGCGCTGTTCGCCGGTCAGCTCTTGACTGCGGCCGACGTCGAAGCGCTGGCGACATTGCCGTCGCGCGAGGAGCTCCTCGCCAAGGTGGTCGGCGGTCTGCAGGCGCCGCTCTACAGCCTGGTTTCGGTCCTCTCCGGACCGATCCGTGGGCTCCTATACGTCCTCCAGGGACGGATGCGCCAGCTCGGTGGAGAAGCCGAGGCTGCGTGAAACCGCGAGGAAGCGAACGGTTGGAGTCGATCGGAGGTAGGTGAAGCATGGCGGTCGGACAGGAGAAACTCGAGGAGATCATTCAGGCGATCGAGCAGATGACCGTGCTCGAGCTGTCGCAGCTGGTGAAAGCGCTCGAGGAGCGCTTCGGCGTGACCGCAGCCCCCGTCGCGGTCGCAGCCGCGCCGGCGGCCGGTGCGGCGCCCGCTGCCGCGGCGCCGGCGGAAGAGGAGAAGACCGAGTTCGACGTGATCCTGAGCGACGTGGGGCCGAACAAGATCCAGGTGATCAAAGTCGTGCGCGAGCTGACGCAGCTCGGCCTCAAGGAAGCCAAGGATCTCGTCGAAGCGGCGCCGAAGCCGGTGAAGCAGGGGGTCTCCAAGCAGGAGGCCGAGACGATCAAGCAGAAGCTCGAAGCGGTCGGCGCGAAGGTCGAAATCAAGTAGGCCCCGCACGAGCCCGGGCGGGCGCGAACTGGCGATCCGCCCGGGCTCTGTGCTATACTGCGGTTGAACTGCGGGGCGTGGCGCAGCCCGGTAGCGCACCGGTATGGGGTACCGGAGGTCGGAGGTTCAAATCCTCTCGCCCCGACGAACGGGCCGCACCTCGGGTGCGGCTTTCTCGCTAAGAGGTCCGGCAACCGTGACGACGCCGATTCGGATCCTCATCGCGGACGACGAACCGATCATCCGGCTGGACTTGCGGGAACTCCTCACCTCGCTGGGCTACGACGTCGTCGGCGAAGCTGCCGATGGTCGTACCGCCGTCGAGCTGGCCCGTAAGCTCAAGCCCGACCTGGTGATTCTCGACATCAAGATGCCCGAGGTCGACGGGATCAATGCCGCTGAGATCCTGCACCGCGAACGGCTCGCCCCGGTCGTCTTGCTCACGGCGTACAGCGAGCGCGAGCTCGTCGAGCGCGCGCGACGAGCCGGCGTGGCAGGGTACCTCGTGAAGCCGTTCCGTGAGAGCGAGCTCATGCCGGTGATCGAGCTGGCGCTCAACCAGTTCCGCGAGTTCCAGCGGCTCGAACAGCAGGTCGTGGAGCTCCAGGAGGCGCTCGAGGCGCGGAAGCTGATCGAGCGGGCCAAGGGCATCCTCATGCAGGTGCACGGCTTGAGCGAGGCAGAAGCGTTTCAGCGCATGCGCCGCCTCAGTATGGACAGCCGGAAATCGATGCGGGAGATCGCCGAAGCGATCCTGTTGGCGCATCAGCTGGAGACCGGCAGCCGCTCGAACGATCCGCGCTCGTAGCGACGCCGAGCGAGCGTGATGGATGACCGGGCGCCGGCTCCGTCCCGCGCCGCGAGCGGGCCGCTACGGGGTCGGGGACGGTGCGGGCGGCGTCGCGGCGCGAACGGTGACCTGGACGATCTCCGGCGTCACCCGCTCGAAGCGCACGTTCGGTGGCACGGTCACGCGGACCGGAAGCTGATAGATGCCGACGTCGGCGTTCTCGAGATCGACGAAGGCCAGGACGTCCCCCGGCTGTATCCGGTCGAGAACGTCGCTCGGTCCACTGAATTCCACGTCGACGGAGCTCGGCGAGAGATCCACCGTCGTCCCCGGACGTACGTTCATCGGCGCGATCGGAATGCCCTGGAGGGTGCGGGTTTCCTCGGCTCGTCGTACCTGGACGGAGACGTTGACGGTGGCCGGCTCGACTCGCACGCCGGCCGGGAGCCGCGACGTGTCGATCGGCACGTCCCAGAGTATGCGCGACTCGCTCCAGCCGCTCACGTCGATCGGCGTCGTGGTGAGATATGGGATCGCGGCGAGCGCCGATTCGGGACCTTCGACGACGACTTCGTCGCTCGGGAAGACCGTCGGCGGTCCGGCCAGCTCATAACCTGGTGCCAAGCGGTCGGCTCCGACGATCGTCGGGATGACACGCCTCACCTGACCGCGGATCCGCAGCTGCGCCGTCACGCTCGCGGTCGACGGCTCGACCGTGACGCCTTGGACCGTGATCCCGTTCTGATCGACCGGGACGAGTGTGACCGATTCCCGCACCGTCTCGGTTTGTCCCGTGATCTGGATCGGCGCTGACACCCGCGCGACCAGGTTCACTCGTTGTTCGGGACCACGGATCGTCACGGTCGGCGGATTCGCGCTGGTCGAGAGCAGCTCCAAGTTCGGCGGTAACTCGTTCGTCACGACGACTTCGACGGGGACATCGCTACGCTCGGCGAGACGGTCGACCTGCAGCGTCACTTCGGGAGGGATGACTTGGCGTAGCTGGAGGCGGCCCGGGAGCTGAACGCGGACGCGCCGCGTGTAGATACCCGGTTCTCGGACATCGCTCAGATCGACCGTCGCCTGGATCGAGCCGCTCTCGAGGGCCTGCACGCGACTCTGCGCGCCCTGGATCCGGACGGTAACGGTCGGGAGGTCGCTCGTCACGACGAAGTCGTTGGAGAGACCCTGCGGTACGACCGGGATGTTGGAGATGGTTCGCTGGGTTTCCGGGTCGTTCGTCGCCTCGACCCAGGCCCAGAGGGCGAATGCGAGCGCGAACGCGATGACGAGGCGGGCGACGTTCTCGCGTCGGAGCGTGGGGCGCAGGCTATCCCAAACGCGGAGCAGACGCGCGCGCATCCTCGCGAGCCGTGTCACCCTCCGACTCCTTCGCGATGTGCTCCTCGGAACCGGCAGCGCGTGTCGCTCGATCGAGCGCTTCGGTCAGCCGTCGGCGACTGGCCCGCTCGACGTGCAGCAGCGCGCGTAGCGCGCGCCGCAGTCGCTCGGCATCGAGGTTCCGATACAAGCGTCCGTTGACCGCGAGCGACACTTGACCGGTCTCTTCGGAGACGATGACCGCGACCGCATCCGATTCTTCGGTGATTCCCAGGCCAGCCCGATGGCGGGTTCCCATTTGCGGATCGAGCGGGTTTTCGCTCAACGGCAGGACGCAGCCGGCCGAGAGGATGCGGTTGCCGCGGATGATCACCGCCCCGTCGTGCAGGGGCGAGTTTGGGAAGAAAATGTTCACGAGGAGCTGCTGCGTCAAGGTGGCATCGAGCGGGATACCACGGTCGGCATAGTCCTGCAAGCCGGTCTCCCGTTCGATCACGATCAGCGCGCCGTAACGCAGGCGGGAAAGCTGCTGGACGGCACGAACGATCTCCTCGATCGTCTCCTCGGTCTGGACCTCGTGAGAACTCAGCGGCGTCCGAAGCCATGCGCCGGTATGACCCAACCGCTCGAGTGCCCGACGCAACTCCGGTTGGAAGACGACCGGGATCGCGATGATGAGCGCCGGCAACGCCTGGCGGAGCAACCAGTTCAGTGCCTGCAGGTGGAAGAGATTGGCTGCGCCGACGACAGCGACGACGAGGATCACCAACCCGCGGACCAACTGCGCGGCGCGGGTGCCCTGGATGACCCACAAGAGCCAGAAAAAAATGAGGGCAACCGAGCAAATATCGACGATGGCCCGCAGATCGATGCGGGTGAAGATCCAGGGTAGTTCGAACATTCCCGACGTCCCTGCGGCTCGCTCCGCCGGCGTGCTGGCGAAATTCTAACACCCGCGGTCGCCACGCAGACGCCGGGTGTACGGCTGGAGCGGAGCGCTCAACGCTGCTGGGATCCTCGGTGCTGCCGCCGTTCCAGCAGCACCCGAAGCTCGGCGAGCTGAACGGCTGCCGCCTCGTCCGTCGGGTCGAGGGCGGCCAACTGTTCGGCGGCGCTGAGCGCGTCCGTCAGACGGCGCTGGCGGAGTGCCGTGCGGATCGCCGTCCAGAGATACGCCTTCGCGCGCTCGGGTCGCCCGGCTCGCAGCGCTGCCGTCGCAGCGAAGATATGACGATCGGGATTCTCCGGGTCGTTCGCGGCGAGGGCATCGGCGATGGCAGCGAGCCGGTCTCGGTCGTCCAGGAGCTCGGCGAGCGTGGCTGCCCCTTCCAAGAGAGCGAGCTGGCGTGCTCTCGTGCCGAGCGTCGCGGCGCGGTCTGCCGCTGTCAGCAGTGTCGCGAGGGCGCGTCCGTGCTGTCCGGAACGGATGTCCGTCGTCACGACGAACTCCAGCGTTCGCTCATCAGAGGGATCCAGCTCGGCGAGGAGACGTAACGCGCGGAGAAGGCTCGGTCGATCGTTACGCTCTCGAGCGCGCCGAGCGACGAGGCGTAGGACGAAGATGCTCTGCTCCGGCTTCCCGTTCCTCGCAACCCGCTGCGCGAGGTCGATGAGTTCTTCGAGGATCCAGTGCCGTTCCTGGATGAGCTCGCGTGCTCGCGTCGCCATCTCGTCATCGTCGCACAGCAGCGCGAACTCGACGACGCTCGGCACGTCGAGAGCCGGGATCAAGCGGACGATGGTGCGTGCCGGTTCCTCGCCGGTTCGGAACGAGGCGAGAAGGTCCGAGAGCGCTCGGCGCAGCCACGGGGTCAGTTCGTTCGGTCGCAGGAAGAGGACAGCCAGAGCAGCCGTGAGGGCTCGGGCGAACGACGATACTGGTTCCGGCATGCGCTGGATTTCGCGTGCTTCCTCCAAGGATTGGCCGAGCGCGGAAGACACGAGCGAGGCGAGGAGCAGCAGGACAGGTTCCCCCTGCTCGCGGTAAGCTCCGACGAGGTCCGCGACGATGCTCGCCGCGACGTCGGATGACCGGGTACCCTTCCGCACCTGGTCGAGGAGTTCCGCGACGTAGGACCAACGGAGCGGCTCCGGCAAGGACGGGGCAGTGCGGAACGCGAGATGCCACTGCCACGCGGTCCGCGGAAAACGCGGCTCGAGCCGCGTCAATCGCTCGAGCCGTCGGGCATCGCCGTGCACTGTCGCGAGTGCGAGCGCAGCCCACCACGCCTCCGGTTCGTCCGGAAACCGCTCCAGCCAGGCATCGGAGAGGGCCAGCGCCTGTGCGGGCGGCAGCTCCTCGAGAACGGACGGCAGGAACGCTCGGCGCAAGGGTGCCGGGCCAACGAGGAGCCCTTCGCTGTACTCGCCGAGCCGTTCCCGATCGAGGTGCCCGAGGAGCCACTCGAGGGTCGAGTACTCGACGGGCGTCGTCCAGTCGGGCGCGAGAATCGTGCGTCGTTCCACGGTACGGAAGAGGAGCGACGCTCCTCCTCGGTTTCCCCGGAGCAGCGCGTACTCGATGAGCGCGAAGTAGGGTTGAGGCGATTCCGGATGGGTGGCGACCTCGGCGAGCAAGCTGTCGACGACGACTCCCCACTGCTGTGCCT
>JANZZC010000146.1 GCA_026419575.1 Thermomicrobium sp. | reverse complement strand
AGATGTGTATAAGAGACAGCTCCTCGAGACCGCCGATTTGGCTGATCGAGACCAGGTAGAGCACCCAGCCGAGGCCGGTCAGGGCGGCACCGAGCAGGAGCACCGGCGACGCCGGAACGTCGCGCCAGACGAGCAGTGCGAGATTCAGGAGCAGCAGGACGATACCCGGAAAGACCGCGATACCGACCATCATCCAGAGCAGCCGCACCCCCTCGGACGACGCCCAGCCATTCGCCGGCCGACGGACGCGCGGCCAGCCACGCTCCAGATAATCTTCCGTCAACTCGATCGTGACGAGCAGAAGAGCGCTGACGACGACGAGCAACCACACCTTCAGGTCGAGAAACACCGGTCTTCCTCGCCTCGGGTTCGGCTTCTCGTTGCTCGAAGCTTCGCCGGAATTCGCCCGTTGTCCAGTACCCTACCACGCGGTGGGACCTTCCGCAATCTCGCCGATCGGAGGCGGAGCCCCGCTCGAACCGCCCCCAAGAGCAGGGCAACGGCGACGTCTTCCGGTGCCGAGCGCTCCACCGCTCGGCGAGAGACCGAATTGGGCACGAGAGGAGCGGTCGGCTAGCTCTCGCCGCTCCGCTCTCGCTCGCCGGAGGGTCGTGCGGCCGCTCGCGCCCGAGCCAGGGTACGCTCGGCCATGCGCAGGCTGGCGGCGTCGATCATGGTGGCACCGATCGCGGCCGCGCCTCGCCCTTCCCGCGCAGCCTCCTCGTAGGCCTGCAGCACCGTCCTCGCCCAGGACACCTCTTCGTCCGTCGGTGTGAACACCTCGTTGACGACCGCGATCTGTGCTGGATGGATGCACCACTTCCCATCGTACCCGAGCGCCCGTGCGCGCAGCGCTGCGCGCCGCAGGCCTGCTGCATCCCGAAAGTCCGCATACGGCCCATCGATGGCGAGCAAGCCCCACATCCGCGCCGCGACGAGCATGCGCTGCATCGGGTAGTCCAAGCGCGAACCGCCGTACGCCTCGTCCCAGCGATCGAACGTCCCGATCGCGGTCATCGGCATCGCGACGGACGCCGCGTAGTCACCCGGTCCGAAAACGAGCGCGCGGAGGCGGTCGCTGGCACCGGCGATCGCCTCGACGGTCGCCAGTCCCCTCGCCGTTTCGATCTGCGCCTCGATTCGGATTCGCTCGTCGAGACGAAGGCGCGCTTCCATCGTGTCGAGTACTCTCGCGACGACCGTCACATCCTCCGGACCGTTCGCCTTGGGGAGGATCAGCACGTCGACCGCTCCTTCCGACCCAGCGACGATCGCCGAGAGGTCGTCGAGCCAGTGCGGTGAATCCAACGGGTTGATGCGCACCACGCGCGGCCGACCCCGCCAATCCAGCTCGCGCAGTGCCTCCCGCACCGATTGTCTCGCCCGATCCTTCGCCGCGTCGGGAACCGAATCCTCCAGATCGAGGAAGACGATGTCGGCCTCTGACCGCATCGCCTTTTCGAAGAGTTCCGGCCGCGAGCCGGGCACCGAGAGGACGCTCCGTTCCGCTTCCATCGTTCCCCCTGTTCCGATCTCTCGCATCCGATGGTCAGCGAGCTTGGGACCGTCGCTAGCCAGAGCGACGTGCCATCTGTGTACCATGCTCTCGGCGTGCGGTCGCGGCAACGCGCACCGTGCGCACCGGACGATCACGACGATGAGGAGCATTCCCATGCCGTTCGATTGGTCAGCGCTCGCCGCCACGTTCGCCGAACGGGTCCGCGACGCGACCGGGCAGGAGCTCGACTTCTCCCTCGAATCGCTCGCCCTGCTCGACGATCTTCTGGACGAGTGGCTGCATCTGGGCGAGATCTACGGGAGCGATCGCCCCCACCAGATGAGCGAACTGGAACTTCCGCTCGTCGCCTACGTCGGGGAAACGCTGCGACGTTCGTTCGGCGGCAGCTGGGTGGAACGACCGTCCGGCACGGTCCTGCGGATCGCGCACGCGGTCGACCTCGACCTCCGCCCGTTGGTACGCGCGATTCTCGCGTACCAGCATCCGCCCAGCTTCGCCCGCCTCGCCGAAGCGCTGGCGCGAGAAGTCGAAGAGCGTGCATGGGAGTGACCGGATTCGCTCGGTGCATCGGCATCGACTTCTCGGCGACACGGGATGCGGGAACGCGTCTCTGGATCGCCATCGGTGTCCCCGACGGCGACCGCCTGCGGATCGAAGACCTGCAGCCGGCGAGCGAGCGATTCGGACGGACATCGCTCGAGGCGATCGATGCGCTCGCCGAATTCCTCGCGACGAGCGCGGACAGTCTCGTCGCCTGCGATGCCTGTTTCGGGTTGCCCGCCGCGCTCGTCGGCGAGTCGTGGGAGACCTGGCTCCTCCGCTACACGTACCGCGACGCGGAGGACCTCCGCGCGGCCGGCCGCGCCCCCGACGGGCGGAAGCTCCGCCGGCTCACCGATCGCGTCAGCGGTGCGCCGTTCGCACCGACGAACCTCCGGATCTATCGACAGACCGATCGCTGGCTCCGTACTGTCCTGCGTCCGCTCGTCCGCACGCGCCGCGTGACCGTCGCTCCCTTCCAGTCGCCCGAGCCACCGAAGCCGCACCTCGTCGAAGTGTGCCCAGCGGTCTCGCTCCGCCGCTGGGGTCTCACCTCGCGCGGCTACAAGGGGCGCGACGAGCGACACGCGCGGGTGCGCATCGGCATTCTGGCTGCCCTCGGCGAGCTGGGCCTCGCGTGCCCGCCCCCTCTCGCGCGCACCGCAGTGGACCAGCCGACCGGCGATGCCTTGGACAGCCTCGTCGCCGTCCTCACCGCCTGGTTCCAGCTGCGCGACGATGCACTCCACGCTGCGCTCCCGGACGACGCGTACCGGGAAGGATGGATCTACGTCGGGCGTCCACGCCGCCCTCGCTCGAGCGCCTGGTAGCTGGCGAGCAGTTTCTCGCCGATCCGCTGCCAGGCGTATTCCGATTCCACCAAGCGACGGGCCGCAGCCGCGAGCGACCGCTGCAGCCCGATATCCCCGAGTAGACGGAGCACCGCGTCCGCGAATCTCACAGGGTCTTCGGCGACCAGGAGATGACGCCCGTCCTCGACCGCGAGCCCTTCCGCCCCGACCGGCGTGGAGACGACCGGACGACCGATCGCGAACGCCTCGAGGATCTTCAAGCGCGTCCCGCTCCCGGACCGCAGCGGAACCACGACGACGCTCGCCCGAGCGAGCCACGGACGCACGTCCGCCACGGTACCGACGACCTCGATGCCCGGTACCGCTGCGAGCTCCTGGACCGCAGCTGGCGGGTCGAATCCGACCAAACTGCACTGCGCGGACGGACGCACGGCGCGGATCCGCGGCCACACCTCCCGCACGAACCACTGGACGCCGTCCACGTTCGGCAAGTAGCGGAAGGTTCCGACGAACACCAGTCGGTCGCGCTCGGCGAGCGCGGGATCGGCTGGCTCGTAGGCATCGAGATCGACTCCGTTCGGCACGACCGCGACCGGACGGCGAGCGACGCGCGCGATTTCCGCTGCGTCGACCGGCGAGGTCGCCAGGCACAGGTCGGCACGGCGCCAGGCCGCCTCCTCGTCCTGCCGCACGCGTCGGGCATCCCACTCCAGCCAACCACGCCGCCACCAGGGCGCATACAGCGCAGTGCGGAAGAGCGCCCGATACTCGAGATTGTGGGCATCGACGACGACCGGCACTTCGGCGGGGAACGCGAGCAGCCCCAGCACGCTGTATTCCACCTGGATCGCATCGAACGCCGCTGACGGCACCGCCCGCACGGCCTGCTGGAGCTCCCCCGCGAACGTCCAGAAGAGTGCCGAGCGCCGCGAAACCAACGACCGGAGCTGCAACAAGCGCTTGCGCATGGACGGTGCCTCACCCGGCGCCCACCCGGCGGGCACTCCCCACACCGAGACCGGCGCAAGCGCTTCCCGGACTTCCCCGGGGATCGCGCCCCACGGTACGCTCGCGAGGAGCGTCACCTCGTGCTCGGTCGCCAGCGCGCGGACGAGATGGAAGACGCGCAGCGCGCCGCCAGTCAGCGGTGGACGCGGCAGGAGCGGTGAGACGACGAGGATGCGCATGACCGATCAGGCTCCGACGAGCGACCACTGGTCGGACTCGCTGCCGCCCGCTCGGTCGGTGGGTGTTCCGGCACCGCGCGGGGTACCCTTGCCTACAGTCGGCCGACGATCGAACGAGGTGAGCAGATGCATTCCCTGAACTTCTCCGACAGCGAGGCGGCGCTTCTCCACCACACCTTGACCCAGCTGTACCCGCGCTCCGGTGCGCGCGTACGCTCCGCTCGACCGGTACCCGCGCTGCACCGGGGAGCACGGGTAGTCACGCTCGAACCCAGCGGAGTGGACGAGCGTACGCCGCGACGTTGCCTCGCGCTCTTCCTTCCCCGCGCGGTACCCGGACTCGACCCGGCAATTCCGTACCGACACGCGCAGCAGCACGGTCTGCCCGCGCCGGTGATTCTGGCACGCGCCGAGGACGCCGACCAGGTACTGCTGCTCTGCCAGCCTCCGACCGGGCGATCGATCGAGGAGACGCTCTGGGAAGCACGAGCTCCGTGGGAAATCAGCAGCGCTGCCGTCAGCGTGGCACGATTCCTCGCTCGTCTGCATCGCACGGTTCCCGGGGCGCTCGGACTCGCCGATACCGCGAACGACCGGGCGCACGCGAGCGAGCTGCGGCTGACCGCGCTCCGCGTCGCGTCCGACGCACTTCCGAATCCGGTCGGACACGCCTTGCGACACGCGCTCGAATGGATCGACCGGAACCTCGATCGCGACGCTACCGAGGTCCCGACTTTGGCCTCGCCGCGGCTCGCTGCGCTCTTCGCTGCGGACGGTGAAATCGAGTACGTCCTCGGCTGGGAACGTCTCGCGATGGGATCGCCGGCCGACACGCTCGCCGATCTTCTGCTGGACGCCCAGCGGTTCCAGCCTGCGGTTCGCGAGCAGTTCATCTCGGTCACCGCCGCGACCTACCTCCAGGACGGCGCGGCGTCCGTCAGTGACGTTCCGGCCCGGGTACTGCTCGCCTATCTCGAGCACGTGACGATCGGCTGGTCGGCCCGGGCGTCGCTGGCCGCACCCTCGCCGCAGGCGGCCGAAGCGATGGTGGCCGCCCTGGAGAACGCGCTGCGCGCGTCCCAGCGTGGCCTCGTCGCCGTAGCTCGGCACGACTTCACACCGTGACGAACGCTTCCACCGCCGCGCGCACGGCGCGGACACGACGCACGACCTCGGCGAGCGTCGCCGGATCGATCGACTGTCGGCCATCGACCAACGCCGTTTCCGGCGCGATGTGGACCTCGAGCATCAGTCCGTGCGCGCCGGCAGCGATCGCCGCCAGCGACATCGCGGGGACGAGTTCCCGCAAACCGGTCCCGTGACTCGGATCGACGACGACCGGCAAATGACTGAGTTGCCGGACCAGAGGAACCGCGTTCAGATCGAGCATGAAGCGCGTGGCCGGCTCGAAGCCCCGGACACCGCGCTCGCACAGCACGACCTGATCGTTCCCGCCTGCCAGGAGATACTCCGCGGCCAGCAGCCACTCTTCGATGGTCGCCGCGAAACCCCGCTTGAGCAGGACAGGCTTGCCGGTCGCGGCGACCTTGCGGAGCAAGGCGAAATTCATCATGTTCCGGCTGCCGATCTGCAGTATGTCGGCGTACTGCGCGACGAGCTCGACCTGCTCGGTGTCGAGCACCTCGGTCACGATCGGAAGACCGGTACGCTCGCGAGCTTCGGCGAGAAGTTCCAACCCACGCTCGCCGAGTCCCTGGAAACTGTACGGGGAGGTGCGCGGCTTATAGGCACCTCCCCGTAGAAGCGTCGCTCCGGCTTCCCGCACCGCTTCCGCGATACGCAGGAGTTGCTCCCGCGACTCGACGGTGCAGGGACCCGCGATGATCACCGGTTCTCGGCCCCCGATGCACGCCGATCCGACCCGGACGACCGTTCCTTCGGGCCGTACCTCCCGGGCAGCGAGCCGATACGGCCGCGACGGTTCCAGAACCGTCTCGACGACCGGCAGACGAGCGAGGTCGTCGGCGAAGGCTCGCGGTAGACCCGGGGTGTGGATCCCGACGACCGGTGCACCACCACCCACCAGGTACGTCACGTCCAGCCCGTAGTCCCGCAGCGTCGTCACGAGCGCTCGGTGCTCGTGCGGTTCGGCATTGGAGCGAAGCCGGAGAATCATCGCGTCGACCTCCCTTCCCGCTTCGTCGAGTCGTCTCCCCAGAAAACGAAGCGAGCAGAGGTTCGCACCTCTGCTCGCCGGCGTTACTGGCTTCTTCGGGCTACGGGTTCAGCGCTTCAACACCCGGCGCCCCGCCAGCAACGCCGGCGGGGTAAAGTAGTACGCGAACCAGACCTGGTGCCGAAGCACGCCACTACCCATAGCAATCGTCACTATACCGGTTCCCCGGTTCCCTGTCAAGACCCGCAGGCTCGGCACCGCTCCACTGCGGACGCCGCTTCCGCCGCGGAGCAGAACCATCATGACGCCCCCTGCAGGGAAACGCTCCCCACGACCCAACGCTGGGCGATGCCGCGTGCCGACCGCAGCCGGCGGTCTCCCGTCCCGCACCGGTCAATCGAAGAGCAGGACACCCCGGATCAACCGGCCTTCCTCGAGGTCCTGATAGGCCTGGTTGATCTCGTCGAGGCGGTAGCGACGCGTGACGAGCTCGTCGAGCTTCAGCTTGCCGTCGCGATAGAGGTCCAAGAGGCGCGGGATATCGACGCGCGGGACGTTGTGGCCGAAGATCGTCCCCACGATCTCCTTCGCGAGCAACATGAAGTCGTATGGCGTGATGTTCATCCGATCCATGGAGCGATCCGAGGCACCGACGATGACGGTCCGCCCGGCCTTGCGGGTCGCGCGCACCCCCTGCCCGATCACGTCGGAGGTGACCAACGACACCGTCAAGAGCACGGCATCGGCTCCCACACCGTTCGTGATGTCGAGCACCCGCTGCACCGGATCCTCGCGTGAGGCGTTGATCGTGTGCGTCGCACCGAACTCCTTGGCCTTCTCCAGCTTCCAGTCGACGAGGTCGATCGCGATCACCTTCTCGGCACCGGCCATCGCCGCCCCTTGCACCGCGTTCATCCCCACGCCGCCGGTCCCGAAGATCGCCACCGTCTCGCCGGGACGCACTCGGGCGCGGTTGACCGCCGCGCCCCAGCCGGTCGGCACCGCGCAGCCGACCAGGCAGGCGCGGTCGAGCGGGAGATCAGGATCGATCTTGATCACCGAGTCGACCGGGCACACCGTGTACTCGCTGAACGCCGACACCAGCGCGAACTGGGCCACGTCTTCGCCGCGCTGGGTGTGCATCCGGAAGGTCCCATCCAGTTGCGTTCCTTGCCCGATCAGGATTCCCCGGTCGCAGATCGCGCCCAGGCCGCTCAGGCACCAGCGGCACTTGCCGCAGGCCGGGATGTAGCAGAGGACGACATGGTCGCCGGGCTTGAGGTCGGTCACGCCGGGACCGACCTTCTCGACGATGCCGGCGCCCTCGTGGCCGACCACCATCGGGAAGCGGACCGGGGCGGCACCGGTCGCGAAGTGCCAGTCGGAGTGGCAGAGGCCGGTCGCCACCAGCTTGACCAGCACTTCCCCTTCCTTCGGCTCGTCCAGCTCCAGCTCCTCGATCGTGAACGACCGAGTCGGACCGTAGAGAACCGCCGCACGCGTCTTCATCCTGCACCTTCCCGCAGCGTGATCTTTAGCCGTGAATCCTCGCATCCGATGGCACGCTACCACGGCGACCGAGTCCGGTCAACGGCGACGTTCAGGATGCGTGAACGGGGAGCGGAAGACCAGCGCGGAACCCTGGTCGCCGGGAGGCTCGTTCTCGACACCACGACGGGAGAGCGCGAGCCGGCTCGGCGGCCTACCGGGGCAGGTGCTTCTGTTCAGCATGGGCGACGTTCGGCTATCCTTGGAAATACGAGCGCCAGCCGGGCGCCGCGCGAGGTGGACGAAAGGATGGGTATTCGTGTACTACCGGAGCGACGTCGTCGGCAGTCTGCTCAGGCCCGCGTATCTCACCGAAGCACGCCAGAAATACGAAGCTGGCGAACTGAGCGCCGCCGAGTTCAAGCGAATCGAAGACCGTGCGGTCGACGAGGCGATCGCACTGCAAGAGCAGGCGGGGCTCGAGGTCGTCACCGACGGTGAACAGCGGCGCTACGCGTTCTTCGGACACCTGGTCGAGGCGATGGAGGGTTTCGACAAGTTCGGCGGCTGGGCGATCCCCTTCCGCGATGAGCAGGGGAACGAGAACATCGTCCGTCGCCCCATCGTCGTCGAAAAGCTCCGGTGGAAGCGGAACATGTGCGCCGAGGAGTTCACCTATCTGCGCGCCCGAACCACTCGGGTTGGTAAGGTGACCCTCGTCAGCACGATGCAGGCAGCCGTGTACTGGGACAAGAACAAGTCGACGGGCGCCTACCCCACGATCGACAGTTATCTCGCCGACATCGTCGATATCACCCGGCGGGAGATCGAGGAACTGATCCGCCTCGGCTGCACCTATATCCAGATCGACGCCCCGCAGTACGCTGCGCTGCTCGATCCGAAGATTCGCGAGGGCTATCGCCTGCGCGGCATCGATCCCGATCGGATCGTCGACCAGACGATCGAGCTCGACAACGCCGTTCTCGACGGTTTCGACAAGCAGGGGATCGTGTTCGGGCTCCACATCTGCCGGGGCAACAACCAAAGCATGTTCTATGCCTCCGGTGGGTACGATCCGATCGCCGAAAAGGTCTTCCGCAAGACCAAGTTCCACCGCTTCCTGCTCGAATACGACGACGAGCGATCGGGGACCTTCGAGCCGCTCCGTTTCGTGCCGGAAGATCGCGTGGTGGTGCTCGGCTTGGTCACCACGAAGAAGATGCGGCTGGAAACGCCGGAGGAACTGATCCAGCGGATCCTGGAGGCCGCCAAGTACGTGCCACTCGAGCGGCTCGCGCTTAGTCCCCAGTGCGGTTTCGCTTCGACGTGGGAAGGGAACCGGATCACGCCGGAAGTGCAGCGCCAGAAGCTCGAACTCGTCGCGCGGGTCGCCAAGGCCGTCTGGGGCTGATCGTTCGCTGCGGCATCCCAGCGGGGGTACAACCCACGGAGCAGACGCTCCGTGGGTCATCGTTCATCGTCGACGCGTGTTTCGTCCTGCAGCCTATCGTGTCCGAAATGCGCCGTAGCTGGCTCCGTCCGGCGGACCTGCGGCAGGAGGCGCCGGAGCAGCCATCCCGCCGCTGCGACGAGCAGCGCCGAGGGAGCGGCGGCTCCCAGCCAGCGGCCGCTCCAGCGAGCGAGCGCAACCACCGCCTGAATGCCCTCTCGCCATCCTTCGCCGAAGGCCCGGACCAGTCTCTTCCACACCGACGTCTCGGCGCACTGGAAGGCGATGGCGATGCGCGCCATGCGCCGCCGCTCGGCCAGCCAACGCCGCTGTCCCTCCAGACGCTCGATCTCCGAGCGTATCCGTCGCAACTCCTCCTCGATGCGCAGCATATCCTGTACGCGCTCAGCACGCTCCAAAAGCGCCAGATACCGCTCCTCGGTCCTACGCGCCGCTGTGAGCCTCGCCTCGAGATCGAGCACCTGATCGGTGACATCCCGTTCCCGATAGGAGGAGCCCACCACAGCACGCACGACCGGCAGCGAACGGATCTGTTCGATGACGGCCGTGACACGTTCGACGGGGACAGCGATCACAACATGCCCACGAAGGGACGACTCCTCCAGAGCCAGATCGACCGTCAGCACGGACCCATCCGCTTCCCGGGCGAGCTGCTCGAGCCGTACTGCCGTTGCCGTAACGTCGGATACGACCAACCGAACGCTCGCTTCCGCGATCACGGCTCGGTCACCGGACTCCGGCGCACGCGCTTCGCCCGATGCGTAAAGCGGACCCTTCGCCGCAATGCTCGAGAAGGGGACGTCGCTCTCGTACGGAGACTCGGCCAGGGCGAACCGTTCGCCCTGTTCATCGAGTGCATCGAACGACCGAGCGACGCGCCCCCGAACCGCGAAAGCGTTCGTCCAACCACCCTACCTGCGGCGGATCAGGAACTCCGCGAGCAGTGCCAGGAGAGAGGATAGGAACCAGACGAGCAGGCCGACTCGTCCCGATCGCACAATCGAGCGCTCCTTCGTGAACGGACTCCGGGCGGAAATCGAATCGTCCCGAGTATAGAGGAGGATCAGCGGCGGAACAAGAGGTTGAGAAGGATCGTGAGAACGATACTGAGCAGAAGCATGGTCATGAGGGGAATGTAGAGCGTGAAGTTTCCGCGCTGGTAGACGATATCGCCCGGCAAGCGCCCGAGGTAGGGGACCCGACCGACGAGCAGCAGCAACACCCCGAACAGAACGATCACGAGTCCGAGAACGATCAGCATCCGACCGAACGCCTGCAAGCTCTCCATCGAGGACCTCCTCGGTCAGGAACGACGCTGGCCGAAGAGCTCACCGAGATGCGCTGCGAGATCGAAGATCAGCATGAACAGGAACGGCACCAGGACGACGAGCGCCGCGATCAGGACGAGCTTGACGAACTCGGACACCAGCTCCATCCCGCGCCCCCTCCTCGGGAGAGCCCGGGGGACCGTGCTCTGCACGGTCCCCCATCTCCGCTCATGCGACCACCTCGGCCTCGGCCAGCATCGCGCGGATGCTCAAGCGACCCTGCTCGTCGACGTCCACCGTGACGGTGTCGCCATCGCGCACCTCGCCACGCAGGATCTTGTTCGCCAGCGAGTCCAGCAGCTCGCGCTGGATCACCCGCTTGAGCGGCCGCGCGCCGTACACCGGATCGTAGCCGCGCTCGGCCAACCACTCCTTCGCCCGCAGCGTGACCTGCAGCGTGATGTTGCGCTGCTTCAGGCGCTGCCGCACCTGCCGCAGCTGGATGTCGACGATCTGCGACAACTGCTCGCGCGTCAGCGGCCGGAACATGATGATCTCGTCGATGCGGTTGAGGAACTCCGGCCGGAAGTGCGCCCGCACCGCCTCCATCACCCGCTGGTACGCTTCCTCCTCTCGATGCGGCAGGAGCGCCTGGATATACTCCGAGCCCAGGTTGCTCGTCATGATGATGACCGTATTCCGGAAGTCGACCGTCCGGCCTTGACCGTCGGTCAATCGCCCGTCGTCGAGCACCTGGAGCAAGACGTTGAACACTTCCGGATGCGCCTTCTCGATCTCGTCGAAGAGCACCACCGAGTAGGGCCGACGGCGCACCGCTTCCGTCAACTGACCGCCTTCCTCGTATCCGACGTAGCCTGGCGGCGCACCGATGAGGCGCGAGACGGTATGGCGCTCCTGGTATTCCGACATGTCGATGCGGACCATGGCGCGCTCGTCGTCGAACAGGAACTCCGCGAGCGCGCGCGCCAGCTCCGTCTTCCCGACGCCGGTCGGCCCGAGGAAGATGAAGCTGCCGAGCGGCCGGTTCGGATCCTGCAACCCGGCCCGAGCGCGCCGGATCGCGTTCGACACTGCCCGCACCGCCTCGTCCTGGCCGACGACCCGTTCGTGCAGTCGCTCCTCCATGTGGACGAGCTTTTCCATCTCGCTTTCCATTAGCTTCGCGACGGGGATGCCCGTCCACTTGCTGACGATCTCGGCGATATCGTCGGCGTCGACCTCTTCCTTGAGCAAGCGCCCCTGGCGCTGCACCTCAGCGAGCTGGCGCTCCTCTTCCCGCAGCTGTCGCTCGAGCTCCACCAGACGCCCGTACTGGAGCTCGGACGCGCGCGTGTAGTCGGCGACGCGCAGCGCCTGTTCGATCTCGATCCGGGTCTGCTCGATCTGCTCCTTGAGCGCGTTGATCCGCTCGAGCGCCTGGCGCTCCTGCTCCCACTGCGAGCGGAGCACCTGCTCCTGCTCGCGCAGATTGGCGAGCTCCCGCTCGAGCTCAGCCAGCCGCTGCCGCGAAGCCTCGTCCCGTTCCTTGCGCAGCGCTTCGCGCTCGATTTCGAGCTGGGTGATCCGCCGCGTCAACTCGTCGAGCTCGGCCGGCATGCTCGTGATCTCCATCCGCAAGCGCGCGGCGGCCTCGTCCACCAGGTCGATCGCCTTGTCTGGCAGGAACCGGTTCGTGATGTAACGGTGCGAGAGGACCGCCGCAGCGACCAGCGCCGAGTCGAGAATGCGGACCTTGTGATGGAGCTCGTAGCGCTCCCGCAAACCGCGCAGGATACTGATCGTGTCCTCGACCGAGGGCTCGTCGACGAACACCGGCTGGAAGCGCCGCTCCAGCGCCGGGTCCTTCTCGATGTGCTTGCGGTACTCGTCCAGCGTCGTTGCACCGATGGCGTGGAGCTCCCCGCGGGCGAGCATCGGCTTGAGCATGTTCGCCGCGTCCATCGCGCCTTCGGCCGCGCCAGCCCCGACGACCGTGTGCACCTCGTCGATGAAGACAATGATCTGTCCCTCCGAGGCGCGGATCTCGTCGAGCACGGCCTTCAGTCGTTCCTCGAACTCGCCGCGGTACTTGGCTCCGGCCAGCATGCCCGCCAGGTCGAGTTGGATAATCCGCTTGTCGCGGAGCCCCTCGGGCACGTCCCCGCGCACGATCCGCTGGGCCAACCCCTCGACGATCGCCGTCTTACCGACACCCGGCTCGCCGATGAGTACCGGATTGTTCTTGGTCCGGCGCAGCAGGACCTGGATGACACGGCGGATCTCCTCGTCTCGTCCGATGACCGGGTCCAGCTTCCCTTGACGAGCGAGCGCCGTGAGATCACGCCCGTACCGCTCGAGCGCTTGATAGGTCGTCTCCGGCGTCGGCGACGTCACCCGCTGTGCACCGCGGATCTGACTAAGGGCGCTCAGCACCCGCTCGCGCTGGACGCCCATCCGTACCAGCGCCTGCACCGCGGGCGAACGGGGCGTGACGTCCAGTGCCGCGAGGAAGAGATGCTCGGTGCTGATGTACTCGTCACCGAACCCCTGAGCCTCGGCCTGCGCCCGCTCGAGCACGCGCCGCAACGTGGGCGCCACCGTCGGCTCGGCCGCGTACTGCAGGCGAGGCAAGGTTTCGAGTACCCGTTCCAGTTCCTGTGCGACTCGACGGGGTTCGAGCTGCATGCGGAGCAGTACCTGCGGGATCACCCCGTCGCTCTGCGTCACCAGGGCGTAGAGCAAATGCTCGACATCGAGCTGACTATGCTGACGCTCGGTCGCGAGCCGCTGCGCGACGACGAGCGCTTCCTGTGCCTTCTCCGTGAATTGTGGTCGTCCCATTGTCCTACCCTCGATTGCGCGATTCCGTTTTCGCGGGCGACAGGAGGAGGCGGTCGACTCAGGACTCGCTACCCGGTGCGCCGAGCATGCCGAGCATGGTATCGATATCGGCGACGACCGAATCGAAGATCCGATCGTACTGCTCGGAAATCGCGAGGCAGCGCTCCCGCAGATGACGCAACTGCTCGGTCAGCGCCAGGGCCAACTGGACGCCGGCGAGGTTGACGCCTCGCTCTTCGACCAAGTACTTGATCTGTCGCAGGCGTTCCAAGTCCTCGGCGGAATAGAGCCGCAAGTTGCCGCGGGTTCGGGACGGCGTCACGAACCCCTCGCGCTCGTACTTGCGCAGGGTCTGCGGGTGCAGCTCCAGGAGTCGCGCTGCCACACTGATCACGTAGAGCGGTTCGGATCGGCGCATCGTTGCCTCCCGTGCCTCTCCTCCTGCACTCGCTCGCAGTATAGCATCTGATACGGATCGTATCAAGATGGAGTGCGCGGAGACCGTGCTAGCGAGAGCACGGCGACGGGCACCTCCGTCCCCCGGCAGGGAAAGGCGGCGAGCGCCTCGCGGATCACCGGCACCGCACCGAAACTGATCTGTGCCACGGTCAGGAGCGTGCGCGCGTCGCGCACGCGCCCGACGCGACGGTAAGCGCGCGCGGCAGCGACGATCCCGGCCGGCGACAACGTCCAGAACTCCGGTGTCCGCGCCAGGTCGAAGGCCGGGTTGATGCGCAGCGCTTCGACGAAGCGTTCCTCAGCGACCACGTAGTCACCGCGCCGACCGGCTTGGACCGCGCGCTGCGCGATCGCCACGGCGGGATCGAACTGCACCACGCCCGACTCCTGCCTCGGCGTCTCCAGCAGCATTCGCTGCGCCAGCACCGGTGGTTGCCCCAGGCGCCCGTCGGCAGCTGGCCGGGCCAGCCTGCTCGCTCCTGCCCGGTGCCCCACCCGACGGCGATGCCTGAGGTGCCGGCTCTGCCCAGCGCCCGCTCGCTGGCGCCGGGCGAGGAACACGGCAGCGAAGAGCGGGAGTCCGACCAGCAGACCGCCGGTGGCTACCGCGGCGCTCGCCGCCGAGAGCGGCCAGAACCACGCCTGTTCGGCCTCCCGAGCGCTCGCCGGCACCTTCAGGACCAAGGCGCTCGCGCTTCCTGCAGCCGGTGCCGTAACCGCCGTCGTCCGCGGAGCGACCGGTGGGACCTCGGACGATCCGCTCCCTGCACCGACCGCCGCGAGTCGGGCGAACCCGTAGTCCAACAACCGTGCCGCATCGTCGTACCATGCCTCGTGCGTGCTCCCGAGCACGACCACGATCAGCGTGTGCCCATCGCGCTCGGCCGCCTCGATGAGCGAGTACCCTGCTCCGTCGGTGATCCCCGTCTTTCCACCGATGAGGCCCGGGTATCGGCCCATCAACCGGTTCGTCGTTTGGATCATGAACCGCCCGTCGGAATAGACGGGCGTCGCCAAGACGCGGCGGAGCTCCGGCCGTTGCAGCACGGCCCGGGTGAGCAGCGCGAGGTCCCGCGCCGTGGTCACGTGCCCCTCCTCGTCGAGACCGTGCGGGTTGCGGAACGTTGTGTGCTGCAGGCCGAGTCGCTGAGCGACGAGATTCATCTGCCGGACGAACCGAGCCACCGACATCTCCGGTGTATCGCCCGGCAGCGCGCTCAGGTTGCGCGCGATGACCATGGCGGCATCGTTGCCCGAGGCGAGCAGCAACCCGTAGAGCGCTGTCTCGAGCGTCAACTGATCTCCCGGTCGCAGTCCCATCGACGCTTCGCCCACCAAGTCGTCGGCCGTGACGCGCAGGGTCGTGTCGAGCGGGGCTAGATCGACAGCCGTGAGTGCCGTGGCGAGCTTGGTGAGGCTGGCCGGAGCCCGCAGCTCATCCGCGTTCTTCGCGTAGAGAATCGAGCCGTCGGTCGCGTCCAGCACGATCGCCGCTGTTGCCACGATCTCCAGCTCCGCCGGTGCGGCTCGCAGCCCACCGCTACCGACCAACAGTCCGCTCAGCACGCCGACGACCGCGAGGCACACGCGTACCCCTGCCCGCACCGCAGCTCCTCCACCGGTCCGCTCGTTCTCCGTCGCTCTGACTGCCAGGCACATCCTAGCAGGCCAGCGGGTGTACGGACAAGGGATTTTCTGACGAGTTCGGTCGTACCGGTCCGCTGTGTTACCATCGGAGGGAGTCGAGGAGGAGGCGACCGATGGCTGACTTTCCGGGCAAGGGCAAGGTCGCAGTCGTGCGGACGACGCCCGAGACCGTCCTGGCCGACATCGGCCGGGCCATGCTGATGGCCGGGTACCGCGAGGCGCTCCCCCGTGACCGCGACACGATCCTCAAGATCAACATCACGTGGGACACCTGGTATCCGGGTTGCTCGACGACGCCGTGGCAGCTCGAGGGGGTCATCCGCCGTTTGAAGGCCGACGGATACGGGCATCTCATCGCCGCCCATAACCGGACGGTCGTCGTCGATGCCTACAAGGGCGAGCGGAACAACAAGCACAAGTACGTCGTCGACAAGTACGGTGTCGAGAACGTGCACCTCTACGAGCCGCACGTCGAGTGGGTCCCCTACGAGCCGAAGGGAGAGCTCCTCGTCCTGCACAAGATCTTCCCCGAAGGGATCCGCATCCCGAAACTGTTCATCGGACGCAACATCATCCACCTTCCGACCGTCAAGACGCACGTCTTCACGACCATCACCGGTGCGATGAAGAACGCGTTCGGGGGGCTCCTGAACGAACGGCGTCACTGGACGCACGCTGTGATCCACGAGACGCTCGTCGATCTGCTGACGATCCAGCAGGAAATCCATCCCGGCATCTTCGCCGTCATGGACGGCACCTTCGCGGGCGATGGGCCCGGTCCGCGCGCGATGCGACCGCACGAGAAGGACATCATCCTCGCCAGCGCCGACCAGGTCGCGATCGACGCCATCAGCGCCAAGTTGCAGGGGTTCGATCCCCTGTCCATCCCGTTCATTCGGATCGCGCACGAACGAGGCCTCGGGGTCGGCGACCCGCGGGAGATCGAGATCGTCGGCGAGGACATTTCCCAGGAATCCTGGGGCTTCGTGGCCGGGGATACCTTCGCGAGTCGTGGGCAGAAACTCATCTACCACGGCCCGCTGAAGCCGTTCGAGAATCTCCTCCTCCGTTCCCCGCTCGTGCCTTGGTCGTACGTCGCCTCGAACGTCTACCATAACGTCTACTGGTACCCGGTGCACGGGCGACGACGCGTGAAGGAAGCGCTACGCACGAAGTGGGGACAGCTGTTCCTGAGCTACGACGACGGGAAGGTCGTCCTCCCCGGCCCCGATCCGGTGGGCACGGCGATCGTCGCCGGCGGCTTGGCCGCGCTGGTCGCCGCGAGCGTCACCGCCGCCCGCTGGTGGCGTCGTCACCGCTGACCGGTCGCCAGACCGGCAGTCCGAGCAACCGTGCCGCCGCGGTCACCCGCTCGGGCGGCCCGACCGGCCGCAGCGCCAGGCGCCCGTCCGGCAGGCGGACGATCTCGACGACCTTCCGGAACCCAGCCTTCGCGATGCCGCGCGCCGAGGCGACGTTCGGGGCATCGTACCCGATCCAGAAGCGATCGGCGTCGAGCGTTTCCCGCACGATCGCCTGCAGGAGCCGAGGGTAGATTCCCCAGCCACGCCAGGCCGGAGCGGTGAAGAAGTCCCAGAGGTACCGCTCCCGCTCCGGCACCGTGAAGGTCAGATCGAGCGCGCCGATGTGCGCTCGCCGCGTCGCCACCCAGCCGTAGGCCACCGGTACGTCCCCGACCAGCGCGACGACTGGTCGATGACCGTCCCTCCGCCGCGCCAGGAGCTCCGCCGGCGGGGACCC
>JANZZC010000105.1 GCA_026419575.1 Thermomicrobium sp. | reverse complement strand
ATCTGGGGACGCTCTCGGGACCGGTGACCGCCGAGCCGCTCCTGACGCGGCGGTCTGCTCTGCGGCGCTTGGCGGGACTCGGCACGGCGCTCGGGCTCCTGGTGGGCGGGAAGCTGGCGCTACCGGCCGGGGTACATGCGGAGGGAGCGGGGGAAGCGCGGCCTTGGTGGGCGGTCGAGCCGGTGAAGACGAGCGTGCTCGATCCTCTGGCGGCGGAGAAGCTCCTCGCGGAGCTCCTGGCCGGGCCGGACCTTCCGGCGGTAGTCGGTCCGGCGCAGCTCACCGAGGTGCAGGCGGCCGAGCACCGGCTCACCGACGGGCGGACGCTGTGGGCTCTTGCCGGGGCGGTGGGAGCGGACGAAGTCGTGGTGGGGTACCGGAACGACGCGGGGCGGGTGGCGGCGCTGCGCTACCGCATCGTGGCGGAGAACAACGCACCCCAGCTCGTCGCCATCGTGGCAACGAGTGGCGTGCTGCCGGACGTACGAGGTGGTGACGCTGGACCGTTGCCCCAGCAGACTTGTACGCCACCCCTTATCCCGTGTTCCTCGTGTTGCCGATTCGACTGGCAGAGGTTCGTGGAGTGCTGTGGTTGGACCTGCTTCTTCGTCTGTGCCACGAGCCGATCCTGGCCGATCTGTGCTGCCTGCACCCTGGTTCGCTGCCCCTGGTGCCTGTCCGTCTCTTGCCCGGGCGGCTGGTCCTGTACGACGTGTTGCGCTGAGCCGGGAACGTAAAGGAAGGCGAGCAGGTAGGCTCGGCGCAATCCTGTGCGTTGCTGAGTGCGGGAGGTTCGCTCATGGACTGGGCACGCATCTCTTGGATCCTCTGGCTGGCCATGCTACTCTGCGCAGTGCCGATCGCCGCCATCGAGCTGATACGTGGACGCCGACCCAGAGAGTCAGGGCCGAGCCGCTGGTACCGCCGCGTGATCGGCGGTGTCGTCAGCGTGCTCGGTCTCGGCCTGCTCGTCTCCAGCCTGCGCACCGGTCCCCAAACGTCCATGCAGGATCCCTACTTCGCACTGTCCCAGCTCATATTCACCGGCTATTTCCTCTGGTACTGGATCCGTCTGGTTTTGCGGTCTGGCCGTGGTCGCGACAAGAGGAACGTGACGCCACCGGCGGCTTGACCGCGGGCATCTTCCGGAACGCGCAGAGTGAACAGGGTAAAAGCGATCGCCCACCAGTGAACGACGAGAGGACGGGGAACGATGCTGCGCTGCGCGATCCTGCCTCGTACCGACCTTCCGCTACCGACCCGATGGAGCGACAGCTGTGTCGGCAGCCAGCGAGGGTGGACGCATGGCAAAAGGGCAAAGCGCCATGTGTAGCACGTGCGCGAGAGTAGAGAGTGCAGATGTTTTCTCTTGTCGCCAGAAGCTCTGCCGTCTTTCTGGAGAAGATCGTCGTCGGCTGCCCCGCGAAAGCCATTCTGGACGATATCGACCTCAGGATTCCGTTCGGTTGTGTCGCTGCGTGTATTCTCGTTTGGTGCCCCGCATGCCTATGGCGCGCATGCCGAGCTGGCTGGTCCTGCACCTGTTGCTGTACGGAACCGGGAACATGAGGACGATATCCGACCACGTATGGTCGTTTCAGAACGCCCCACACGAGTACTGAAAAGGAGGACGTTCACCATGGCATTGGGGCGATAACCTGGGCACTCTGGTTGCTCTTGCTCTGCAATTTCCTCGTGCTGTTTGGGGCTGAGGCACTGACTGGTCACCGACCGGGTCGCCTGGAATCCAGCAGCTGGCGCAGTCGGCTCTTCAGCGTGCTCACTTGCATGCTGCTGATCGCAGCGGTCGCCTATGGTGCCCGTCGTGGCCCACGGTCATGGCCGGACGAACCCGTCATGACGCTGCTCCTCGCGGGCTTCGTGCTGGTCTCCTTCTGGCCATGGCTCACGCTCCTGCGGGGTCGTCACCACACTCGACGTTCGGATTCACGCTGACGTTGAAAGGTCTCTCGAACGACTCACCGATAGATTTCGAGAGTAGGAGCCTTTCGAGGTGGACACACATCGGTGACATGTAAGCCGGAAGAATGAGCGGTGTGGCGAGCACGGTGGCATGAGAACGAGGTTTGCGAGAGTGGATAGCGGAGATAGTCTACTGGAGCGAGCCCAGGCAGGAGCCGAGAGGAGGTGCGCTACGAGGTGGCCATTGGGCTCCGCTGCACCTCCACACAGCGGTTACGCAGTTCCTGCCCTCTTCGCCGAACGCGGTCCCTTCTCAGGAGCGGCATGACACCCCATCGCAGCCGCGCACTGTCCTGGGAAGCACTGCGCGCAGCTGGCGGCCGGGAAGAGACCAGCTCGCATTCGTTAGGGTGGGACTGGTGCATCGGCGAAGAACGGCCAGTGAAGGTCGAGGCTGACGCTCCGTGCAGCTGATGAACGCATGCTCTGGGACCTGGCTGGGAAGGAGCGAGGTGGCGGCCGCGTACCGAGACGATTGCCGGGCGGGTAGCAGCGTTCCGCTACCGGGTCGATGGAGCGAGCGCAGTGCTCGTTGGGACGAGCGAGGCCGGGCAGGTGAACTGGCCGGTGGCGTCGGGTGGCCCGTTGAGTCCGGCCAGCTGCCCGCCGGGCACCTGGCCCTGCAGCGAACGCCGCTGCTGCCAGGTCGACCTGGGCAGGGCACTCGACTGTTGCGTGTACTGGTGCTTCTTTCCGTGTTCATTCCTCGGGAGGCTCGCGTGCGCTGCGTGCCTGGCCGTCGCTTGTCCGGCTTGTCTGATTTCCGTCTGCGTTTGGTGGTGCAACTGTTGTTGGCAAGATCCGCCGTGGGGTCCTTGAGTCACATGCCTGCAGCCAGGCGCACACCATCGACGGGCAAGAGACGTGCCTGCAGAGAGGTGTCCCGTGCTCTGGTTCTACCTCGACATACTCGGGCACATATTTGTTCTCACCGCAATGCTCATCCGACTGCTCATGGCGATCCGGCACCGTGACACCACGGACATCGTGTACTGGGCGTTCCTGCTGATCTTCTTCGGTTTAGGATTCTGGTTTGTAGTCCGGGGGGACCGACATTCCTCCCAGAGGAACCCAACTGGCTGGAGGCGCTGGTCTCGACCTTCTGGTTCGTCGGTGGACTCGCCGCCGTCATCTGGGCGATCAAGAAAGCGAGAGAAGGCGGTGCCACCGGCGCGCACGTCAACAAGCAGCCGAGTCCTCGATGAGGTCTCGGAACTGCAACGACGGAGCGGAGCTGAGCGGCGCAACAGCCCCATCGGCCATGCGCTTTGTGGGTACGCATCCATCTCGGGCTACGCGTCCGAACGGTCATGGTGCGGGCAGCTCGACCGCGCGGTCTGCAGGATGACCCGACCGACAGGCCCGGCAGGAGAAGGGACAGAGCTGAAGGCGGCGCGGATCAGGCGAAGGACGGGTCGGTGAACGAGCGAAGCGGAGCAGCGTGTGGCGGTGTGGTAGCGGTCGATCGGGCGAGGCATTCGATCGCTGCACAGACTGGTGCGGACTGCCGGGCAGGGAACTCGGCTCGCGCACACCGTGCCGGGCCAGCGCCCGTCCAGCTCGTCCGATCGACGGCTCTGCTGCTGGCACGAGCCGAAGCGGGGCCCCGTGCGCGTCGCACGCAGCCCGGACGAGAGGGGGGTGACGCACGGCTCGGGACAGCTGGTATCCGCTCCTCTCGCTCATCGCCTACTTCGGCAGTTTGTCGATCATGATCGCAGCCCATGTTTTCTGGGTCGCCCGGCGCTTTCGGTCATTCCGCGTGCTCGACCGGGCCTATGCACTGCTGGTCACCTGGTCGTTCGCGGTAGCCTTCCGGGAGGCAATCCGCCGGGGACCGATTTGGGAGACTGAGTTCGCGGGGAGTCCGGTCTGGCTGCGCAGCCTCATCGCTCTGGCCGCCGCGATCTGGTCCGTTTACGTGACCTGGTGGCTCATCCGGAAGGTGAACCGATCGGATCAGCCGGAGAAGCAGTCCCAATCCGCGCGGTCATGATGGGCTGTCTCTCGTTTCGGGCCGAATATCGCCGTGCCAGCGGTGACGGAACGAACACGATGTGGCGACGCACCCGCTGTCGCTGTGCACTGCCGGACGCCCGTCGCCGCGTGCCCGGTCACGCGCCTCGGAGACGGGCACGCGGTGCGATCTCGCTGTCTGGGCAACTCCCTCAGCGCGCTCGACGAGCCGGTACCGTGGACTCCCGATCCGTACCGACACAGGAGCGATTCCGCGGCGGAAGGAGTTGCCGACGATCGACTGGTCGGTCGTGCTGGTATTCCTACCGGTCTTCCTGCTGACGCTCGTCGCCATCCGGCTGGCGACGCTGCGTCAGGGATGGTCGCCCGGCCGGGCACTGGCTGGCCTCGCGGCTGGGGCGCTCCTCTCCAGCATCCCGAGCGCGCTGGTAGCCGGCGGCAGCGCCGCTGCCTGGCAGAACGGGCTCCTCGCGGCGCTGCTGGGATTCACCGCCGGTGCGCTCGCGGTGCCGGCCGCCGTCCGCTGGCAACGGCGAGCGCTGCGGTGAGGGTCGCGATCAGCGTGCGAAGCGCGCCGGGTCGAAAGGGGTGAGGTCGAGCGTCGGCGTCTTTCCCTCGAGGAGGTCGGCCAAGACCTCGGCGGTGATCGGGCTCAGGAGGACCCCGTTCCGGGCATGCCCGCTCGCGATCCAGACGTTGTCGTAGCCGGGCAGACGACCGAGCACGGGCAACCCGTCGGCCGACCAGGGGCGGAGCCCGGCCAGCGCCTCGCGAAAGACGGCCTGCCCGAGCGCCGGCACCGTCTCGTGGGCGAAGGTCACCAGCTGGCGCACTCCCTCAAGCGTCGGCCGCCGGTCGTAGACGGCGAGCTCCTCGGTCGAGCCGACGGCGACCGTGCCGTCGGCCTTCACGGCCAGATAGAGGTCGCCGCGGTAGAGCGTGTGCCGGACACGGGCATCCCAGCTGTGAAGACGGACGAGCTGGCCGCGCAGCGGGCCGAGCGGGAGCGGCAGGCCAAGCTGCGCAGCCAGCGCGCCGCTCCAGGCTCCGGCCGCGACGACGACCTGGTCGGCGGCGATGCGCTCGCTGCGCGTCACCACCGCACGGACACGCGCGCCCGCGCGCTCGAAGCCGATGACCTCGACCCCTTCGTCGATGCGGGCGCCACCGAGCGCAGCTGCCCGCGCGAACGCCTCCACCAGGCGGGGAGCGAGGACCTGGTGCTCGTAGGGGAGGAGCAGCGCACCGCGGAAGAGCGGCGAGACGGCCGGCTCGAGCTGCCGCAGCTCGTCTCGGTCGAGCCAGCAGCAGGCCGCGTCGCGGGCGCGGAAGACGGGTAGAGCGGCACGGAGCGCCGTTTCCTCATCGGCGGTGAAGGCCAGGAGAAGGGCACCGGTCCGACGCAGTTCGACGTCGATGCCGGTCCGCTCGCGGAGGTCCGCCGCGACCGCCGGGAAACGGGCGAGGCTGGCCGTACCGAGCTCGCTGAGCGGGTCGTCCAGAGCGCCGCTGCCCGGGACCGCGAGGAGCCCAGCGTAGGCGATACTGGCCTGACCGCCGACGGTCGCGCGCTCGAGGACGCGGACCTCGCGCCAGCCGCGGCGGACGAACTCCGCGGCCAGGGCGCAGCCGACGATCCCGCCACCGACGATGACGACCGAGGCGCGTTCCGGCATCGCGTGCGCTCCTTTCCGGGGCGATTGTGGGACAGGACTGCCGCCGTCGCAAGGGCGGCAGCGTTGCGGGAGGACGGGGAGAGCCCGGGGACGAGCCGGGCGATCGCCCGCACGGCACGATGCCGGGGCGTACGGGCCGAGGCGGGCGTCGCCGCGCCGCGCGGCGCGGCCGGGCGACGTCGGGCGGATCGCTGCCGGCCCGGGCGGGCTGGTGGGTCGGACACGCCTGCCCCCGACGGAGGTTCCGGGCCGGGCGCCGAACCCCGTGCGTGCACCACGCGTCACCCGGCGCAGACCGACCGCGATGGTGGGACGCGCGCGCCCCCACCGTGTGGACCCGCGCACGCACCCCGTTGTAGGGGCGACGCGTGCGTCGCCCTGCGGGCGAGGCATATCTCGCCCACCGCGCTGGGTGGTGCGGCGACAGCGGTGGGCGGATCGCCGACCGGGGCGGATCGGACGGCGGAAGCGCGTCGAGTCCCTGCCACGCTCCGACGCACGGTGCCGGTCGCAGCGGACCGGGCCTCCGCCGGGCCGCTCGGCTGGTAGCATTGCCTGCCGGAGAGGGGGAGCAGGATGGAACGGGAGACGCTGACGGTCGAGCGGCGCCGCCTCGTCGAGGCGATTGCCGACGCGCTCTACCAGCGCGGCCCCGGCATGGCCTTCACGGGCGCCGGTATCTCGACCGAATCGGGCATCCCCGATTACCGCGGGCCGAACGGGCTGTGGTCGCGGGAAAACCCGACGCGCTTCCGCGACTTCCTCGCCGATCCGGAAGTGCGCCGTCGCTACTGGGATCGGCGGCGGGAGCGCTACCCGGTCCTGGCGAGCGCGCGGCCGAACGCCGGGCACATCGCGCTGGCGCGGCTGCAGGCTGCCGGGTACCTGGACACGATCGTGACGCAGAACATCGACGGACTGCACCAGAAGGCGGGGAGTCCGCCGGAACGGGTGATCGAGCTGCACGGGACGGCCCACGCGATCCGCTGCCTCGCCTGCGAGCTCCTCTGGCCGGCCGAACGGTTCGACCCCGGCCCGCCGGGGACGATCCCGGCGTGCCCGGTCTGCGGCGGCCTGCTGAAGGAAGCGACCGTCGCCTTCGGCGAGCCGGTACCGCGCCGGCTGCTCGAACGGGCGCTCGCGCTCGCCGAGACGACGCCGGTGATGCTGGTCGTCGGGACCTCGCTCGCCGTCGTCCCGGCTGCGCACGTGCCGCGCCGGGCGGCCCGCAGCGGCGCCTTCGTCGCCATCGTCAACGACGAGCCGACGCCGCTCGACCGGGAAGCGCACGTCGTCGTGCGGGCGCGGGCCGGTGCCGCGCTGACGTATCTCGCGGAACTCCTCGTCGGCGCGCCAGCCGAGCCGGCCGGCGAGGAGCGCGAACGCTCGGTCTGAGTCCGCAGCCATACGCGGCGGACGGTACGCCACGTCGTTTCGGCGGCCTCGCCGCCGTGACCGCGCGCGAACGTTCGGCTCGACGCCGGTGGCCGGTCCGGGCTGCCTCCCCGCTCGGTCTCCGCTCCGCACCGAGGCGCGAGGTACCGCATGGGAACGCACGTCCGGCAGGGGATCGCGCTGGCGCCCGCGCGGTGGGGCGCCTGGCTCTGGGGCTGGACCGGTCGGGTGCTCGCGACCCGGTACGGCGCGCCTGCGAGAACCACCGAGCTCCGGCGCATCGCCGACTGGTTCCTCGCGCCCGGCGCGCCACCGCTCCCCGCCGCCTTCCTGTTCCGGCAGAAGCCGGCCAGGCGGGCGAGCCTGATGGCGTTGGCATGCATGGCCCCGCTCGCTCGCTGGAGCCAGCACCTGGCGCGGACGGTGGTCGGGCTCGTCACCGGGCTGCGCACCGGCACCCGGAGCGGCGTGCTGGAGGCGCTGTTCGCCCGGCGGTGGCTGGCAGACCTTCTCGTCGTCCCGCACGGGTGGTCCGACCTCGGCTCCTGGACGGTCCGGGACGCCTGGGGATTCTGGAGCCAGCTCCTGGTCGCGCTTCTCGCCGTCGTCCAGACGCGAAGGACGAGCCGCCCCGGCAGGGGAGCGCGACGGCGCGCGGTGGGCACTGCCGAGGTCCGGGAACCCGAGCGGGCGGCGCACTCCGGATCGAGCAGCGTTCAGGGGATCGCGAACACGTCCTGGATGTCGTTGTCGCGCGTGTCGCCGGCGAGGAGCACCGGAATCTTTTCCTGCTCGTAGCGGTTCGCGGCGAGCCGCGTGCCGGTCGTGTGGAGGAGGAAGACGGCAGCGCGGCCGTTGGCGACGAACCGGTTGCCGCGGAGCTCGTGCCCCGTCGAGACGCATCGGTCGGGGAAATCGCGGTTGGCCGGGTCGAGGGTGAAGGCGGCGCCGTCGCGGCCGTTGCGAGCGACCAGGTTGCCGCGCAGGATCCCGCGCGCGCCGTGCTCCCAGTGGACGCCGTCGACGCGGTTATCGGTGACGAGGTTCTCCTCGAGCACCGTATCGGTCGAGAAGCCCAGCCAGAAGCCGAAGTTGCTCCAGCAGGCCCGGTTGCGCCGGAAGACGTTGCCGCGCGAGAAGGTCGCCTCGAACGCGTTGTTGGGCGAGTAGGAGCCGTCGTTACCGACGACCAGGTTGTCGTCGGAGGGTGGGCTGAACTGGTTACCGAGGAAGAAGCCGTCGCCCGACCAGCGCAGGTCGTTCCCGGCGACGAGGTTCCGGTGCGAGCCAGCAGTGAGCAGGATACCGGCAGCGTCGCAGCCGCTGCCGCCGCAGCGGTTGACGTGCCGCGCCCGGTTGCGCTCGAGCCGGCAGTCGGACGAGCCGTGCAGGCGGATCCCCCAGGCGGCATTGTGCGAGAGCTCGCAGTCGACGACAGTCAGTCCGCGGCAGGCGAGAGCGTCGACGCCGGTATCCTGGTACATCGCGCGGACGCGGGCGACCCGGCTGGCGACGGTACGGACGAGCCGGACGCCGCCGCCGGTACCCTCGTCGACGCGGGTGATGTCGAGGAACGTGCCGTCGCTCCGGCCGTTGTCCGAGAGGTCGCAGTCCTCGATCACCAGCTCCGTGCAGTCGATGGCGACGACGGCCCAGGCGTAGCCGCACACCGTGAGGTTGCGCAGCACGACCCGGCGCCGGCCGCGCAGGAGGATGCCGATACCACCGCGACCGCCCCCGTCGAGGACCGCCCCCCGGCCGTCGAGGACGAGGTCGTCGGCCTCGATCCGAAGCGCACCGTCACCGGGATCGGGCAGGTGGACGATGCCGGGAGCGAGCTGCGTGGAGGCAGTGACCACCAGGCCAGGCCGCGGCTCGCGGAAGCGCGCGACGAAGCGACGCCAGGGAAACCGCCGGCTCATGAGGTCCACACGCCATGCGCATAGACCGCCGCGACCGTGCCGCAGGCGCCGCAGCGCGCCTCGACGGTGCGACCGGCGCGGCGCAAGCGGACGGACCGCGTATCGACGTGCCGGGCTCCGCAGGCAGGGCAGACGACCGGCTCCCAGAGCCGTCGGGCGTCTTCGAGCGAGACCGCGTCGCGGCGCGCCAGGCGACGGTGCCGGGAAGCGCGGCCGACGGCGTCCCACTCGTCGTCGAAATCGAGCATCGGATCGTCCCAGGTTCCACGCTGGCGCATCGGGTTCCCCCGCAGCCGTTCGACACGAGATGCCCTGCCGATGTGCACAGTGGATAGCACACTGGAACGCGCCCCGGCAAGGGGCGGGCGACCAGCGAGCAGGCCGCTCCGGCGACCGGTCGGTCGCGCCGGCCGAGCAGGGGACGAGCCGGGCAGCGTGCGGCTGGAGACCGCGGCCGCCGGGGCGCCGGGTCGGACGCGCCGACCAGCCAGGATGCCGGATCGCCGGCGCGTCGGGAGGGAGAGAGGCGCCTTCCGCCGGGCAGCTCGGTCCCGCGCGGCTCGGGCCTCTCCGGAGCTCCTGCGGGAGCGAGACCGTCGCCGCGCGCCCAGGCCGCCGGAACGCACGCACCGACCGGGAACGCGCCCGGCGTGCGACCGCGCGGACGCACTCGGGCGGTAGGCATCCGCCGCGAGAGCGCGCCGATCCGCGCTGTCGGTGCTCCCGACCGCGGCCAGGCGCGCGCGACCGCTGGGGGCGGCGTGCCGGGCCGACGGTCGGGGCGCAGCGGGAGCGGTGCGCGGGTGCGGCCCGGCCCGCGGGAACCGGGCAGGTCGGGCTTCGTCCGGCCTCGAGGCGACGGCACGGCGGGCACCGCCCGGCTCGAGTTGGCCCGCACGTCGCTGCCGCCTTGCTTCTCGGTCATGGCCATCCCGGCGATGGCCGCCGCCTTGGCGGTGGCCGGCCGGTCCGACGGGTCGTAGGC
>JANZZC010000065.1 GCA_026419575.1 Thermomicrobium sp. | reverse complement strand
CCGCCACGACACCCAGCAGTAGGAGCAGGCCCACCCCTCGTCGCCCCATCGCTCGCTTCCCTTCCGGACGAGCTCCCGCGCTCGTCGACCGGCGCCGACTGTACCACAGCACCGGCTCCATGCGGGGTGTCAGCTCCACCCAGCCGACGGTGTTGAACGATCGTGGAGAGCACCGTCGGGGCTCTCGTCGACCGACCGGGGGTCACGAGACCGTGGTCGAAGGGAGGTGTGCCTCATGCGACCGAGACGCCCGCGTCGGCTTCTCCTGGTGACGATCGCCCTGCTCGGCCTCGTTCTCCTCGCGCTTCCGGCCTGCCGTGGGGGTGGAGCCACTCCGACACCGACCCGCGCTACCACCCCAGCTGCTGCGCCGCGGACACCGACCCCAGCCGCGACCCCACGCACCACACCAGCGGCGTCGCCAGCACGGACGCCGGCAACGACGCCGGCCGCGACTCCCGCGCGCACGCCAGCGACGACACCGGTCCGGACGCCGACGGCACCGGCCCGCACGCCGCAAGCCAGTCCCAGCCCAGCGCGGACACCGGCCATATCCCCGACACCGTGAGGAGCAGCCGATTTCGAAACCTCCGGTTCGGTCGACACCACCGGGCGGACCTGTCACACGAGGGAGCCCGGCGGTGTTTCATTGTGATGTCCAGGAGGTGGAGACACTGCAATGCTCCAGACGACGGTGAGCGACCGAGAACTCCTCGAGGCAGCCCGGCAGGGCGACGAGCACGCCTTCGCGCTCCTCCACGAGCGGTACCGTCACCACGTGCGACGCGTCGCGCTCCGCATCCTGGGGCAGCACGAGGACGCCGAGGACGTGTGCCAGGAGGTCTTCCTGCGGCTCTACCAGCGCCCACCGGTTCTGGACGGGCCGCAGGCGCTCCGACTCTGGCTGACCCGGGTGACGACGAACCTGGCATTGAACGCACTGCGGGCGCAACGCCGCGCACGTTTCCACTGGCTGCGATGGTTCCGGCTGGACTGGCCTCGCCAGCAGGCCGCCGACGCCGACCATACTGGCACCGAGACGGCGCTCCTGGTCCGGAGCGTCCTCGAGGAGCTCTCCGAGCGGGATCGGGCGCTCCTCGCGCTCCGATCCATCGGCCTGACCTACGACGAGATCGCGCAGACGCTGGGACTCCGCCCGAACTCCGTCGGCACGCTCCTCGCGCGCGCCGAGCGCCGCTTCCGGCAACGCTACGAGGCCCTCGCCAGCCGAGGGAAGGAGGTAGGATCATGACGTGGCCGGTGCGACGATGCCCATCCACCGGGACGCTCCGTTGCTTCGTCGACGACCCGACGGACAGCGCGCTCCGCGAACATCTCGCGGGTTGTCCCCGTTGTCGGCGGCGGCTGGACGAACTCCGCGACGATGCCCGGTTCGTCGCCATCGCTCTGGAGTCCCTGGAGAGCGGTCAGCCCCACCGCGTCGTTGCCGGTCGTTACCGAAAAGAGCCTGCCATGCCGCGTCTCCGCCTCGCTGCCTCGCTCGTCACCGCCACGCTCGTCCTGGCCCTGGTCGTCTGGTTGGCACCGGTCGGCGCGCTCGCCGACCAACTGGTGCAACGGTTCCGCATCCAGCAGTTTGCTGCCGTCACCATTCCGGCCGAGACGCTGCGCACCTTGAGCGCGCAGTTCGACGGGGTGACCGCCGAGCAGCGCGCCGCGTTCCACCAGGAACTCGAGCAGGCGTTCCAGGTCACGCCGCAGGCCGGCGCCGCAGGGATCCGCGAGGTCGATTCGCTCGACGCCGTCGCTGCGCACCTCGGACGTTCCCCGCTCGTACCGGCGACGTTGCCGGAGACGTTCGCGAGCGTACCGCCGCGCTACCTGGTCGGTGACCCCCAGCAGCGGACGCTGACGATCGACGTCGCCCGCGCCCAGCAGGCACTGGACCGACTCGGTCTCCAGTTCGCCAGTCTCCCCGATCCCTCGGTCACGCCGACCGTCACGGTGGGCCTCACCATCCCGGCGAGCGCCGCCCAGGTGTGGCGGACGAGCGATGACCGGGCGCTCGTCGTCGCCGAACTCGAGAGCCCGACGCTCGAGCTACCGCCGGAAATCGACCCTGAACTACTGCGCGAAGACCTCCTGATGCTGCCGGGACTTCCGCCCGACGTGGTCGCGCAGATCCGCGCGGTCCGCGACTGGCGCGAGACCCTCGTCATCCCCTTGCCCGAGAACGCGACCTCGCGGACCGTTTCGCTGCGCGGAACGAGCGGCTTGCTCATCGAGTCGCCGGAGGGCGCTGCCGTTCTCTGGCAGGAGCGTGGCATCCTTCACGTCGTCGGCGGGAACGCGAGTGCCGACCAAGTGCTCACGGTCGCACGCTCGTTGCGCTGACCGCGTGGAGCGACCGCAGTCCGAGGCACGCAACGCCAGCATGACGGCTCGCGGAGAACCTGCCAGCGCGACGACCTGGGCGATCGAGACGCGCGGTCTCCGCAAGATCTACGGAGACCGCGTGGCGCTCGAGGATCTCACGCTCACCGTCGGGTACGGTGAGGTCTTCGGCTTCCTCGGGCCCAACGGAGCTGGGAAGACGACCGCGGTGAAGATGCTCGTCGGACTCATCCGCCCGACCGCCGGCACTGGCTGGGTGCTCGGGCGTCCGCTCGGCGACGCGCACGCCCGGCGGCAGATCGGGTATCTCCCCGAACTCTTCCGCTTCCACGACTGGCTGACGGGCGAGGAACTGCTCGATCTGCACGCCCAACTCTATGGCCTCAGCCGTGCCGAGCGGCGCCGGCGGATACCCGAGGTGCTCGAGCTCGTCGGCTTGACCGACGCGGCACACCGGCGCATCCGTACTTACTCCAAGGGGATGCAGCAGCGGATCGGCATCGCCCAGGCGCTTCTCGGCTCGCCGCGTCTCGTGATCCTCGACGAGCCGACTTCCGCTTTGGACCCGCTGGGGCGACGGGAGGTCCGCGACGTGATCCGTCGCTTGCGCGCGGAAGGAGTCACGGTCTTTCTCAACTCGCATCTCCTGAGTGAGGTCGAGGCGGTCTGCGATCGGGTGGCGTTCGTTAACCGCGGGCGCGTCATCGCCATCGGCCCCCTCGACGAGCTCCTGCGCGGCGAGCTCGTCGTGGAGTTCCGGCTCGGTGCCTTACCGGACGGCACGCTCGCTGCGCTCGAACGCATCGTTCGCGTCGAAGACGTGCGTCCCGGGGAACGACCGACGCTGACCGTCCGCGCTCCGGACGAGGCGACGATCGCTCGTGCCGTCGACCTGCTCGTCGGAGCCGGAGTACCAGTGTACGGCGTCGTTCCGGAACGCCGCTCGCTCGAGGATCTGTTCGTCCGCTTGGTCGAAGACGGAGAGCGACCGCCGGCATGACCAAGGCGCTCGTCATCGCCCGCCTGACGTTCCGCGAGGGGCTGCGCAAGAAGCTTGTCCTCGGCGTCGTGCTCCTGAGCGTCGTCTTCGCCGCGCTCTACGTGTGGGGTTTCCACTTGTTCGTCCAGGACTGGCGAGCGATGGAGGCCCGGCGTGCCGCGAGCGGTGCGACCACCGTGCTGCCGTACGAGGTCTTCGCCAGCGCGATGGTTCTCCTCGGCCTCTGGACAGTCAACTTCTTGGCGGGGATCATGACCATCTTCGCCTCGGTCGGTACGATCGCCAGCGAAATCGAGCAAGGGACCCTGCACGCGATCGTTCCCAAGCCGATCCGCCGCTGGGAGATCGTCCTCGGCAAGTGGCTCGGCTACGCCACGATGCTCGTCGTCTACATCGGCATCATGGTCGCTGCGGTCGTCGTGACGGCACGCATCGTCGGTGGTTACGCGCCACCGAATGTCCTCCAGGCGTACGCACTGATCGTCCTCGTCGCGCTGATGCTGCTCAGCCTGACGATCCTCGGCAGCACGCTCTTCTCCACCGTCGCCAACGGCGTCATCGTCTTCATGCTGTACGGCATGGCCATCACCGGGGGACTCGTCGAGCAGATCGGCACCGCGCTCGACAACGACGTGCTCGTGCGCATCGGGGTACTTTCCTCGCTCTTCGTGCCGAGCGACAGCATGTGGCGGTTGGCCAGCTACCTCGTCCAGCCGCGGATCGCGGTCAACTTCCTCGGCCCCACGCCGTTCGGCACGACCGTTCCCCCGAGCTCGCTCGCGGTCTACTACAGCATCGGCTACGCCGTGGTCATGCTCGTCCTCGCTATGGTGCGCTTCCAGCGCCGAGACCTTTAACCCTCTACCGTTGTCCCGCGCGTCTGGGCTATGATCGAGCGCGGGTACCGGAGGAGGGAGAGACGGCGTGGACGTCGAGATCGTGACGCTGCCCTGCGGCCCGTTGGAGACGAACGCGTACCTGCTCGTCGCCGATGGTCGCGCGCTCCTGATCGATGCGCCGCCCGATTCGTTGCTGCCGGTGCTCGACGAACTCGACCGCCGGCGGGCGCGGCTCGAGCGGATCGTCATCACGCACACGCACTGGGATCATATCGTCGACGCGGCGAAGCTCCGGCGCGAGACCGGCGCGCCCATCATCGCGCACCCGGAGGCCGTGCCGCGGCTGGAGCAGCCCCGCTCGTTGCTCACGCCGCTGCCGTTCGAGATCGAACCAGCGCCACCGGACGAACTCGTGCGCGATGGCGACACCATCGACTTCCCACCGTTGCGCTTCCGCGTCATCCACACACCCGGGCACACGCCGGAACAGATTTCGCTCTACGAGCCCGAGCGGCGCTGGCTCTTCGGCGGCGACACCCTGTTTCCGGGCGGGTACGGTCGGGTCGACCTACCCGGCTCGAGCATGGAGGACACGTTGCGCACGCTGCGGCGGCTCCTGGAGCTTCCGGACGACGCCGTCGTGTTCCCCGGCCACGGCCCCACGACCACCATCGGTCGCGAGCGTGGTTGGATCGAGCAACTCGTCGGTCAGCGGCGTTAGCTCTCGCGCACGGCCGCGACCAGCCGCTCGGCGTCCTCGAACGGACCGATGACCGCGAGCGCGAAGCGCTCCGGCCGCAACAGTTCCTGCGCGAGCGCTTGGATCTGCTCGCTGGTGACCGCACGGATCCGGGCGATCACCTCCTCCGGCGTGAGCACCTCGCCGAACACGAGCTCCTGCCCACCGATCCAGCCGGCGACCGCTCGGCTGTCTTCCAGCCCCATGACGATCCGTCCGACCCGGAGCTCCTTCGTCCGCTCGAGTTCCTCGGTCGGTACCGGCTCGCGCACCAGTTTGTCCAGCTCGCCACGCACGGCACGGAGCGCCCGCTCGGCTCGCTCGATGTCCGTGCCAGCGTACACGACCCCCTGGCCGACGTCGGCGTACTCCCGCACGTAGCCGTAGACCTCGTACGCCAGCCCCAGCCGCTCGCGGATCTCCCGGAACAACCGCGAACTCATGCCGGAACTCAGAACGGCGTCCAGCATCCCCTGCACGAACCGACGCTCGTCCCGGTAGGGCAGCGCCGGCCAGGCCAGGCAGAGATGCGCCTGCTCGGTCGCTCGCGTCAACACGTACACGCCCGACCGCGCGTCCTCCAACCGCGCCGGATGCGGATCGACCGGCGCACCCGGCTCGAGGTCTCCGAAGTAGCGCTCCACCAACTCGACGATCTGCTCGTGCTCGATATCCCCCGCCGCCGCCACGACCATGCGGTCAGCCCGGTAATGCTGCCGGAGATAGGCGATGAGTTCCTCCCGCTCGATCCGCTCCACCGTCTCCTCGAAACCGACGATCGGACGCCCGATCGGATGACCGTCCCACAAGGCTCGATCGACGAGGTCGTGCACGTAGTCGTCCGGCGTATCGCGGATGCCGTGGATCTCCTCGACGATGACGTGCCGCTCCTTCTCCAGCTCCACCGGATCGAACAACGAGTGCCGCAACATGTCGGCGAGCACGTCGAACGCCAGCGCCAGATGCGCGCTCGGCACCTTGACCCAGTAGTCGGTCGACTCCCGCCCGGTCGACGCGTTCATGATGCCGCCGACCCCCTCGATCGCCTCGCTGATCAGGACGGGATCGGGTCGCCGTTCCGTCCCCTTGAACAGCATGTGCTCGAGGAAGTGCGAGATGCCCGCGACCGGATCAGCTTCGTACCGCGATCCGACCGCGACGTAGACGATCACCGTCGCCGAGCGGACATGCGGCATCCGGCTCGTGACGATGCGGAGACCATTCGGAAGCTGCGTCTTCTCGTATTCCATCGCCCTCGCTCGTTTCCAATGCCAGGAGCGCCCGCTCACCCTACGGCGACCCGGAGCAGGAGCCGCAGCGCCGCCTCCGCCGCCTGCTCGATGTTTTCCCAGCGCGTCCCGCCGAACCGATGTTCCTCGACGATCACGCCGTCCGGCCCGGCGCACGCCACGTAGACGAGCCCGACCGGCTTGGTCGGTGTCGCGCCTCCAGGGCCAGCGATGCCGGTCGTCGCGACCGCGTAGTCGGTGCCGAAGCGTTCGCGGGCGCCCCGGGCAATCGCTTCGGCGCACTCTCGACTCACCGCGCCCACCGTGCGGAGCACCGCTTCGGGTACGCCGAGGAACTCCTGCTTGACGCGGTTGCTGTAGGCGATCACCCCGCCGACGTAATACTCGCTGCTCCCCGGTACCGAGGTGACCAGATGCCCGATGAGCCCGCCGGTACACGACTCGGCCGTCGCCAGTGTCAGCCGGCGCGCGGTGAAGGAGCGGTAGACCTCGCGTGCGAGCGGATGTTCCGCCACGATCGCCCCTCTCCGAACTGCGGTGACGAAGTATAGCGTCTCAACCCGACGGCTCGAGCGTCCAGTCGTCCAGGCGATCGGCCGCGAGCGTCGCGGGGACGAACGCGGCGGTGAGCGTCGCCGCGATGAGGAGACTACCGATCAGGAGGAACGCGCGGTCCGCCCCGATCCGGTCGCCCAACCAGCCGCCGATCCCGTTGGCGACGATGAGCGCCGTGAACAGCACGGTCGACCGCAAGGCGAAGATGCGACCCATCAAGCTCGCTGGCGTCACCCGCTGGACGATCGTGACGCTCGGCACCAGAAACAGCAGATTCCCCAGCCCGGTGAGCCCGGTCAGCCCGACCGCGACCCAGAGCGGCGGTTCCAAGCCCAGCCCGGCCAACCCCATGCCCATAACGACCAGACCGACGAGGACGAGCGTCCCGAGGCGCCGCACGTTCAGCGTCCCCACCAACAGTGCACCAGCGACGCTCCCGACGCCGATCCCGAAGTTGAGTAGGCTGTAGGCCACTTCTCCCTGGCCAGGTCGCCCGTAGGCGTACCCGACGAGGAGTGGCATCGCCATACCGATCGCGACCGCACCCGTCCCCACCAGGAAGGTGTTCGTTCTGAGTAGTGCGTTCGCGAAGAGATAGCGCACCCCGTGCGCGAGCTCCTGCCAGACGAAGCCGACGCTCGAGCTCTCCCCTCGCGGCAACGGCGGGAGCCGCAGCGGCCAGAGCACCATCGCCGAGAGGACATACCCGAGGGCAGCGACGACGAAGGCGACGACGAGCCCGCGTTCGCTCCCGAGCGTCGCCACCAGTCCTCCCACGACGAGCCCGGCCAACGGATACCCGCCGATGTCCCCGAGGCTTTCCGCCAACGAGGAGAGCGAGTTCGCCGTCGTCAGCTGTGCCGACGGCACGACCGCCGGGATGGCCGCCATCTTGGCCGGCCGGTGCAGGATGGCAGCCGCGTTGATCAGGAACAGGAGGAGGTAGATGCTCCCGATCCACGCCTGCCCAGCGACCGGCAGGAGCAGCACCGGCACCACGCGCGCGAGATCCGAAGCGATCATCACCGCTCGCCGATCCACCCGATCGACGACGACGCCCGCGAGCGGGCCGAGCACGAGGTCAGGCAAGCCCGACGCGAGGAAGGCCAGGCCAGCGACCGTCATGGAGCCGGTGAGTTCGTACACCAGCGCCGCGAGCGCGACCCGGTGCACCCGATCGCCGATCGTCGCGACCAGATCGGAAGTCCAGAGCGCTGCGAACCGCCGGTTCCCCACCAGCAGCTGCAGCGGCTCCCGCCACTGCACCCCTTCCCTCCCCGGACCGTCCCACCCGAGCGCACGGGGAACACGGTACCAAAGTATACCCGAATGCGGCTGGTATCGGGCGCCAGCTGTCCGAGGTGCAATCACTTCGCGAGCTGTTCGCCCGACGCGTGACCGGCCCTCCTGCCGCCGTGTCGTGGAGCGCGGCTACGTGCCGGCGGACAGCAGCACCCGCCGGCGCGAGCGAACGTCGAGTCTCCGGCAGGACCGGAAAAGGATGGGGAGCGACGCGCTCGCGCTCCGAGCTCCCCGTGCGGTAGACGGCCGTGTCTCGCGCCCCGGTCCGGCGGTTCGCGCACCCGATCGCCGCGCGCCGGCCAGCGACCGACGTCGCCGAGCACGGCCGGAGCGCGGCCCCGGGTGTCCGGTAGGGTCGACCGATCCGGCAGGCGGGGTTTGGCCAGCGGGCGCGCCCGTCCATCGGACCTCCCGCGACGGACGAACGAGGTGCGCCGGGCCACCGCGCAGGCACGCTCTCGACCGGGCACGCGACGAGCGCCTCGCCCCGATGCCGGGGCCGGCGGCAGTCGCAGCCCGCCGCGCCGATGTCCCTGCTTCCGGCAACGCACCGCTCGCCGACCGTGGAAGGGAGAACGGCGACCGTCGGCGATCTCCGCACGCCATCGTCCGATTCCGGCCGAGCGCAAGCG